>NZ_JAQDPG010000008.1:8699-221490 GCF_027659535.1 Enterococcus malodoratus | reverse complement strand
ATGGACTTTCTTTTTTTCTACTCAAAAATTCTATTTACACAAAATATTTTACGCTATCCAATGATGCTTAAGAATAGATTTCGTTGATCATTTGTTTGCAAATAGCGGGAAATACCAGAACTTGATATTTTGCCGCCGTTGGAAGGTGAACCAGGAGAACCGTTAGAATAATTATTGCCTGACGTTCCTTTGCCTGTATCAGATTCCATTGTGGTACTTGAATCATTTGTGCTGTTCGTTGTTGTAGAACTATTGGTCGTTTGTGATTCGGAACTTGTACTGCTGGTAGAATTTTCCGTGTTGGCGGTACTGCTTTCAAAATAATATTGCACCTTGCCATCAGTGACGGTAGCTTCGGTTTGTGAAGAAAGAACAACGAAGAGCGACAGAAAACTCAAAAGGATTACAATCTGTTTCTTCAATTGCCTCCTCCTTTCCCCGTCCTCAGCGGAACGTTTTCAAATTCAAAACAAAGCATTTCTTTCCTGCGCAGAAAAGAGTTTGAAGCTTATGTCGGCATTATATAGCGCTGTTTAAAAAAATTGCCATAAAATTGCTCACGCTTTCTTCACAGTTAAGCAAAACATTTTTCACATTTTCCAATTCCATGTTTAATGGGTAGAGAAGGCAATGGAATACAGCGATCTTCAGCGGGAATAGGTGCTGTTTGCTCACCAAAAAAAGTTATTTTTTGTTCGTTTGAAATAGTGTTAATCTATTATTTTCTCGTGCTGGAAATTTTTGACAGGTTCAAAATAACGGAGAATGAAGGGGGAAGTAAAATGAAGAAAACGCGGTCTCGTTTGCTTCAAAAAATCTGGATTACAGTATTCGCATTTTTTCTTTTTCTAACAAGTTCTAATATTATAGTCAGTGCGGTTTCAATTGATTTATTTGCTAATACACAGGTGAATAACAATAGTGGGACCACGGCAGCGGCACCGTACTTAAATGTCAGTCAAAAACCAGTGACGTTTACCGTCAATGGGACTACAACGGGTGTTGGATTGATCAAGACCGGGAAAAAATATGCGTTGATCTCAGTTCCATCGCCGCTTTCAGGAAAAGTAACACCTAATGGGACAGCCACCGTTACCACGACCGTCACAATCCCATTAGCGGATCTGCCGCTCTCAGGTGTTTTAGGTCTGCTGTCAACCTTAGTAACTACGATAACTACATTACTGCCATTAAATCCTTCGTTACAGGCGCCCTTGAATAGTCTCAATCAGGCGATCAATAATTTGAAAAATGAAAACTATGGCAATCATAATCTGCCGATTGCGACAGAACAGCTATCGGCTACCTTGTTAGGAGTAAATATCAGTCAGGGATTATTACCGATCTTAACTAGCACCTTATCCAATCGATTGATGGATTTGAAAAATATTCTTAATACACTGCCGCTTGGATTAATCGGTGCAATTCTCACATCTGTACTATCGAGTGTAGACGGTTTGATTACTTCTTTAGGTAATCCCAATTCAGCGATCAGTACAAATCTAGTTTCCGCATCGATCTTAGGTTCGACCAATGTCTCAATCCCGACATTTGTGACAAGTCCAGCGGGTTTGGCGCAAGATTATACGGCCGCGATTCGTGGCGGGATCGTACAGACAGACGATCTGACGATTCAACTATTAAGCAACTTTGGCGGCAATACGAATATTTATTTCTCCGCTGGTTCCCTAGCTATGAAGAGTGAACTGCTGCCGGGCAACTTAAACTTTGGTACACATCCAATCCAAACAAAGGCCGATGAAACCTGGAATGCATATGTTGGTGGAAACAGTGCCAATCCTCTGCAAACCGGGACGATTCGAATTGATGATACACGTACTACGGCAAAGGCTTGGCAATTAAAAGTCGCACAATCAAATAACTGGACAAGCGGACAAAAGAACTTGTCTAATGCCAGACTTGATATTGCTTTAGGAGCCTTAAGCACCAATTTTCAAAACTATTCTTCGATCGCAAATCAAATGATCCATATGATACCAAATGAACAGCTAGTATTAGTGAATCTTTCCAATACGACCGCCTCAGGTTATGTCGAGATGCCGCTAAATCAATTTCAACTTTTCGTTCCAAAAAACACACCGAAACAAATAGGAAATTATAAAACCACGTTGCAATGGACGATTTCAAATACACCATAAAGCAAGCTCAAGAAAAAGCGCCTAGGAAATGAGGTGATCCCCAAAAGGTAGACTAAAAATCTGTCTTTTGGAGGTCGGTTCAAAACTAGGCGCTTTTTTTGACGAACTTTGTGAAAGTTAATTACATTTGTTTTTCACTATGCTATCATAAATATAGGAGTTTACTGATTAAATTGGATCAGTAACGAACGAAATACTTTGTGAATTAATTATTCTGAATCGCTAGAATTATCTCAATTGAATCACTCAATCCAAAGGAGCAAGTGGATAAGCAGGTCTTTTATTTTTCTTTTTTCGAGTATTTAGGGTCGTAGATTTGGTTGCTGGCATTGAAAACAAGTGGTCTCAAATGGATAATTAACATGAACGAGTCCGTTTGATCACAGGGGAGGTTTGTCTATGGATACATTAACGAAAGCAATCGCAAAATTTAAAGGAGGTGTCAAAGTCCCTCATAATAAAAACACGGCAGAATTTGAAAGCGTTTTTATGGAGCCGCCTAAATTGGTTACCATTCCAATGCAGCAGCATATTGGAGGGATCTGCAAACCAACGGTTAAGAAAGGGGACGTTGTCACCGTCGGTCAAGTCATCGCTGATTCAGAAGCATTTGTTTCGGCACCGATTCATGCATCTGTTTCCGGCAAGGTGAAGGGGATCAAGCCTATCTTGTTGGCAAATGGTCAAACTTGCGATGCGATTCATATTGCAAGCGATGGCCTGCCGGTTGAATTTCCGGAACCAAGTCCGATCGAAATCCATTCAAAGGAAGACCTTTTGAAGGCCGCACGTGAAAGCGGGATCGTTGGGATCGGCGGGGCAGGTTTTCCGATGCACGTGAAATTGAATGTCAGCAAAGAGGCGCCGATCGATACCTTAGTGATTAATGGCGCGGAATGTGAACCCTTTATTACATCGGATTATCGAGAAAGTTTGGAGTATCCTGATCGAATTATTGCCGGTATGCAGGCTGTAATGAAGCATTTGAATATCGCACATGGTGTTGTTGGGATCGAAAGCAATAAACCAAAAGGTCTGAGAAGACTGCGGGATCATCTAAATGAACTTGCAGATCTCGATCCGACGATCGATGTGATGGAGATTCCTTCGCTTTACCCGCAAGGAGCGGAAAAAATGCTGGTCTATGCGACAACTGGACGCAAGATTCCGCCAGGAAAATTACCGTCTGAAGTCGGCTGTTTGATTATGAATATCTCGACAATCTCGCTTTTGCAGCGGTATATCGAAATCGGCATGCCTTTAACGCATAAAAGGATAACGGTAGACGGAAATATCGCTCAGCCGAAAAATGTGGTCGTTCCTGTAGGGACACCGATCGGAGATGTTATAAAATTCTGCGGCGGGTTGATTGATGAACCGAGCAAGATAATTTTGGGCGGACCGATGATGGGAATCTCGCAATTTTCAACGGAGCTGCCGATCACGAAGCAGACGAACGCCATTACGATTTTATCAAAGGCGCAGCGTTTGCCGGAAGAATCGCCATGTATTCGCTGCGGTCGTTGTGTGGAAGCTTGTCCGATGTCCTTGCTGCCGGTCCAGATCGAACGCTGTACACGAAACAATGATGTCGCTGGTCTGCAGAAGCTTAATGTATCCGCTTGTATGGAATGCGGCTGTTGCGCCTTCGTCTGTCCTGCTGGCCGCCGACTGGTTCAGTCCATGAAACGAGCAAAACAGTTAGAAAGGGAGGCTGCCAAATGAACAAATTACCTGTTTCCATCTCGCCGCATCTCCATTGCGGCCGCAGCAGCCGGAGTATCATGCTGGATGTGATCATCGCGTTGGTTCCGGCAATCATTGCTTCTACTATTATATTTGGTTTTCGTGCTCTTATCTTGATCATTGTTACTGTGGCCGCATGTGTCATCAGCGAGTATTTAACAAGAAAAATTTTAAAACGGCCAGACTCGATTCATAATTTGACGGCTGTTGTTACAGGGATTTTACTAGCCTTGAATCTGCCGGTTACATTGCCTTTTTGGATGGCTATTTTAGGCGGTGTGATCGCCATTGTGATCGTGAAGGAGTTTTTCGGCGGTGTCGGTCAAAATTTCGTCAATCCGGCGATTACGGCCCGTATTATTCTGATGATGTCCTTTGCGTCTCAAATGAGTACTTGGCAGCCGCCGCTAAACTATTATATGTTTCGGCCGGATGTCATCTCTTCAGCCACTTATTTTTCAGCATCTCAAACAGGGCAAAAAATTCCTTCATTGCTAGATATGTTTTTAGGAATCCGAGCAGGTAGTTTAGGTGAAACATGCGCCTTGGCTTTGCTTCTAGGCGGCGTCTATTTAGTAGCCAGAAAGGTAATTTCACCGATCATTCCCCTTTGCTTTATCGGCACAGTGGTTCTCTTTTCCACCTTGCTAGGAGGCGATCCATTGTATCAAATGATGTCTGGCGGATTATTGCTGGGAGCGATTTTTATGGCGACCGACTATACGACATCTCCTATTACAAGAAATGGCAAGATTATTTTTGGGATTGGCTGCGGAATCATCACTGTTCTGATTCGTTTCTTTGCGGCACTGCCGGAAGGAGTTTCTTACGCCATTCTATTGATGAATATTCTTGTTCCTCATATTGAGAATTTGACGATTCCAAAGGTCTTTGGTGAGGGGGCGAAGGTGAAATGAGACGAGCCAGCTCTAAAGTCATTTTTACGGATGCCCTTTGCCTGTTTATTATTTGTTTGGTAATTACCTTTGCCGTTGCGGGGACACGCTCCGTGTTTAAAGAGCGCATCGCAAAACAGGAGTGGGATCAGACTCAAAGTGTGATGAGTCAGTTGATCAAGGCAGAAGATTTCAAAGAGGTCAAAGTATCCGGAGAAAATCAGGGCTATAAGGCACTGGATTCATCGGGCAAGACATTAGGGTATCTTTTCGTGACTAAAGCCTATGGGTATGGTAGCGATGTCAGTGTCATGAGTGCAGTCAAGGAAGGAAAAATCGTCGGGGTAGATGTTTTGGATGCTTCGAACGAAACACCAGGACTCGGACAAAATGTTACGAAAAAGGATTTTGTTGACCAGTTTGCGGGTCTCAATGAATCATTAGAAGTTGTGAAGAATGACCCATCGGGCGAAAATCAGGTCGAAGCAGTTACCGGAGCCACCAAATCTTCCAATGCGGTTGCTGCGTCAGTCAAAGAAGCACTTGTCCTATTTGAACAAGTTGCTAAATCAGAGAAATAAGGGGGGAGAAGAGATGGAAAAAGAAAAAGCATCGCGCATTTTCAGCAAGGGAATAATCACCGAAAACCCGGTTCTGCGGTTAACTCTGGGGACTTGTCCTACTTTGGCGGTAACTACTTCTGCCTTGAATGGACTAGGGATGGGGATCGCTGCGACAGTAGTGCTCTTAGGTTCCAATGTCATGATCTCCCTTCTGCGGAAAGTGATTCCTGATCGAGTCAGAATTCCGGCGTTTATCACTATCATCGCTGGGTTTGTAACAGTCGTTCAATTAGTTGTGAAGGCTTTAGCACCGGCGCTAGATGCGACATTAGGGATCTACTTGCCGTTGATTGTGGTGAATTGTATCATTCTTGGCCGAGCGGAGGCCTATGCCAAGGATCATACGGTTCTTCATTCAGCCTTAGATGGACTAGGGATGGGTGTCGGATTCACGATGACGCTGCTCTGTATGGGAGGGATTCGCGAGCTGTTGGGAAGCGGTACGTTTTTAGGCTTTCCAATAACAGCGGGTGTGATTCCGCCAATGACAATCATGCTGTTGCCGCCAGGAGGCTTCTTTATCTTTGGGATGCTGGTCATGCTGGCCAATAAATTAAGCGACCGCAAAACTAAGGAAATTGATTGTACCGCTTGTCCGATTGCGGAAGCCTGTACGATCGTCTGTGATGAAAAGGCGGGTGATCAGTAATGCAGATTTTTGTAACTATTTTAGTTGCTGGTATTTTAACGGATAATTTTGTTTTATCTCAGTTTTTAGGTATTTGTCCGTTCCTGGGAGTATCAAAAAAATTGGATACGGCAGTCGGAATGTCGCTGGCAGTTACATTTGTAATGGTATTGGCAACCTTGGTGACTTATCCGCTCTATGATTCGCTGCTGGTGCCGTTAGGTTTGGATTACTTGCAGACAATCGTCTTCATTCTGACGATTGCGGCCTTGGTACAGTTGGTGGAGGTTGTCATGAAACGCTATATGACACCACTATATAATGCTTTAGGTATTTATTTGCCGTTGATCACCACAAATTGTGCGGTATTAGGTGTAACGATTTTAAATTTTTCAAAAAACTATTCCTTTATGCAATCAATGGTCAATTCATTCGCGGCGGGGATCGGATTTCTATTAGCGATGGTAATTTTCGCCGGCGTACGTGGGCGCTTAGAGGGTAATGATATTCCTGAGTCGCTCCAAGGATTGCCGATTACGTTGATCGCTGCAGCAATTGTTTCATTATCGTTTCTAGGTTTTGCCGGTTTGGCAGAAGGATTATTCCAGTAGGGGGGTGAAATTAATGACAGAAATCATGATACCCATCGGCATCGTTAGTGCAATGGGATTGATCGCTGGTGTCATTCTTTCACTCGCGACGATCATTTTCCATAAACCTGTTGATGAAAAAGAAGAAGCATTACGAGAAGCATTGCCAGGGATCAACTGCGGAGCTTGCGGCTTTTCCGGTTGCGACGGCTATGCCAAAGCAATGGCTGAGGGAAATGCCGGGGCAACCAATTGTACTCCAGGCGGTGCAACGACCCGTCAAGCCTTGTCGGAGATTTTGGGTGTGGAGGTCGGCGAGGTGGAGAAAGTCGCAGCGTTCGTGCGCTGTAATGGCACCTGTGAATTTACTAATAGCAAAATGGATTATGCAGGAACCACGACGTGTTATGGAGCAAATCAACTATTTGGAGGTCCGCAGGATTGTCGTTTTGGCTGTATGGGTTTCGGCGATTGTGAAGCGGTTTGTGAGTATGATGCGCTGCATATTGTCGACGGCGTTGCTAAAGTCGATCCGGACAAATGTGTCGGCTGCCTGAAATGTATCACGGCCTGTCCAAAAAATTTGATCAAGATGCTGCCAGCAGAAAATACATCAATTGTCGCCTGTTCGAATCAGGACAAAGGCGGAGGCGTGCGGAAAATCTGTGATGTCGGTTGTATTACCTGCAATCGTTGTGTGAAGGCTTGTCCGCAAAAAGCTATCAAGATTGAAAATAATGTGGCGGTTATTGATCCGGATCTGTGTATTGATTGCGGTGATTGCGTAGAGGTTTGTCCGCAGAATTGTATCTTAAAAATGCCGGTAAAAGAAAAAGTTTCTTAGTCTCCTATTTCAAAAAAACAGGAAGCCCTTTCATTTTTTTGTGCTATCATTAAAAGAAAAGGGCAGGTGTAAAAATGAAATTATTGGTAACAGAAAATTATGAAACTTTGAGCCAAATTACGGCAGACATTGTATTAATGAAATGGGCCGAAAATCGACGTGTAAACTTAGCTTTGACAGCAGGTTCTTCACCGAAACGTGCCTATGAGATTTTAGCAGAACGCTTAAACCAAGTATTCTTCGACCAAAGCTTGGCGCATTTTTATAACTTTGATGAGATTACTTTGAAGGATCAAGAATACGGACTGACAATGCAAGCATTAACCGAAGAGTTGTTCAACCCGTTGGGAATTGAAGAAGAAAATATCGAAGTACTGGATGTAGGAAACTATCAAGATTATGATCGCCAAATCGCTGAAGATGGCGGTTTAGATCTTGTGTTGATGGGGATCGGCGGTGACGGTCATTTTTGCGGCAATATGCCGGAGTTCACGTCCTTTGATTACGGCGTTTATCGCGTGCCGATCAAACAAGGAGATGAACTGTACAAGTTGATTGATGAGTCGAGTCCGCATACACCAGGAGAAGAGATGGTAACTTTTGGCGCTCAAACCGTTTTGGCTGCCAAAGAATTAGTCCTGATCGCCAATGGTGAAAAGAAGGCGGAGATTATTAAACAGGCTTTAGAAGGACCAATCACAGAAGATGTACCAGCATCTATTCTGCGCCTGCATCCTAATTTGACAGTGATTTTAGATCAAGAAGCGGCAAGTAAATTAAAATAGTTTTCGAGAGTGCAGTGGATTCACTGCACTCTTTTTTGTTGTCACAACATGTATCAGAGTTGTCACAACATGTATCAGAGTTGTCACAAGAATCATCCTGTGTTTCCTGTGACTGAAAGCGCTAAAGGGATTACATATTGCCCTCTCGCTAGCTATACTTTAGTTAATCAAGAAAGGAGCGAGAAGGATGAAAAAAAATAAACGCGAGTTTCCAAAAAACTTTTTATGGGGTGGCGCGATTGCTGCCAATCAATCGGAGGGTGCTTACGATGTTGGTGAGAAAGGTTTAAATGTTTCTGATATTAATGAGTATGTATCAGATATTCCTCCTGAAGAAAGAATGGAAGGCGAGATAACTTCAGAATTTATTGAAAAGGCTGTCAAACAAATCAATGATGGAAAGATTCAAAGTTTTCCAAAATTGCGCGGGATTGATTTTTATCACACGTATAAAGATGATTTAAAACTATTGAAGGAACTGGGCTTAAATACGTTTCGTACATCAATTAACTGGTCGCGTATTTTTCCTAATGGGATCGAGGAAGAGCCGAATGAAGCAGGGTTAAAATTCTACGATCAGTTATTTGACGAGATTCTCGCAAATGGAATGGAACCAATGATCACGCTCTCTCATTATGAGATGCCAATTTACCTAACGACTCATTATCAAGGCTGGTATTCACGGGAAGTCATCAATCATTTTGTTAAGTATTGTAAAGCGGTGTTGGAGCGTTATAAAGACAAAGTGAAGTATTGGATCGTTGTGAATCAAATCAATCTGATTACGTACGAATCATTTTGTAATATCGGTGTTACTGAAGATGGTGTTGAAAACTTAATGGAAGCTAAATATCAAGGCTTACATAATATGATGGTCGCCAGTGCGAAAGTGAAAGAAGCGGCACAGTCGATAAATCCCGATTTTGAGATTGGAATGATGGTTTTTGCAGACAAAGTCTATCCTGCTTCGACGAAACCGGAAGATGCATTAGGAACGATGCTGCATGCGCAAATGGAATATTTCTTCACGGACGTGTTATTACGAGGAAAGTATCCAAATTATGCTTTCCGATTCTTTGAAGAACAAGGATATGATATTAAGTTTTACGATGGAGATGAAGAAGCGCTTAAAAACACTGCGGATTTCCTTTCTTTTTCTTATTATTACACCAATCTTGTTTCTAAAGAATCCAACGATAATAATCGCTCTATTTTACCTAATCCGAATTTAGAGGCGAGTCCTTGGGGCTGGGCCGTTGATCCCATCGGTCTGCGGATCACCTTGAATGATTATTACGACCGGTACCAATGCCCAATCTATATCACAGAAAATGGGATAGGGGCGTTTGACACATTGGAATCAGATGGCGTTCATGATGACTACCGTCGCTATTACTACGAAGAGCATTTAAGACAAGTTAAAGAGGCCATTTATGATGGCGTAGATGTTCGTGGCTACTATGCTTGGGGTCCAATCGATATTGTCAGCTGTTCTTCCAATGAAATGAGTAAGCGTTACGGATTCATCTATGTCGATATCGATGACTATGGCAATGGCAGTAAGAAACGCCTGAAAAAGGACAGCTTTGCATGGTTCCAAAAAACGATTCAAGAAAATGGCGCTAGACTTTAAAAAGCATCTTGGCTTGTATCAACCGTTCTTTGCAGATTGCATTCATTGGCATCAACCAGTACAATTTAAGGTGAAATTGTACTGGAGGAGATGTTTATGTTTTCGGTAGAACAACTGACAACGTTTAATGATTTAGATTATCTGATCTATCACTTTATTCTTGAAAATTCTAGTAAGATTCCTTACATGACAATCCGAGAATTGTCTAATGAGACGCATGTATCGACAGCTACGATCACCCGTTTTGCCAAGAAGGTTGGATGTAATGGGTTTACAGAGTTCAAATTGCTTTTTAAAAAGGAGCATAAAGAAAATGACACGATGCCGATCAATGATATCTCCATAGCGGAAGCCTTTTTCGCACGTGCCAAGGAAGCAGAATTTCAGAAGAAACTAGATAATGTTGCACAAGTTCTTGCTGATGCAAAAATGATTATCTGCGTTGGTTCAGGAAATTCGGGAGTAATGGCAGTTTATGCTGCTCGCTATTTCTCATCAGTTGGGAAGTTTGCGGTAAATGTCGATAATCCGATGTTTCCGTTAAATCCGCCAGTATCGTCGGGAACTGTTTTTCTCTTTTTCTCTGTATCGGGGGAATTTCTATTAAAAAGCATTCCTTTGATTAAGGCTAATGAGGCAAAAATAGTTTCGATCACGAACAGCCGCAATAATCCGTTAGCGAAAGTTTCTGATTATAACTTGGCCTACTATGTTCAGCAAGAAAATAAGATGATTGATACTTACGAATATTTAATCGATATGACGACTCAGATTCCCAGCATTTATATTATTGAAGCACTGGCGAAAAAGATGCTCAAAGTGATGGGAAAATAAATCTCAACAATCTATCTTTGACCGTTTAACAAAATAGTAAAAAGTTTTAAGAAGCAAAACTCGCTCTATTAAATGTTAATTTAGTAGGATTCGTTACAGGTAAAGCTGGCAAAGCCTGAAGAAGTGTTTTCGGACACTCTCTTTGGGCTATTTTTATACACTTTTATTGAGGGAGATCAGTCTTGAATGTGGAAAAAATCCGCGTAAAAACTAAACAGATCCCTTAGAACAAAATCCAAGAAGCGTAGGAAAGTAACTTTTAGTTTAGGATAAGGAGGAAAAAATGAATAATCGAGAATTGGCCGAAGCCATTTTGAAAGAAGTAGGAGGGGCTCAAAACATTCACTCGTATGCAAATTGTATGACGAGACTGCGCCTTCAATTGAAAGACGAGAGTAAAGCGAATCGAACCGCACTCAACGAATTGGCAGGTGTTCTAGGAACACAGCAGCAAGGTAATCAATTTCAAATTATTTTGGGTGGAAAAGTTCTTAAAGTGGCGAATGAATTTAATGAACTAGTACCGATGAATAATGAAGAAAATGTCGAGGTAGAGGAAAAAAAGAAGGGAGGCATTTCCAATGTTTTGAATACCTTGTCGTCGATTTTAACGCCTGCATTGCCACCGATTATTGCGGGAGGTCTGCTCAAGGGATTGATCTTCATGGTGATCAATTTTGGCTGGGCAAACGGAAATGGAGATACAATCATCTTTTTTAATGGATTATCTGATTGTATGTTTTATTTCTTTCCATTTCTATTAGCGGTGAGTTCGGCCAAAAAGTTTAAGACAAATGAATATATGGCGCTAGCATTAGCCGGTTTATTGATGTATCCATTTGCCATCGCTGATGGACAGCAAATTATTCGAATTTTTGGCTTTGTCCCAATCGCGGTGGTCGATTACAGCGCTTCGGTATTGCCAATCATCTTCTCCGTTTGGTTGCTGAAACACGTGAAGCGTTTCTTTGATGCTAAGATCCCGGAAATGGTTAATATGGTCTTTTCATCGTTGCTCTCATTGGTTATTACGGCTCCGATCGCTATGTGTCTGCTCGCTCCGCTAGGGTATTATACCGGGGAATATGTTGCACTTGGCGTCAAGTGGCTGATTGATTTTTCACCATTGCTATCTGGTCTGATCATTGGAAGTACTCGGGCACTGCTTGTTTTAGGAGGGATGCATCATGCATTGAATCCAATCATGCAACAAGAAATTTCCAGCTTTGGAGGCTCGCAATTGTTGGCGATGGCGCTGATGAGTACAATCGGGCAAGCAACCGCAACATTAGTTATCTATTTTCGAGCGAAAAAAACGGAAGAAAAACAAGTGGCACTTTCAGCGGTAGTTCCCGCTTACTTAGGTATCACTGAACCAGCGATTTATGGTGTATTGATTAAGTATCGCGGTGCACTGATCGCCGGTTGTATAGGAGGTGGAGTAGGTGCTGCGGTAAGTAACGTCATGGGTGGTGTTTGTTATGGTTTCGTTATGCCAGGTTTGCTGTCACTACCTGCATTTATGGGAAAAGGCTTCTTCGGGATCATTGTAGGAATGATTGTCACGATTGTTGTATCGGCGGTCTTGACGTTCATCTTGATGAATCGCTTCAATGAAAAAGAAGAACCAGAAGAACGGACGGAAAAAAACGCGCAGACTACTCCGATTGATTTAAGGATTGGCGATGTCACGATTCAATCACCTGTCATTGGTGAGATCGTTCCATTAGAGTCGATTTCTGATGCGACTTTTTCGAATGAGATTTTAGGTAAAACGATTGCTATTTCATCTACTGATGGAACGATTTATGCACCTTTTGATGCTGAGGTGAAAGCCGTCTTTCCGACAAAGCATGCGATCGGTCTTGAATCACTGGCTACAGGAGCGGAGATACTGATCCATGTGGGATTAGACACGGTCACACTTGATGGAAAAGGGTTTAATTTGAAGGTCAAACAAGGAGACAAAATCGAAAAAGGCCAAACAATCTTGACTTTCGATAAAGCAAAAATCCGCTCTAACCAATTGAATGATGTGGTTCTTGTGGTTTTGACGAATTCAGAGCAGTTTAAATCGGTTGATAAAAATCAACGAACAGAAACGATCGATTTGGAGAATGATCTATTCAGTATTATTAGATAAGTTGAATCTTTTTAAACGGATAGCATTACCGAAAAAAGCAGATGAGGTCGTTATTCGGAGTATTGGCAGTGGGGGAAAGCGGATGATAATTAGACAGAAATTCAATAACAATGTTGTGTTAGTTGATAACGAGTCAGGCCAGCAAATGGTCGTCATGGGAAATGGTATCGGGTTTAAGTCCTATCCTGGAAATAAGGTCAATAAATCTTTAATTGAACGGACTTTTCTGTTAAAGAATCAGGAGGAAAGTGAAATTGATCGGGTGAAAGCATTAGTCAATGAAATACCGCTGGATTATATTATTTTAAGCGACAGTATTTTGAAGAAGGCAAAAGAACAACTTCAAACAGATTTTGGCGTGGGTATGCTGATCTCATTAGCGGATCATATCTTTTCGGCGGTTGACAGAAAAAAGAAAAACATCTCAGTAGTCAGTCCACTGCATTGGAATATCAAGCAGCTTTATCCGACGGAAGTTAGCATCGGAGAGCATGCTGTGAGCCGTATCTATCAAGAATTAGCCATTCGATTAGAAGACACAGAAGCTACCGCTATCGCCATGCATTTTATCAATAATGGAAATAACTTTGATTCTATTCAGCAAGCGATGAATTTTACCAAAATCATTTCCGATATCATTGCGATCATCCAATACCACTTTCAAATTGCACTTGATGAAAATTCAATCGTTTTTTCACGGCTGGTTTCTCATCTGCAGTATTTTTTGATTCGTCAGGTAAAGGGAATCGATATGATGGATATGAGTGAAGAAATGATCCGTCTCATCATCCACCAATATCAAGATTCTTTTCAATGTGCGGAAAAAATCATCACCGCGTTAAAAAAGAATCATACACTGAACGCCTCCTTACAGGAAGAAGTTTATTTAACCATGCATATTGAAAGGATTCGACAAATAAAAAAGGGATAGAAAAAGCCCATCTGATCAGCAATAGGATCAGATGGGCTTTTTTAATCTAGTTTCTTAAACTTCTTCCTCTTCCGCTGTTTCAAAATACTGCGAATGAACAACCACTAATACGATTCCGATAAAGACCATCGCACTAGCAAAGAAAAAGGTATAGTTTCCGCCAAATTTCGCACCAATTAATCCAGCAACAAATGGTGCTAACGATCCGCCAAAGAAACGCACAAAACTATATGTTGATGAAGCGATATTGCGTTTGATCCCAGGAATTTCCATAGCAATAGTTGTCATCAAAGTGTTGATGATTCCTTGGAAGAATCCAGCAACAATTAAAGCAGCTGCAACAAGTGTCGGCTGATCCGCATTAATTCCCATCAGTAATAAGCAGATCACGAAACCGATAAAACCAATCATCAAGGTATAAAAGGTCCCGATTTTTCTTTCAAAGCGTGTTGCTAAGAAAATTGATGAGATCGCCAGTAAGATTCCCCAACCAAAGAAGGTCATCCCAATTTCCATTTCTGAAAAGTTTGGCAATAGGAATGGGGCATAAGCCAGCAGGGTAAAGAAACCAAAGTTATAAAGCAATGCAATTAAGCCAATAGAGCGCAGTTTATGATTTCTCAGCGCTTTGACTCCTGCGAAAAAGGCCACTTTTTCTTTTTCACCCTTTGGTTCTTTGAACATAATTAAGATTGATAAGAAGGAGATCAGCATCAGAACGGAGACACCAGCAAATGGCAAGCGCCAAGAAATCGAGCCAAGAGACCCACCCACTAAGGGGCCAATCGACATCCCTAACCCCATCGCTGCTTCATAAAGCATGATGGATTTTTCAGTTTGACCGATCAAAACACTGACGATCGCTGATAAAGCTGTGGAAATAAATAAAGCATTCCCCAGGCCCCAACCAGCACGAAAATAAATCAACGCGTCAATCGTATTGGATAATCCAGCAAAAAGTGCAAATAAAATAATAATAAATAGTCCAACCATCAGAGTTTTCTTCATGCCAATTCGGCTAGAGACAAAACCAGTAAACAACATGACGATTCCCGTCACCATCATATAACTTGTAAATAATAGTGTTGTTTGAGCAGGGGTTGCTTGTAAAGATCTGGCGATCGAATTCAAAATTGGATCCACCAATCCGATCCCCATAAAGGCGATCATGCAGGCAAAAGCAACGACATACGCGGCCTTACCATTTTCCTTTTCTGTAACGATGTTCTCATTTAAATTTTCCATTAAGTCACCACTTTCCATTCAATAGTTTAATCATGAATTGAATTTATGTCAATATTTACATAAATAAATTTACATATATTTTTGCAAAAAAAAGCACATCTAACGTTAACGAAAGATGTGCGCCAATTTTATTAAAGTGTCCCAAATGCAGTAAAAAGTGAATATAAAGCAAGAACCGTGGTCACTAAGACCATCCCTAACTTACTCACGTTGAAAACTTTACTATGAGTATAAATATATAGAAAAGAGATCATAAACAATCCATAAGTGAAAAGATAGGTACGAGTCGCTGATGCCCAAATAGTTGGGGAAAATCCCATAATCAATCTGGAGGCTATTGCTGCACAGATAAAGAGTATTGGCAGGTAAGCTGCTACTTGATAATCCAACAAATAGATAATTGACAGTAAAATGGTGAAAAGAATAATGGACAAAATAATATCAGGAATCCAAGTTTTAGGATCATAAATGCTAAATGTCGTTCCATATTGATTAAACATATTTAGTATTTGTACGACCCTACCATTATTGATGAAACTATTTAGACTAAAGAAAAGTGAGATTATGAATGGAAATAAGCCAACGACCCCGACAAGCGAGAACTTTTTACTATAAATAAATCGAGTAATAGTGAAAACAAACAATAGCAGTGTAAAAAGCAAAATAGTGATTTGATTATCAAAAAATAAATGACGCAGGGTAGAAGAGTATCCTAACTCAATCCTTTTAAAATAAGAAAGTTGTTCAAAATCCGGAAACCAGTTTTTTAGTTCATGCTCATAACGAATATCATTTCCTTTAGCAGTGAAGACAAAAATCAGACTAAAGATATTAATCCCTAGCGTTGGCAAAAGTGGTTTAAAAGAACGCTTTTGGGTGAATAGATATCCTCCGAAAATCAATAAAAAGCCCAAGATTAATAAAGCCATTTGCTCCTGATTCGAGGCATAAAATGTGGTGAAGGCACTTAAGATATAGAGCCATTGTGGAACATGTTCTTTTCGAATATACTGCACAATTGGGTATATTGAGACTAAGCCTAAGGAATAGACCCATAAGTAGTTTGTTGACGTGGCGACCCAGCCTGTTTCACTAAAAAAGGATATTGGAAAAGTAAAAAATAGTGAAGCGGATAAAACCAGATCAGTCCAACGAATATCTTTATACCGTTTGATCAAAAAAGCAGGTAAGATTGCAGCAATCAGCATCATGACAGCGTTCAATAGTTTCCAGACAATCGGCACAGTGACGCCAATCAAAGTAAAGATTTCAATGACGATTCTGGAACTCCATGTGTTGTAACGATACATCAGAAAGGAAAGAAAATTACCGTCAAATTTATTTTTTAGAGGATTGAGGAACAAAGCTCCATCATCCTTAAAACCCGTCAAGTGGATATTCAAATTAAAAATTAAACACACTAAGAATACTAAACCAACGACCATAAGTATTCCTCGTCTGTTTTTACTTTGATTAAAGTTCATATTTAGCCAACCTTTTTAAAATATTATTTATTTATCAATTCTATTATAATGAAAATAAAAGTGCTGTAAAACCAATTTTAAAACAGAAAAAGCAGATCATAAAAAATCTGCTTTAGTATATATTATTCTGCGAAGTATTCTTCGATTTTTGCTTCTGACCAATCACACCAAGAAAGTTCTTCTTTGCATAGCCGAATTTTCCGCTCTAGAATTAATTCACGACCAAAATTTTTGCGATGTTCTTCTTTATTCAGGTCGCTTAAACTATTGAGGACTTTTGAGTACTCGTTTAGTTGTTCCTGATAGTACTGTTTTCGTTCCATAATCAAAAATTTCGATGTATCTCGATCTAAGGCGGAAATCGTAAAAACTTTCGCCAAAAATTCGTCCTTTTGCGAGGGAGCATGACTTTTCGTGAAGACCCACTCTTTTACCAAATCTTTTCCCGCGGGAGTAATGTCATAGATTTTCCGCTTGCCATCTGGAATATCAACAATTTCGATCAATTCTTGTTTTCGTAATTCTTTTAAGGTTGGATAGATTTGACTGTGATGGGCCTCCCAAAAAAGATTCAAGAAACGTTTCAAATCATAACCTGTTAATGGCGATCGAACAAGCATCGCTAAAACAACATAACTGATAGTATTCATCATCGGATCCTTTCTTTTAAGGATGACTTTCATAAAGTGACCTTGGATTACAATTTTCTTCGTATCCATTGTATCATTGTTTGATACTTTTGCTAGTTGTGTCGAATAGGAAAGACAGTCGCCACTTTAAATAACAGTGTATTTTAATTTTTTTAAAGTCTTATAAAAAAGGAGAAAATGACAATATTTTAAGAAAGCGTTGACATTCATATGGTCATCACTTAGAATGGGACTATAAAATAAATAAGAGAAAAGACCGATCACTGCGCTGGAGCGGTGATTGTGAGTATGTTACTGAAAATAATCAGGCAGAACTCAAGAAAGTATAGTAGGAGACCAAGGTCCCTTTGTATACTTTCTTGGGTTTTTTTTCTGGAAAGGAGGAAAAAATGAAGATCAGCCAAATCTTAAATAATAACGTTGCATTGGTGAAACGGGGAGGAAATGAGGTCTTCGTCGTTTCAAAAGGAATTGGTTTCAAAAAGAAAAAAGGGCAGCAAATCGCGGAAGAGGAAGTCGAAAAAATGTACATTCTCGATTCCTTTGATATGTTGGATCATTTCAGCTATTTATTATCTCATTCAGATCCCAATGACATTCTTTTGATCAGTAATATTATTTCCTATGGAGAGGAAACATTAGGCATCAAAGCAAGTGATTATCTAAGTTTGGCTCTTCTTGACCACTTGGAATTTTTGTTGAAGCGAGTAGAAAAGCAGCAGTTCATCAAAAGCCCTTTAATTTGGGATACAAAACGTTTTTATCCTGATTATTTCAAAGTAGGACTCAAAGCCCTAAAAATGATCGAGGAACAAAAAGGGCTGCAGCTTCCTGAAGATGAGGCCGTATCGCTTTGTTTACATTTCGTCAATATGGAAGAAAGCCGCGACAGCAAGAAGGATCATGTACTGGAGATGCGCACACTGGGGGATTTAGTCTCAATCGTAGAGCATCATTTCAATGTAACTTTGGACGAAGAATCGACGAATTACATGCGCTTCACGACACATTTACAATATTTTGTTCAGCGAATTATTGATGGCGAGATATTCAATGATGGTTCAGAAACCTTGGAACTGTATAAGCAAGTCTGCCAATTATATCCAGATTCATTTAAAGCAGTTCAAAAAATGAAAATCTATGTGCAAACGCAGTTTAACTTAGAAATCTCAGTTAATGAGGAAACCTATCTGATGCTTCATATTAATCGTGTCACAGAAAGAATGGAGGACAAAAAATGAGTTATGAAAAATTAAATAAACAGCTGATTGAATTAGTCGGCGGTAAAGATAATATCAAAGCGGTCGCGCATTGTGTGACTCGCTTACGTTTGACCCTAAAGGATCGTGATTTAGCGAAAACCGAAGAAATTAAGAATTTAGACGGCGTGATTGACGTTGTTTCGAATGAAGTGGCGTATCAAATCATTGTCGGAACACATGTTACGGATGTCTACAATGAATTTATGGCGATGCTTGGTTTGAAACCAGATGGTGAAGAGCTTGAAAAACCACGGGCAAAGGGAATCAAGGGAATTGCTTCATCGATCTTGGTTATGATCTCAGAAACGATGACTTCGATTATTGAAGTCTTGCTGGCAGCAGGAATGATCGCCGGGATCATGGCGATTATTTCATTAACAGACTTGGTTTCGAAAGACAGTTCGACTTATATGATTTTTGATACATTACGTGGTGGAGTGTTCCATTTCTTACCAGTTTTTATTGCGGCATCTGCGGCAAAACGGATGAAACTCAACGAATATGTGGCAATGGCTTTGGCGGTGGGACTACTTTCCACTAATATTGATGGAGCAAAAGGGTTGGAACTGTTTGGTTATAACCTTCCAACGATTGGTTATGCCAATACCTTTATTCCAATTTTGCTAGGTGTTTGGTTCTTGAGTATCGTGACAAAGTATCTGAAAAAAATCATTCCAAGCGGCTTGCAATATTTCTTAGTACCGGCGCTATCGTTGGTGTTAACCTTCCCAGTTATTTTAGTCGTTTTCGGTCCAATTGGAACTTTGATCGGTGACGGTGTGAACGCGTTCTTCAATGTATTGATGAGTACAATCGGAAACTGGATCGTTGTAATGCTTTACGCGGCTTTCCAACCATTCTTGATTGTTCTAGGCGCAGCCAATTTTACTTATCCAATCGTGTTGAACTTCCTAGGAACATTAGGCTATGACCCAATCATCAACCATGCGGCAACGATTTCCGATATTGCGGTTTGTGGCGCTATGTTTGGTTATTTCCTACGTGCAAAGAAAGGACACCAACGTCAAATGTTCGGTACGGTCAGTTTTAGTGCCTTGATGGGTATCACTGAACCGGCAGTATTCGGGGTCTTTGTTAAATATCGTCGTCCGTTCTTAGCCGTTATTATTGGCGGGGGACTTGGCGGATTAATCGCTGGATTGGCCGGCGTTAAAACAATGGGATTTGTTTGGGGATTGGCAGCTTTACCCACTTACTTGGCCGGCGGAACGAGTAATTTTATTTGGATGGTAATCAGTGTCATCGTTGGTTTCGTTGGAGCGGCCGCGGTTGCATATGGTGTCGGTATTCCAAAAGAAGAGTCTGAAGAAGAATTAGAGGAAAAAGAATTAGTCGAAGCATTAGAAAGTAACCAAGGATTGAAACAAGTCTGCATCGGTAAAATTGCGGAAGGAACAGCGATTCCATTGAGTGAAGTCAGCGATAAGGCCTTTGCCTCTGGTGCATTAGGCAAAGGTGTCGGTATCTTACCAGCTCAGGCTGAAGAGGTGATCATTTCACCAGTTGAAGGAACAGTAACAGTTGCTTTTCCAACAAAACATGCTTATGGCATCAAGACTAAAAATGGTGTGGAACTGCTGATTCATATTGGCGTTGATACAGTAAATTTAGAAGGAAAGTATTTTGAAGGCTTTGTAGAACAAGGACAAGAAGTGAAAAAGGGCGATATTCTGGCGAAATATCAAGCGGACAAAGTGGAAGAAGCGGGATTTGATCCAGTGATCATCGTGGTTGTAACGAATTCCAATGATTACCTTGATGTTATTTCAGCTAGTAATGGCCAAGCAGACGAATTGCTGACAGTCATTCTATAGAAGGGAGAAACAAATGACACTTACAAAAGATTTTTTCTGGGGCGGCAGTATCGCCGCCCATCAGTGTGAAGGGGCTTGGCAAGAAGATGGTAAAGGACCAGCGATTATGGATTTTGTCACAAAGGGTTCAAATAAAGAACCTCGCACGATTACTGAGACAATCGATCCTAAGTTAGACTATCCTTCCCATTTAGGAATTGATTTTTACCATCAATATAAAGAGGATATTCGACTCTTCAAAGAAATGGGTTTTACAGCATTGCGCATCTCAATCGATTGGTCGCGAATCTTTCCTAAAGGTGATGAGCAAGAGCCTAATCAAGCAGGAATTGATTTTTATGGAAATGTGATTGATGAGCTGCTAGCAAATGATATTGAACCAATCGTGACGCTGTATCATTTTGAGCTGCCGATCCATTTAGTACGCGAATATGGTTCTTGGAAAAATCGTCGAGTGCTTGATTTTTATCTCCATTATTGTGAGACCGTTCTTAACGCCTATGATGGCAAGGTCAAGTATTGGATGACATTTAATGAGATGAATCATCTTGACCCGCAAACCGAACAATCTGATATTTTTACCTACTTGATTGCTGGTTTAAAATATAGCGAGATGAAGAATCCAGCAGTTGATTTAGCACGTATTGGCTACAATATGACTTTGGCTGGTGTGAAGGCCGTTCGTTTAGCACGTGAGATCAATCCAGAGAATAAAATTGGCTGTGTCTTTGGCCTGAATCCAATCTATTCTTATGATTGCCAGCCTGACAATGTGTTAAAAAGTTTCCTAGATAATGACCGAGATTATTACCAAGTCGATGCCATGTGTAATGGAAAATTTCCCAAATACAAGATGAAACAATATCAAGCATTGAATATCGATCTAGAAAATCAATCCAGTGATGCAGAAGATTTTGCCAAAGGATCGATTGATTTTATTGGCTTAAATTACTATATGTCCAGTATTTCTGAACCGAATACTCCCGTAGAAGGAGAAATCTCCCTTTTTGGCGGCATTCAAAATCCATATTTAGAACAGTCGAAATGGGGCTGGGGAATTGATCCTACAGGCATTCGTTATGTGATGAATTACTTGTATCGAAAATACGAATTACCGATCATCATTACTGAGAACGGCTTAGGAGCAGTCGACCAAATCGAAGACGGGACAGTCCATGACGATTATCGAATCGATTATCTGCAAAAACACATCAAAGCGGTCAAACAAGCAGTGGAAGAAGACTTTGTCGAATGTATCGGATATCTAAGTTGGGGACCAATCGATTTAGTTAGTGCCAGCACAGGTGAGATGAGCAAACGTTATGGCTTCATCTATGTGGATTTGGATAATGAAGGAAAAGGAAGTTTGGAACGATCCAAAAAAGATTCCTTTGATTGGTATCAGAAGATTATCAAAAGTAATGGGGAGGATCTATAGAAATGAAAAAAGTTTTGGGATTGTTGTTTGTAGTATTTTTAGGGATCGGATTGACTGGCGGTATTTCCGCTCAGGCGAAAGAAAAAACTTCTGATAAAAAGAATGAGGTAACCATTTATCTTGTTCGTCACGGAAAAACATTCTTCAATACGACTGGACAAGTTCAAGGTTTTGCGGACTCCCCTTTAACAGACAAAGGAATCGAGCAAGCGAAACAAGTTGGTAATGGACTGAAGAAGATTTCATTTGACTTAGCTTATTCGAGTGATCTAGGTCGTCAACGGAATACGGCCAAATTGATTCTTGCTCAGAATAAAAATAAAACTCCAAAAATCTCTGAACATTATGGATTCAAGGAATGGAACTACGGTGGATTTGAGGGGAAAACGAACGCTGAGATGTGGACACCTATTTTTGAGGCAAATGATCTGAAGTTCGATGAGGATTGGACAGATTACGACAAGCTGGTGAACAAATTAGGCGATGAAGGCGTGGCAGATGCTATTGCTGAAAGCGACTCATTAAAAGTCGCGGAGACTTATAACGACATCACTAAAAGAGGGCAGGCAGCGATGAATAAAGTTGTTTCTGATGCCAAAAAGAAAAATGCTAAAACTGTTTTAATTGTTTCTTCTGGCAGTATGATACCTACTTTATTAGAAATGCTGATTCCTGGCGAATATCAAGGAGAAGCCATAGATAATTGCAGTGTTACGACCCTTAAGTATAAGGACAATAAATATTCAGTCGATAAAATCAATGACACACAATATGTAGACTAAAAACAAGAAACTTTCGATAGCAGCTTATCGAAAGTTTTTTTGTTTTTTAAACCTCAGACTTACGGCGGATGTTTTTTTCTACGATCTTTTATAAACTTAATTCAGAGAGGAAGATCGACATGAAAGTTTTGTTTGTCTTTGAAGATCAAGAGTTTTCTAGTTTTTTTGTTTATGATTTGACTAGTGGCGTAAACAGTTTGCTGCGGGTTTCACCAGAGATAAAAATTCAAAAATTGACACTCGGCGAATTGTACAGCCAAGTCCCAATCGAGAAATTCTTAACCTATTTTTCAATGGCTTTTTCTATAGAAGTAAAAAAATATTTAATCTTAAGAAAAGAAGATAGTTTGCTCGGCGTGAAAGAAGCGGGGCTTGAAGAAGATGGAAAAATGCCGATAACTGTTTATAAAGACTTTGTCGCTTTGAAATCTGGTCAAAAGTTTACAAAGGGCGAACATCGGATGACACTGGCTGAGATCGATGCCTACATCAGTTATCAGATTGATCAAGATGGTCGAATTGATGTGTTTGAGCGTCAAGAAGATATCATTCGTTTGATGAAGCGCAAGACAGTTAGACCGCGCTTGTCATCGATTACTAATAACTATGGGACCGTCAAAGAATATTCTGGAAGCAACCTCAATCTGAAAGATATGTTAAAGATGGGTACAGGGTATTTGGCCAAAGGAAGCGCAAGAATGAATAAAATCAACGTACCAGAAATTGGAAGTTTTTCATTGATAGGTAATTTCCCATACAGGCTAGGGACAGTGGATTGGGAGAAAAACAGCGTAAAACTAAGATCCGATTTGACCTAAAGAAAAGTTATTCACAGGGGATACAAAAAAAGCGGTTTTATCAATTAGTTTAGCCGCTTACAATGATGCAAATGCCGTTATACCAATGCTTTTGGAAGTTTCACAACTGCGAAACTTTCTTTAGAGACTGCTTTTGAGTACTTGACAATAACGATAATCCATTTGTCAATAGAGATGAAATGACTTTGCTGGAGGTTCATCAAAATGAATTATTAAAAATCAGTTTTGTAATTTGGCTTTGTCGACAATTCCATTACGTAGCAACAAAATTATCAACACTTCCACAAGATGTTCCGCGACATATACAGTAGGTATCAGGTTCATTTTTGTGGGTAAAAAAATAAATTCGTTTATACGACTTAGGAGGAATAATTATGATTTGGACATTAATTGTTGGCGCCATCATTGGTGCGATTGGCGGCGGAATTTCTGGACGTGGCAAACAAATGGGTTGTTTATTCAATATTATCGCTGGTTTAGCAGGCTCTTATATTGGTCAGGCAATTTTTGGCTATTGGGGACCACAGCTCGCAGGTATGGCGATAGTACCATCAATTTTAGGCGCGGTAGTTGTAGTAGCGGTTGTTTCGTTTTTTACAGGCCGGCGATGAATCAGATTAAACAGAAGTTGAATGTTCGACTTCTGTTTTTTTTGTGTAATTTCATAACAGAGAAAGATATCGAGTACTTCATATTTTATAGTCATGTTCGTTCTGATTTTTGAAACTCTTTGTTATAATGTAAGATGGGTGATAAGAATGAGAAAACGAATTGAAAAATTGCGTGCATTAATGGAAAAAGAAGTAATTGATGCATACTTAGTAACAAGTCCAGATAATCTTCGTTATTTGACTAATTTTACAGGAACAGCTGGTGTGGCATTCATTACATTAGACAAAGCGTTCTTCATTACTGACTTCCGTTATACAGAACAAGCTAGAGAACAAGTCCAAGGAATGACGATCTTACAGCATCAAGGAGATATCGTGGGTGAGATCATCAAGTTGATGGAAAGTGAGGGCATAAACGTACTCGGTTTTGAAGATGCCTTTATGACTTACGCGGAATATTCTGTTTTTGAAGAAGTAATTGATGCAGAGTTGGCTCCAGCCAGCGGACTTATCGAAAAGCTGCGGGAACAAAAAGATGATGCGGAAATCGCGATTATTGAGAAAGCTTGTGCAATTGCAGATGAAGGATTCGAACATGTCTTAAAGATGGTTCGTCCAGGAATGACTGAAATTGAGGTAGCGAATCAATTGGATTTTTTCATGCGTTCACTTGGTGCGACGGGAACCTCATTTGATACAATCGTTGCCAGTGGTGTACGATCAGCTTTGCCTCATGGTGTTGCTAGTGAGAAAAGGATTGATCAGGGAGATTTGATTACACTTGACTTCGGCTGCATTTATCAAGGATATGTCTCAGATATTACAAGAACTTTTGCAATTGGTGATCCGGGTCAAGAATTAAAGGATATTTATCAGATTGTCTTAAGTGCACAACAAAAAGTGATCGAAGTGGCAAAAGCTGGGGTGACAGGATCCTATTTGGATTCAGTGGCTCGTGATTTTATCACCGAAGCAGGCTATGGTGATGCATTTGGACATTCGACCGGTCATGGTATTGGAATGGAAATCCATGAGGGTCCCAACATTAGCCGTTCCAACGAAGATACTTTAAATGTCGGCAATGTCATTACGGATGAACCCGGCATTTATATAGCCGGACTTGGCGGTGTTCGAATTGAAGATGATCTTGTGATTTTAGCAGATGGCAATCGAATTTTAACTCAGTCGCCAAAAGAGCTCATCATTTTATAGGCGTAATAGAGTAGTGGTAGCGTAAGTAAACAAGAAATGATAAACTAGAACCAAATCTGTAGAGATTGAATTAGGAGGAAGTATCATGATTTCAGTAAATGACTTTAAAACTGGCTTGACCATTGAGGTGGATGGCGGCATTTGGCGCGTTGTCGATTTTCAGCATGTGAAGCCGGGTAAAGGTGCGGCCTTCGTTCGTTCAAAACTTAAAAATCTACGTACTGGTGCGGTTCAAGAAAAGACTTTTCGCGCCGGTGAAAAAGTAGCGAAAGCGCAGATTGATAATAAAAAAATGCAATATCTTTATGATGATGGAGATAATTATGTTTTCATGGATATGCAAAATTATGAACAAATCGAATTGCCGAAGCAGCAGGTTGCTGAAGAGATGTTTTACGTATTAGAAAATACTGAATTGACTGTCATCATGTATGGCAACGAAGTTTTAGGTGTAGATTTGCCTAATACTGTAACTTTAGAAGTTGCCGAAACAGAACCAAATATCAAAGGTGATACGTCGTCTGGCGGCTCGAAACCTGCTGTAATGGAGACTGGTTTGACCGTTAATGTACCATTTTTCGTGAATCAAGGGGACAAGCTGATCGTAAACACACAAGACGGCAGCTACGTTTCTCGAGCATAAGAAGACCAGTCCAACTTGCTTAAAAAAAGTATGGTTCAAAATCAATCAAACTTCTATTATATAATAGAGTTTTTAGTGTTTTGTTGGATGGTCTATGACACGAACATCAGACTTATTTTTTCTGTAAGAAAAAATAGTTACATTTGGAGGAATAAGGAGAGAGTAAAATGGCAGATGAAAAAAATTTAGTTTTAGGCGAGAGCCCTGAACTTGGTGAGATTATCATTGCACCAGAAGTGATTGAAGTAATTATCGGAATCGCGGCTTCAAAAGTCGACGGTGTCTATGGTATGCGCGGTTCTTTAGCAAGCAACGTAACCGAATTACTAGGTAAGTCGGCTCACGGAAAAGGTGTATATCTCAAAAATGATGAAGATGGCTTAAAAGTCGATATTTATTCTTATTTTGATTATGGCACTTCTGTACCAAAAGTAGCAATGGCAATGCAAGAACGAGTAAAACAGCAAGTTTTGTTCATGACAGATGTCGCATTAAGCGAAGTGAACATTCATGTTGTTGGTGTTGTTGCTGAAAAACTGGAACAACCGACCCTAGAAGAATTATTCAATGATGAAGAGGAAAATAATGAGTAAAGAATTATCACGTCATGAGATTCGGGAAAAGGCCTTGCAGGCATTATTTCCATTGGATTTCAATCAAGAATTAACAAAAAAAGACGCCATCAATCATGCACTAAGCATTGATCAACAAGACTTTGTCAGTGAAGATGAAGAAGATTTTGTTCCAGTCTATCTGGATGAATTAGTTGGCGGAGTTGTAGAACACCAAGCGGAGCTGGATGAAATTATCAAAAAACATCTGCGTTCTAACTGGTCGATTCAACGAATTGCAAAAATGGATTTGATTATCTTGCGACTAGGGATTTATGAGATGCTATACAATACTCAAGTACCCAATCGAGTTGTTTTAAATGAAGCAATCGAATTAGCCAAAACTTTCAGTGATGATCAATCAAGAAAGTTTGTCAATGGAATCTTGTCTAATGTAATGAAAGAGATCGATGAAGCTGGGGCAAATAGCTAATTAAGCTATTTTTCCCAGCTTTATTTAAACTATACAGAGAAAGAAGCGGGGAATGAACGTGGCACAACTTATTAATGGTAAAGAATTAGCAGAAAAGCTTCAGCAAGAGACCGCAGCAAAAGTCGAAACATTAGCGGCGAAAGGAATCCATCCAGGATTAGTCGTGTTATTAGTAGGTGAGAACCCCGCTAGTCAAATATATGTTAGAAATAAGGAACGGGCTGCCAAAAAAATCGGGATACATTCGGAAATAAAACGATACGCTACTACGATCACCGAAGACGAATTGATCAAAGAAATTGAGTATTTTAACAAATCGGATGAGTTTCACGGGATATTAGTGCAATTACCGTTACCAGAACATATTGATGAAGAAAAGGTGCTGCTTGCAATCAATCCTTTAAAAGATGTTGACGGTTTCCATCCAATGAATATGGGACGTTTATTTGCGGGTATGCCTCACACAATCCCTTGTACACCGTATGGCATTATGAAAATGTTTGAAGAATACGAAATCCCTTTAGCTGGAAAACAGGCGGTTGTAATTGGTCGTAGTAACATCGTTGGTAAGCCAATGGCGATTTTACTTTTAGGGGCGGATGCCACAGTAACATTGACACATTCGAAAACTGAAGATTTGGCTAAAGTTGCTAGTAAAGCGGATATTTTGGTTGTCGCCATCGGCAAAGGCCATTTTGTTACGAAGGAATTTATCAAACCTGGAGCAGTGGTAATTGATGTCGGTATGAATCGTAACGAGGACGGCAAACTGATTGGCGACGTGAAGTTCGATGAAGTCGAGCCAATTGCCAGCCATATTACACCTGTTCCGGGCGGAGTTGGTCCTATGACTATTACAATGTTGATGCAGCAAACAGTTGAATGCTGCGAACGCCAAGTATTGAATCACGAAGAATAAAGAGGTGTTTACATGACACAAGAGTATTTAACTGTAAGTGCTCTGAACAAATACATTAAACGAAAATTCGATGTTGATCCCTATTTAGAGCGGGTTTATTTGACTGGGGAAATATCCAATTTTCGTATGCGGCCAAACAACCATCAATACTTCAGCCTGAAAGATGAGCGTTCAAAAATCAACGCTATTATGTTTAAGGGGGCTTTTCAAAAACTGAAATTTACTCCTAAAGAAGGCATGAAGGTTTTGGTTGTAGGACGTGTAGCTTTATATGAAGCTAGCGGAATGTATCAAATTTATATTGATCACATGGAGCCTGATGGTGTGGGAGCGTTGTATCAAGCCCTAGCTGAATTACGTGAGAAGTTAGATAAGGAAGGGCTGTTTTCACAGCCAAAGAAACCTTTACCGCATTATCCAAAGCGAATTGCAGTGATTACCAGTCCTAGCGGTGCAGTTATTCGGGATATCATTACAACGGTGAAGCGTCGATATCCTATCGCGCAGTTAGTTTTGTTTCCAACGCTAGTGCAGGGAGAAAAAGCTGCCGCTGATATCGTCAAAAATATAAAAAAGGCTGAATCGTTGGATTTTGATACGATGATCATTGGCCGCGGCGGCGGATCGATTGAGGATTTATGGCCTTTTAATGAAGAAGTTGTTGCACGAGCGATTGCGGCTTCTCCAATTCCAATCATCTCATCCGTTGGTCATGAAACGGATACGACTATCGCGGATTTAGTTGCAGACGTACGAGCAGCGACTCCAACAGCTGCAGCAGAATTAGCAGTACCAGTTTTATCCGAAGAAATTTTGCGAATCAAAGAAAAACAAGCACGGTTAGAACAGGCCTTTTTACACCAGCTGCAAAGAAAAAAGGAACGTTTTGAACGACTACAGCAATCATATATTTTTAGACAGCCAAATCGATTATATGAAGCACAAAGTGTTCAACTAGATCGGTTGACGCAGCAACTGCAACAAAACATGACTGTTTTAGTTAATCAACGAGAACGAGAATTGATGCAATATAGAAATCGTTTGGGACAATCAAATCCTATAAATCGTGTAAAACAAAGCGAACAGCAAATGACTTATTTGCAAGAACGACTACAGCAGCAGATGCAAGGGTATTTAGAAAATCAACAGCGGCGAGTGCAACAAGCTATCACGTCTCTCGATTTATTAAGTCCGCTGAAAACGATGGGACGTGGGTTTACTTATACGACCCAAAAGGATCACGTAATCCGTTCAGTGAAAGACTTAAAGGAAAAAGAAATAGCCGTTCATTTTGTTGACGGCACCGTTAAGGCATCAATTTTAGAAATCGAAGAAGGAGAAAAATAATGGAAAATACAACCTTTGAAGAATCAATTGCACAATTAGAAACTATTGTGACACAGCTTGAACGCGGCGATGTCCCTTTAGAAGAGGCTTTGGAAGCTTTCCAAAAAGGAATGGTTTTGAGTAAGCAATGTCAAGATACTTTAACTAAAGCTGAAAAGACCTTGACCAAAATGATGAGTGAAGATGAAGAAGTACCATTCACAGGTGAGGAGGAAGCCTAAATGCTGAAGGAGCTTTCCGCTGAGGAGTTACCTCGAGTTGAAAAAGAAATTGTCGATTTCATCAACACGTATACCACACATGAAGAGTTGAAAGAAAGTATGCTTTATTCAATTGAGGCAGGCGGAAAACGAATTCGCCCACTAATCGTTTTAGCAACCGTCAAGGCATTTCAAAAAGAATTATCGGTACCTGTTCGTCAGATAGCAGGTGCATTGGAGATGATCCATACATATTCGTTGATCCACGATGATTTGCCAGCAATGGATAATGATGATCTACGTCGCGGCAAGCCTACTAATCATAAGGTTTTCGGTGATGCTTTAGCCATTTTAGCTGGGGATGGCCTTTTAACAGGTGCCTTTCAACTAATCAGTGAAACGACACTAAGCCCAGCTGAAAATGTATTATTGATCCAACTCTTGGCTAAGTCTTCAGGGATTGGCGGAATGGTTGCCGGGCAAGCAGGTGACATGGCTGCTGAGAAGCGGCATGTACCATTAAACGACTTGAAATTGATACATCGCGAAAAGACTGGGGCACTTTTAACCTATGCTTTCGTTGCTGGTGGAATTTTGGCTAACCAAACAGAATATGTGATCCAACTTCTTGAGAAACTCGGCGGACACATCGGATTAGCTTTTCAAATTCGGGATGATCTTTTAGATGTTGTTGGTAATGCGGAAGAGCTGGGGAAACAAGTTGGACAGGATGAAAAATTAGATAAGAGCACTTATCCTGGATTGTTAGGTCTTGATGGTGCCAAACAAGCACTAACTGACGAATTGAGACAAGCTAAAGCAGTAGTCCAACAATTAGCCAAAACCACAGACTTTCAACCCAAAGTTTTTGAAGAATTATTGGCACTTTTTACTTTAAAAGAATGATTCTTTGAGTGAATGCAAGTCTATCTATGCAGGAAATAATTAATTCAGTGGTTTGCACGAAAAGATTTGGTATGGTGACATGCATGATATCTGAAGATCCTTTAAAGAATGAATACCTTAAAATGAATTAGGAGAAACAACATGAAAAAAGAACGTGTCGATGTATTAGCATTTAATCAAGGGCTATTTGAAACTAGAGAAAAAGCAAAACGCGGTGTAATGGCTGGATTAGTGTATGATCAAAAAAATGAACGTCTAGATAAACCTGGTGAAAAGATTTCGATTGAGACTAAACTTCAAGTCAAAGGTCAAAGCTTAGCGTATGTTTCTCGTGGAGGGCTGAAATTGGAAAAGGCTCTCAAGGATTTTGATGTAGACATTGATCGGAAAATTTTATTAGATATTGGTTCTTCTACTGGTGGATTTACTGATGTAGCATTGCAAAATGGTGCAACTTTAAGCTATGCACTAGATGTTGGCTACAATCAATTGGCATGGAAACTTCGGCAAGATGAGAGAGTTGTAGTGATGGAGCGAACGAATTTTCGCTATTCCAAGTTAGAAGACTTTCAACAAGGGCAGCCGGATTTCGCAACAATTGATGTTTCTTTTATCTCGTTAAAATTAATTTTGCCGCCGTTACATGAAATATTGACTAAAGACGGTGATGTAGTTGCGTTAATCAAGCCGCAATTCGAAGCAGGAAAAGAATATGTTGGAAAGAAAGGAATTATCAAAGATCCGAAGACACATTTGATGGTACTAGAAGAAATTACGAACTTTGCTACAACACACGGGTTTGATGTAAAAGAAATAACGTTTTCTCCGATCACCGGTGGGGAAGGGAATATTGAGTTCTTAGCTCACCTGAAAAAAGCGTCTAAAGAAGGTACTTTAAATCCAAAAATTGATCTGGCAAATGTTGTATCAGAAGCTCATCAGCAATTAGATAAATAAATGGAGGAGAAGGAATGCGGAAACAAGAACGACACCGTATTATAACGCAACTACTCAATGAGTATGATGTGAAGAAGCAAGAAGATTTTGTGGCGATTCTAGGACAACAAGGGATAACAGTAACGCAGGCTACGATTTCACGGGATATCAAAGAAATGAAGTTGATAAAAGTTCCAGCGCAAAATGGCGGCTACCGCTATAGTATACCTCGTAAAGAGCAAGAAGACGTGGACGGGAAATTAGCTGATCTTTTGAAAGAGGCCGTGATTTCAGTAGATCAAATGGAGAAATTCATTAATGTGAAAACACTGCCCGGCAATGCCTCAGCTTGTGCCAATTTATTGGAAAAGCAATTTGCAAAAGGCCTATTTACAACTTTGAATGATGATGACGGCGTTTTGATGATTGCACGAACGGATGAGGACGCTAGAAACATTCAACAGGAAATTGCTGAAAAAAGTCAAAATAATTAATAGTATGTATCAGAAGAAGTAAGATGTTTATTCAGCTTTTTATTTTTTTGCTGCATTTGCTGTAATTTAGAAATAGTTGTTTGTAGAAAAAATAGTTACAACTAATAGGAATAAGGAGAATACAAAATGTTGCAAGAATTGACAATCAAAAATTTTGCGATCATTTCTTCGTTACATTTAGGTTTCACTGATGGAATGACGGCTTTAACCGGCGAAACGGGTGCTGGGAAATCGATTATTATTGATGCGGTCAGTTTGTTGGCAGGTGCTCGTTCTTCGATTGAGTATATTCGTCAGGGCAGTGAAAAATGTTTGGTAGAAGGTCTATTTGATTTGCCAACCCAAAAAGAGTTTCAGGTATTGATGGAAGAACTTGGAATTGAGGTCGACGAAGCGGGGTTGATTGTTCAACGAGATCTAAATGTCTCAGGAAAAAGCGTCTCTCGTGTAAACGGCAGAATCGTCACGTTGGCTAATTTGCGTAGAATCGGACAATTTTTGGTCGATATTCAAGGGCAAAATGACCATCAAGAATTGATGCATCCAGACTCTCATTTACGTTTATTAGACGGTTTTGGTGATGCAGTTTTTCAAAAGACTAAAATGGCTTATCAAATGGCTTACCAAAATTACACAACCTTGGCAAATCAGGTAAAAAAATTCAAACGAAATGAACAATCTTTTGTGCAACGGATTGATATGCTGACCTTTCAACAAGAGGAGATAGGTAATGCAGAACTTTCTCTTGGTGAGGAAGAGCGATTACTAGAAGAACGTGGAAAGCTTATGAACTATCAAAAAATTGTTGATAGTCTTTCTTACAGTTACCAAGCAATGGCTAGTGAAGAAACAAGTTCTTTAGATATGATTGGTTCTGCCAGTCAAGAGCTCCAAACGATTGCTTCATTAGATAAAGACTATGAAAATATTTCTGACAATGTACACAGTGCTTACTATCTATTACAAGATGCTGTAAGTGAGATTGGACGTCAGTTAGATTTGTTGGAGTTAGATGAAGAGCGACTCGACTTAGTGAACGAGCGTTTGGAATTGATTCATCAATTGAAACGAAAATATGGCGATTCTATAGAGGTCATATTGAGCTACTATGATCAGATCAGCCAAGAACTTTTGACCTCGGATTTTTCGGGTGATAAGTTGGAAAAGCTTGAAAAAGAATTAATAGATAGGGAAATAAAATTGCAGGGCTTGGCAGAAAAGCTGCAGCTAGCACGTAAAAAGATGGCTCAAAAGTTAGAAACTGCGATCCAACATGAATTGAAAGACTTGTATATGGAGAACGCTCGTTTTGAAGTGAAGTTCGGCGAGAATAATTTTACATCGGAAGGAATTGACGAGGTAGAGTTTTACATCACAACGAATCCTGGCGAACCGTTAAAGCCGTTAGTCAAAGTCGCCTCTGGTGGAGAAATTTCACGAGTTATGTTGGCGTTGAAGACGATTTTCTCAAAAACACAAGGGTTGACCAGCATTGTGTTTGACGAAGTAGATACTGGTGTAAGTGGACGTGTTGCTCAGGCGATTGCCGATAAAATTTTTCAAATAGGCCAAAATTCACAGGCACTTTGTATCACCCATCTTCCGCAAGTAGCGGCCAAGGCTGATCAGCAATTGTTCATCAGTAAGGAAGTAATTGATGGACGTACGTTGACTAGGGTGGAAGAATTATCGGAGACGGAACGGATAGAAGAAATCGCTCGCATGTTAGCAGGAACCGAAATTACAGACTTGACTGTCAAGCATGCAAGAGAATTATTGCAATTGGCAAAAAAATAGCCGGAGCATTTGCTCCGGCTATTTGCTTACATAATACTCAGTAAACTACTCAAGACTAAAGAACCGATTGTTAAAATTAACATGGTCCAAATAACAATCTTTGTAACTTTAGAAAATGTACTAGTGGATTTTTTGTTATTCATGATGTCACCATCCTCAAAGAAATTTCAAATTCATCATACTCCATTTATTAGAACTCCGCAAATAACTGAAAAAAACTTTTAAAAAATACTAAGAAATCTTTTCGCACCAATATTGCGAATTCAATTGTTAAAACTTGCTAAATCCTTTATATTTTAAATGAATTGAAACACGAATGTAACGATAATGCAGTATAGTGAAGGTAGTAGTTTGAAGAGGAAGGACTGTGTTTGTTGGCATCATTTTCACCAGTATTGTTGTTATGGTACATTTTTCCGATTATCGTCTTTTTAGCGTCTGATTATATCGTAACAACTTTTAAATTAAAACAACGTTTCAATTTGAAAACACCGGATATTACAGTGCCATTTTTAATTGTTGGAATGCACGAAATATCGAAAAGTATCAGTTCGTTTTCAATTTTACCATATTTTTTACTAACTATTCTATTATTGGGCATTAGTGTCGTGGTTTTTCAAGCGTATCGCTATCGTGAAATCATGTATGGTCGTTTTTTCAAAATGTTTTGGCGTTTAACATTTTTACTATCAGTTTTAGTCTATTTTATTTTGATTATCACTAGTGTTATTAATGCCTTATAATTGAAAAAAACTCTAAAAAAACTCTGTATTATTCGGATATAGCTTGATAAAACAGTATGGTTAGTGAAGGTCAAAAAAGTGTTATTTTTGTTTTTTACAAAATGTGGTAGATTGTGGGGGATTGTGGTAGACTAAACTCATGCGGTGGTAAAAAGGGGTGGAGTCTAGATGTTCATGGGAGAATTTCAACATAATATTGATGCAAAAGGTCGATTGATCGTTCCATCAAAATTACGTGAACAATTAGGCGAGAAATTTGTTGTTACCCGTGGAATGGACGGGTGTTTGTTTGGATACCCTTTAACCGAATGGAACGAACTAGAAACAAAATTGAATGAAATGCCGCTTTCTAAGAAAGATGCGCGTGCATTCGTACGTTTCTTTTACTCCGCTGCTACTGAGTGTGAAATAGATAAGCAAGGACGAATTAATATTCCTGTGTCTTTGCGCAGTCATGCCTCGCTTGAAAAGGAATGTGTGATCATTGGCGTAGCCAATCGAATAGAAATATGGGATCAATCACGTTGGAATGAATTTACGAAAGAAACAGAAGCTAGTTTTGATGACATTGCAGAAACAATGGTCGATTTTGGATTTTAGAGAAGAGGATTATCAATGACAGACTTTCAACATACAACCGTTTTGCTTCATGAGACAGTTGATGGTCTAGCAATCAAACCAAACGGTATTTATGTTGATTGTACATTAGGCGGGGCTGGACATAGTGAGTATTTACTGAGTCAGTTAAACGCAAATGGACATCTTTATGCTTTTGATCAAGATCAGAATGCAATCGATAATGCGAAGATTCGCTTAGCTAAATATGTCTCAGAAAATCAGGTGACCTTTGTTAAAGCTAACTTTAGAGAGCTTACTACTGAACTGAATAGTTTAGGGGTAACAGAAGTTGACGGAATTCTGTATGATCTTGGTGTTTCATCACCGCAACTTGATGAAGCAGAGCGTGGGTTTAGCTACCACCAAGATGCACCATTGGACATGCGAATGGATCAAGATGCACCATTAAGTGCTTATCAAGTTGTAAATGAGTATTCTTATCACGAGTTAATAAAAATTTTCTTTCGTTACGGCGAAGAAAAATTCTCCAAGCAAATCGCTCGATTGATCGAGCGCAGACGCGAGGAAAAACCTATAGAAACAACGGGTGAATTAGTGGACGTAATCAAGGAGGCCATTCCAGCTCCTGCAAGACGAAAAGGCGGACATCCTGCTAAACGCGTTTTCCAAGCCATTCGTATTGCTGTAAATGATGAATTAGGTGCAATCGAAAGTTCTCTTGAGCAGGCGATTGATCTATTAACAATTGAAGGAAGGGTTAGTGTAATTACCTTTCATTCATTAGAAGATCGTATTGTAAAAACGATGTTTAAAGAATTCAGTACACCGAAGGACATGCCTCCAGGCTTACCTGTGGTTCCTGAAGAATTTCAGCCAGTGCTAACATTGGTTAATCGAAAACCAATCATTCCTTCTGAAGAGGAATTACATGATAATAATCGTGCGAGAAGTGCGAAATTACGAATCGCCGAGAAAGTGAAGAAAGGATAGGAATTATGGCAGAATTAAAAAACAATCAACAGTTCCAATTTGATTCTCAGCAAGAAGAGATTCACCAAACGCCAGATTCTTTCAAAGTCTTCGTTTCTCCTGGTGATCGTTTAAAGAAAATCACACGAGTTGAAAAATTTGCTGTGTTGGCTTTCTTAGTGATGCTGGTTGGTCTATCAATCGTGATGGTCAACTACCGGAATGAAATCAGCAAAACCCAGAATGAAATTACTAGTATTCAAACTGATATTGATGCAAAAGAAAAAACAGCGACACAATTGCAACAAGAAAAGAGTGAATTATCTCGTTCTGATCGTTTGAAAGAAGTAGCTGAAAAGGCTGGTCTTTCGATCAATGATGCGAATTTAAGGAAAGTGAAGTAAATGAGCTTTAAAAGGCTAAAAAGAAAAATCCGAAAAAAGAATTTGACTCCGATGAACAATCGCAAAAAAGTAGGCGTTATTTTGTTTGCTACGAGTATTGGATTGTTCTTTTTGTTTGCCGTTCGTATGATTTACGTTGTGGCAGGCGGTCATGTGGCAGGTACCTCGTTGAAGGCTAAGACGGAAGAATTGTATCACGGTGGTCAGGTCGTCAAAGCTAAACGTGGAACAATATATGATCGTAACGGGGAAGTAATCGCTGAAGATGCGACATCTTATTCTGTCTACGCGATTCTCTCTGAAAGCTATGTTTCAGGAAAAGAAAAATTGTACGCACAAGAGAAAAATTTTGACGAATTGGCCTCTATCTTACATAAGTATCTAGGAATTAAAGAAAAGTCAGTTTTAAAAACGTTGAAGAGCGGTATAAATAGTGATGGAACTAGTAAGTATTACCAAGTTGAGTTTGGTAACAAAGGGAAAAACATCTCGGAAGAAACCAAGCAAAACATAGAAGATGCAATGAAGAAGGCTAAGGTACAAGGATTGTATTTCACAGAACATACGGATCGGATGTATCCTAATGGTAATTTTGCCTCTCATTTTATTGGTTATGCCCAGCCGGATAAGAAAGAAGAACTCGTTGGAATGATGGGTGTCGAGGCTGCTTATGATGATGTTCTAAAAGGTAAAAACGGGAAAGTTGTTTATCAAAAAGATGAAAATCAACGTCCGATTCCCGGTAGTGTTGCAGAAGAGAAGAAAGCGGTAAATGGAGAAGACATTTATACGACTTTAGATGCTGGACTGCAAAGCTATTTAGAAACGCTGTTAGACAAAGTTAACTCTGAGTCCAAACCAACTGAAATGACTGCGACATTAATGCAAGCAAAAACAGGGGACATACTCGCGATGTCTCAACGTCCGACATTTAACCCTGAGACTAAAGAAGGCTTGGGTGAATCTGATGCATGGCGAAACTTCTTAATAGAAGATAGTTATGAACCAGGTTCGACGATGAAAGTCTTCACGACGGCGGCCGCAGTCAACGAAGGTGTGTTTAATGAAAACGAGAGCTATATGTCTGGCAAAATTCAAGTTGCCGATGCGACTATCAATGATTGGGACTTGGGTAAAAAAGGAATATTGACGATGCGTCAAGCTCTTTCTTGGTCTAGTAACGTTGGGATGGTTAAGCTGGAAGAAAGATTAGGTGATCGTTGGCCAGAATACGTAAAACGTTTTGGTTTTGGTCAAAGTACCTACTCCGGTTTGCCTGGAGAGTCAAAAGGAACATTACCGACGAGCAATATCGTCGACCAAGCAATGAGTTCTTATGGACAAGCAATTGGGGTAACAAATTTCCAAATGATGCGTGGTTTCACTGCTGTAGCAAATGATGGAAAAATGCTGCAACCTCATTATATAGAGAAAGTTTCCAATCCTAATACAGGAAAAGAAATTATCACAAAACCGGAAGTTGTTGGAGAACCCATAACGGCTGAAACGGCTCAAAAAGTACGTGAGTATATGAGAGATACCGTTGAGAGTGAAAACTATGGTTCTGCTTACGATCAATATAAGGTTCCCGGTTATCATATTTCTGCTAAAACTGGTACTGCGCAAATTGCAAGTGGTGGTACTTATCTTACAGGTGACACAAATTATATCTATTCGATTGCATTGATGCTACCTTCAGAGGATCCCGAATATATTTTGTACTTGACGCTTAAACAGCCTCAAGAAAATAAGGAAGGCATTCTGGGAGAAATCGCGAATCCATTACTAACTCGTGCAATGGAATTCCAAAATAATACTTCTGATTCCTCAGATGAAGAAAGTAATACAAAGGTTACGGTAGAGGATTACCGGAATCTCTCAACTTCCAAAGCTGCGGCTGATGCTAACAAACGTGGAGTGACGGCAGTCGTTGTTGGTGATGGAGAAAAAGTAATCAAACAATCTGCGAAGCCAGGTGAAAAAGTCATGGCGAACGAGCACTTGATCTTGTTAACGGATGGTAAGAAAGAAATGCCTGATGTTCGAGGCTGGTCAAAGGCAGATATCTTAAAATTGGCGAATTTGTTAGATATTGACGTAACCTTTAAAGGGGACGGCTATTGTACGAAACAAAATATAGCGCCTTACGCAGAAGTATCGAAAAAGAAATTGAAAATTACGTTAGGTTAGGACTGGAGAGAAAAAAATGCAACCGGCACAACTATTTATCGCTTTTGCCAGTAGTTTCGCAATTACTGTCGCAGGGATGCCTTTTATAATTGGTTATTTTAGAATGAGGAAACAAGGACAAGAAATTCGCGACGAAGGTCCGAAATGGCATAACTCCAAAGCGGGTACGCCTACAATGGGCGGACTAGGATTTTTAGCCGCTGCTGTCATCACGACTATTTGGTTTAGCTTGTGGACACATAAAATGACCACTTCTTTAATGATCTTAGTATTTGTTCTATTGTTGTATGGGATCATCGGTTTTTTGGATGATTTTATCAAATTAGCGAAGAAGCAAAATGAAGGATTGACTTCAAGTCAAAAATTCATCGCACAAGTTGTCGTAGCGATTATCTTCTATGTTGTTTATCGGATGGAAGGTTATCCTAATACATTGAATTTCTTTGGGATTGATTTACCGCTGAACATTCTTTATGGCTTGTTTGTGATTTTTTGGCTGGTTGGTTTTTCAAATGCAGTAAATCTTACCGATGGAATCGATGGTTTGGTGTCAGGGTTAGGAACAATCTCCTTTGCGACATACGGAATTATCGCATGGAATCAACAGCAGTATGAAGTATTGATCGTCTGTTTAGCTGTAATGGGCGGCTTAGTTGGCTTCTTTCCTTACAATAGAAAACCAGCAAAGATCTTTATGGGAGATGTAGGGTCTCTGGCTTTAGGTGGGTTGTTGGCAGCTGTGTCAATCATATTACACCAAGAATGGACTCTGTTGCTAGTTGGGTTAGTTTACATTTTTGAAACAGCAAGCGTGATTATTCAAGTCACTTCCTTTAAAATGACAGGTAAGCGTGTTTTTAAAATGTCACCACTGCATCACCATTTTGAAATGTCCGGTTGGTCGGAGTGGAAGGTCGACACGGTGTTTTGGGCAATCGGCCTCATTGCTTCCATTATTGTTTTATTGATCGTACTGTAGGAGATGACTAGGAAATGAAACAAATTAAACAATATGAAAATGAAAAAGTATTAGTATTAGGATTAGCGAAGAGCGGATTTAGTGCGGCCAAGTTATTAAATGACTTGGGCGCATTTGTTACGGTCAACGATGGAAAACCGTTTGAAGAAAATCCTGAAGCTCAAGAGTTATTGGAACAGGGTGTTCGAGTAATTACAGGTCATCATCCAATTGAGTTACTGGATGAGGATTTTTCATTGATGGTAAAAAATCCAGGAATTCCTTATGATAATCCCTTAGTAGCGAAAGCTGAAGAATTGCATATCCCAATTTTGACCGAAGTGGAGTTGGCTTACCAAGTCGCAGAATGTCCAATCGTTGGTATCACTGGAACGAATGGCAAGACGACAACTACTACCATGATCGGTCTATTGTTGAACCAAGAACGTTCAGCAGGGAAAGCACATTTAGCTGGAAATATTGGTTTTCCTGCTAGTGCTGTGGCTGCTAAAGCAATGGCAGAAGATGATATCGTTATGGAACTCTCTAGTTTTCAATTAATGGGAATAAAAGACTTCAAGCCACAGATCGCTGTTATTACTAATATTTATGAGGCACATCTGGACTACCATAAAACACGTGAAAACTATGTAGCGGCTAAATGGTCGATTCAGGAAAATATGACCGCAGATGGTCATCTAATTCTAAATTGGAATTCTAAGGAATTACAAGAAATGAGCCAACAAACTAAGGCGCAAGTTATTCCTTTTTCAACAAAGGAAAAAATTGCTAATGGGGCTTATTTATTAGACGGTGGTTTATATTATGAAGAAGAAAAAATCATGGAGGCTGCTGAACTGGGTGTACCAGGTGCACACAATATTGAAAATGCGTTAGCAGCAATCATCGTTGCAAAACTAAAAGGTGTTTCTAACGAAGGAATTCGAACAGCATTGAGCAATTTTCATGGTGTACCACATAGAACTCAATACGTGGATACAATCAACGGACGAAAATTTTACAATGACTCGAAAGCAACGAACAGTTTAGCTACTGAAATGGCTTTAAGCGGTTTTGATAATGACCGTTTGATTTTATTGGCCGGTGGCTTAGACCGTGGAAATGGGTTTGATGAATTGATTCCGGCTTTTGAAGGGGTCAAGGCTGTCATTCTGTTTGGCGAAACGAAGGATAAATTGGCTGATACTGCAAGGCGTGCCGGGATTCAAACAATTATTATGACCTCAAATGTTGAAACGGCAGTTCCTTTGGCCTATGAACAAAGTGAGGCCGGTGATAATATTTTGTTATCCCCTGCAAATGCAAGTTGGGATCAGTATCCTAACTTCGAAATTCGCGGAGATAAATTTATGCATGCTGTAAAGCAATTAGAAAAGTAGGGAAATGAAATGAGAATACTTGTTACAGGCGGCGGCACGGGTGGACATATATATCCAGCCTTGGCATTTATCCGCTACGTACAAAAGATCCAGCCTGATTCTGAATTTTTATATGTAGGTACTCATCGTGGGTTGGAAAATAAAATCGTGCCTGAGACAGGCATCTCTTTTAAAACAATCAAAATTCAAGGGTTTAAGCGGAAGCTTTCGCTCGATAATATCAAAACGGTTCAATTATTTCTTGAGAGTATCAAGCGGTCAAAAGAAATTCTGCGAGAATTCAAACCCGATGTCGTAATTGGAACGGGTGGTTATGTTTCTGGATCGGTGGTTTATGCAGCCGCTCGGATGAAGATTCCGACGATTGTTCATGAACAAAATAGTGTTCCAGGTATGACAAATAAATTTTTAAGTCGTTTTGCTGACCGAGTGGGAATTTGTTTCCCTGATGCAGCTCAATATTTTCCAGAAAGCAAAACTGTCTTAGTGGGCAATCCAAGAGCACAAGAAGTTGTGACTAGTGGCAAATCGGAAGTTTTGGAGCAATATGGTTTATTACCAGATATTCCTACCGTATTGATTTTTGGAGGAAGCCAAGGAGCTCTTAAAATCAATCAAGCAGTTATTCAGGCACTACCCAAATTTTCACAAAAAGATTATCAGGTTCTCTACGCATCAGGTGATCGGTACTATAACGAAATAAAAGAGAAATTCGACGTAGAAAAAATCAACCGAAATTTATCATTGCAACCGTACATTAAAAATATGACTGATGTTATGGCAAATGTTGATTTATTGATTGGACGTGCCGGTGCAACGTCAATCGCAGAACTTACAGCTTTGGGATTACCGGCAATCTTGATCCCAAGCCCATATGTGACAAATGACCATCAAACAAAGAACGCTCAAAGTTTGGTTAATGCTGGTGCTGTAAAAATGATTCCAGATGCTGACTTAACGGGTGAGAGTTTGATAGATGCAGTAGATGAAATTATGAACGACTCTGAAAAAAGAGAGGCGATGGCGAAAGCCTCCCGCCAAGAAGGAATACCGGACGCGGCGGAACGTCTATGGTCATTGGTAAACGAGATCGTCGGATAATTTTTGGAGGTGAGGATCATTAGTCGTGAAGAGTTTCCAGAAGAAAATAAGGAGCAGCAAGAAGAACAAAAACCAAAACAAGAAAATTTGACTCCATGGCAATTAGCAAACATGGAATACTTAAAACAAAAAAATCTTGAAAATGGTGAAGCTGAGCCATCACAAGTACCACAGAAAAATCCTGAACAATCTGTCGAAACGGCAAGCACTAATGAATCTGTCATTGAAAAAAAGGAAGAACCTAAAAAGCCAGATTCAGAAGTGGTAGATGCCGTTATTGAGGAAGATGAGACAGAAGCGGTATCCAATGGACCAAAAAATGGCTCCTTTTTAGACCGATTACCGAATATCAGACATGAACGCAATCGTCGCCTCTTACGCAGAACTTCCATTCTGATCGGATTATTTTCGATACCTGCTGTGTTACTATTGTATTATATTTCGCCGTTGGGTAAGCTGGGCGGAGTGAGTGTAAAAGGCAACGAGAATATTTCGGCAGAAGTAATAGAAAAAGAACTCAATTTTACTATTGGCGATAATCTTTGGAGTCAGTATTTTGATCGTGAAGCGAATGTAAAACGATTAAAGAAACAGGAGCTGCAAATTGAGAACGCGGAAGTTCACATTGACGGTCTCAATAGTTTTGAAGTGAAAATCAAAGAGTATCCTGAAGTTGCCTATTTGGAAAGTGATGGGAAGTATTCTCCGGTTATTTCAAATGGAAAAATTATTCCAATCGAAGTCCCAAAAAATAATGGTGATTTGCCTATCTTAGAAAGTTTTACGGGTTCGAAACGAATTCTAAAGGTATTAGAAGGGTATAAAAAATTATCCGGAGAAGTAAAACAGGGAATTTCTCAGATAAAATACGCACCAACGAGTGAAAATAAAGAACTATTGGAAATTTTCATGAATGATGGAAATAAAGTTCTGGTAAGTATCAATGATTTGGGAGAAAAAATGAAATATTATCCCCAAATCGCTAAACAAATGAATGACAAACAAATTAAAGGTGTCGTAGATATGGAGGCTGGGATATACAGCTATCCATACGATGAAAAATCCGATACAGAGGATGCGACACAAAACTCGACAGATCAATCTGGAACGGCTGTTGGAAATGATTAAATTTATTACAAGAAAATGTTGAATCTTCTTTTTCATTCTAGGCAAAATGTGTTAAAATTGAAGGCAGTGAATTACTTGCAAAAAATTATATTTCATGCTTAACAGTAACTTAAAATATTAAATCTGAATAAAGCATTTATTTGAAAATAGGAGGGAATCCCATTCATGGCAAAAGCAGGAATGTATGTAGGCCTTGATATCGGGACAACATCGATAAAAGTTGTTGTTGCCGAGTACATCGATAGCCAAATGAATATCATTGGTGTTGGAAACGCAAAATCAGAGGGAATCAACCGTGGGATTATCGTAGACATCGATAAAACAGTACAAGCGATTCAACGGGCAGTAAAACAGGCCGAGGAAAAAGCTGGGATTCAAATTAAAAGTGTCAGCGTAGGATTACCTGCCAACTTATTAGAAGTTGAGACTTGTCAGGGGATGATCGCTGTTAACAATGAGTCAAAAGAGATTATGGATGAAGATGTTCGTAATGTCGCTTCAGCAGCAATGGTTCGTTCTGTTCCTCCTGAAAGACAAATTGTTGCGCTATTACCTCAGGAATTTACTGTTGACGGTTTTGAAGGAATTAAAGACCCAAGAGGAATGATCGGCGTTCGTCTTGAAATGTTCGGTTTAGTCTTTACTGGTCCTAAAACAATCATTCATAACATTACAAAATGCGTAGAAAAGGCAGGGTTATCTGTTGCTGAAACAGTGATTACATCCCTAGCTTTAACAGAATCGACATTATCTGATGGTGAAAAAGATTTTGGAACGATCGTAATTGATATGGGTGGCGGACAAACTACAACGGCAGTTATGCACGATAAACAATTGAAATTCACTCACGTAGATCAAGAAGGTGGAGAGTTCGTTACAAAAGATATCTCCATCGTTTTAAATACATCATTTAATAATGCAGAAGCTTTAAAAATCAATTATGGGGATGCGTATCCTAGCCGTACATCAGCTGATGAGGATTTTCCAGTTGATGTCATTGGGAAGACAGAACCAGTGAAAGTTGATGAACGGTATTTAGCTGAGATTATCGAAGCTCGGTTAGAACAAATTTTCCGTAAAGCAAAAGAATCTTTAGATGAGATTGAAGCACTTGATTTGCCGGGCGGAGTTGTTTTAACTGGTGGAGCTGCAAGCTTACCGGGCGTGGTCGACTTGGCCGAAGATATTTTTGGTACGACAGTTAAATTGCATGTGCCAAATCAAATGGGCTTGAGAAATCCGGTCTTTACAAATGTCATCAGCATCGTCAATTATTCAGCTGAATTAAGCGATGTTTACCATTTGGCGAAATCAGCTGTTACGGGTGAAAAAGTATCTTTATCTTCTTCACCACAGACAAATGCAGTATCAACAGCACCTGTATACGATGATTACGAAGCATCAAATGATTATGAAGAAGAAACAAAACCAAAAAATGAAGAAAAAGTAACCGGGAAGATTAAAGACTTCTTCTCTAATATTTTTGACTAATCTGTAGGAGGAATAAAAAACATGGAATTCTCAATAGATAACAATATTAACGAAGGTGCTGTTATTAAGGTTATCGGTGTTGGCGGTGGCGGTGGCAATGCCATCAACCGTATGATCGAGGAAAACGTCAAAGGCGTTGAGTTCATCGCATCAAACACTGATGTACAAGCCCTTAAAAATTCAAAAGCAGAAACAGTTATTCAATTAGGCCCTAAATATACTCGTGGTTTAGGTGCTGGATCACAACCTGAAGTTGGTCAAAAATCAGCAGAAGAAAGTGAACAAGCAATCCAAGATGCCTTAGAGGGTGCAGACATGGTCTTCATTACAGCCGGCATGGGCGGAGGTACTGGTACGGGTGCTGCTCCGATCGTTGCGAAAATCGCTAAAGACCTTGGCGCGCTGACAGTTGGTGTAGTTACACGCCCATTCAGCTTTGAAGGACCAAAACGTGGTCGTTTTGCTGCAGAAGGTATCTCATTATTAAAAGAGAATGTCGATACGTTATTGATCATTTCAAATAACCGTTTACTTGAAGTTGTTGATAAAAAGACTCCGATGCTTGAAGCATTCCGTGAAGCAGACAATGTCTTACGTCAAGGGGTTCAAGGTATTTCAGACTTGATCACTGCTCCTGGTTATGTGAACTTGGACTTCGCCGATGTGAAAACAGTGATGGCTAATCAAGGAACTGCCTTGATGGGTATCGGTGTAGCAAGTGGTGAAGATCGTGTAGTTGAAGCAACGAAAAAAGCTATTTCATCTCCATTATTAGAGACATCAATCGATGGAGCAGAACAAGTACTATTAAATATTACTGGCGGCTTAGATATGACGCTATTTGAAGCACAAGATGCTTCTGACATTGTTGCAAGTGCGGCAACAGGCGATGTAAATATCATCTTAGGTACATCAATCAGCGAAGAATTAGGCGATGAAATTCGCGTTACAGTAATTGCGACAGGAATTGATCCAACAAAAAAGGAGCGTAAGGCTACACGTAATACACAACGTGCTAGTCAAATCCAATCAGTTCCGCAAAAGCAAAATTTAGATATTGAGCCTGCAAGAAATAATGAAGGCCAATCTGCTTTTGGTGAATGGGATATTCGTAAAGAAGAAAACATCCGTCCAAAGGTTGAAGAAACGCAATTTGATAACATCGAAAAGAAAGAGTTCGAAACTTTCAATCGTGAAGAAGTAAAACCTGAAAAAGACGAAGAACTTGATACACCACCATTCTTTCGCCGTAGAAAATAAGAGGGGGAGAGCACATGATCGCTGAAAACTTGCATAGAATCGAGCAAGAGATTCAGGAGTCGTGTGCTCTTGTTTCACGTAACCCGGAAGATATTACCATGGTTGCGGTGACCAAGAGTGTCGACTCCAATGCAGCAAATGAACTCGTTGAATTAGGTGTAACAGATTTAGCAGAAAATCGAGTAGATAAGTTACTTGAAAAAAAGCAAAGTCTTTCGCAAAATCAACAGATTAAATGGCATCTTATTGGCAATTTACAGCGTCGCAAGGTAAAATTGATTATAAATGAGATTGATTACTTTCATGCATTAGATAGTTTACGTTTGGCACAAGAAATTCAAAAACGTGCAGAACACCAAATAAATTGTTTCATTGAAGTAAATGTTTCGGGGGAAGAATCAAAGCATGGTATCCAGCCAAAGGAGCTTCCTTCCTTTATCGAAGAGTTAGAAGGATTAGATAAGATAAATGTGATCGGCTTGATGACAATGGCTCCTTATGAGGCTAGTCAGCAAGAGGTTCGCGATATTTTTTCTACCTTGAAACTGCTTCAAGAAAGTATGAAAAAATTAAACTTGCAGTATGCGCCATGCACAGAATTGAGTATGGGAATGAGCCAAGACTTCAAAACGGCAATTGAAGAAGGTGCCACCTTTGTTCGAATCGGAACGGCACTATTTAGGAAAGGTTAGGTAAAGTTAATGGGAATTAGTCTAGCAAAGATCACTGATTTTTTTGGTTTAGCAGATGATGACATGTATGAAGAAGTAGCAGCGCCTGCACCAAAAAAGCAGGTTAGCCGCCCAGTAAGCACGCCTAAGAAAAAAGAACGCGTGACGGCACGTCCTATATACCAAAAACAGGAACGTCCAAAGGAAAAAACTCAGCCAGTGGTGAATAGTCAACCGACGAATAGACGGGCTGAGAATGTAGTAAAAAAGGCAGAAAGTATGCCGAAGAAAAATGAAAAAGTAGTCTCTATGCCAAACAATAACACTCGGGCACAACGACTTGCACCAAGGGTGGAAGAAAAGAGAAAAGACCGTATTTCAGTAGTTGAACCAAGAGCCTACAATGAAGCGATGACTATCGCAAAACGAGTGGGTCAAGGTGAAGTGGTCCTGATCAACTTCCAATCTCTAGATGAAATGAAAGCACGCCGCGTCGTAGATTTTCTAACCGGCGCAGTCTTTATGATCGATGGTGATATCAAACGTGTCGGAAATGAAATGTTTTTATGTACACCAACGAATGTTGAAATTACCAGCTCTACATTGAGTTCTATGGTTGATGACGACATTTATGGATTAGAAATGTAAAGGAGCCGCTTATTTGGAACTGATTATTACACTTTTTAATATTTTGAATCGATTGGTTTATCTCTATACGATTCTTTTAGTAGTTTACGCATTGATGTCATGGTTCCCAGGAGCTTATCAATCGAGATTTGGCCAGCTTTTAGGTCGAATCTGTGAGCCCTTTCTTGATTTGTTTCGACGTTTGCCTTTACAATTTGGCGGAATCGATTTTTCAATTATGGCAGCTATCTTAGCATTGAATATTGCGATGGAGGTTTTACAAAAAATTCTGATTAATCTTATTTATTAAGGAGGTGGCAATATGAATGCAAATGTCTATCAACATTTTAGACCGGAAGAGCATCCATTTGTTGAAAGTGTTGGCGATTGGTTAGAACAAGTTGAAAGCCAATATGCTCCTTATTTAACGAATTTTTTAGACCCTCGACAGGCATATATATTGGAAACTTTGATTCGTGAGAACAGCGAATTGAAATTCTCGTTTTATGGCGGATATGAAAATGCGGAACGTTGTCGTTGTATGATTTACCCAGATTATTATGAACCTCAATTAGATGATTTTGAGTTAGTAATGATTGAGATCAATTATCCGCAGAAGTTTACCGAGCTTTCTCATGGGAAGATTTTGGGAACACTGATGAATGCGGGAATCAAGCGAGACTATTTTGGTGATATTATTTCTGACGGTGATCGTTGGCAAATTTTCTTAGCAAAAGAATCCGCTAGTTATATCGAGAATCAAGTAACTAAAATTGGACGTGTAACCGTTCATTTAGAGGAACGTCCGTACACAGATATCATTATTCCCAAGGATAGTTGGGTCGAAGAAACTACGACGGCTACTTCACTGAGATTAGATGCGATTATTTCAACCGTTTATAATATCTCACGCCAACGTTCAAAACAGTTAGTTGAAGCTAATAAAGTTAAAGTAAATTGGTCGGTTAATGAACGGCCGGATTACTTACTTGATTTATTAGATGTTATTTCTGTTCGTGGATTCGGACGAATTCAAATTCAAGGTCTAGAAGGAAAAACAAAGAAAGAAAAATTTCGTTTGCGCTTAGGCGTTTTGCGAAAATAAATTTATGAGGTGAACAAAAAAATGGCATTAACTCCATTAGATATTCAAAACAAAAGTTTCTCCACCAAGATGCGTGGTTATAATCAAGATGAAGTCGATGATTTTTTAGATATGATCGTCCGTGACTATGAGGACAGTATCGCAAAAAATCGTGAATTAGAAAAATCACTGAAACATTCAGAAGAAAAGCTGGAATACTTCAATGAATTGAAAGAAGCTTTGAATCAATCAATCGTTGTAGCGCAAGATACTGCTGATAAGGTTAAATCTTCAGCTAGCAAGGAATCTGAAGTGATTGTTACGTCCGCTCAAAACCGGGCAGATGAACTAATCTCTAATGCAATGCAAAAAGCGAACTTGTTAACGACAACAGCTGAAGACAAAGCGAAAGAAATCTTAACTGATGCAACTTCTAAAGCACGTCAATTGGCTGCTGAAACAAATGACTTGAAGAAGAAAACACGTGTGTTCCACCAACAATTACTATTGTTGTTAGAAACACAAATCGATCAAGCGCGCAGCGGCGATTGGGAAGAAGTGCTTAAGCCAATGTCTTCATACGTTGGTGATGGACATGAAATTCTGAAGGAAGTTTTAGCGAACGAACTTGACAATGATGCTTCGCTTGCAGTAGACTCAGGTGAACCAATCATCACTCCTGAACCTCAAGATGAAGATATGGGATTAACGATTGATATTCCTGAATTGATTAAATCAGACGAAGATTAAGCTATCTAGAACAGAAAAGCTGATTAGATTCTTTTAGCGAGCCGATGACAGTGAAAGTTCGGCAGACCCTCTAATCGGAAAGATCCTCTAGATCATTTGATTGTGAACTATATAATAGTAGCAATCAACGCGTCATTGCGTTAAAGATGGTTAGAGGAAACTTTTTGAGTTTCAAATTTGGGTGGTACCACGACAAGCTCGTCCCTTAGCGGATGCGCTTGTTTTTTTGTGTAGAAATATTTTTAAAGGAGACGATCAATAGTGAAGACAAAAGAAACCCTTCAACTAGGAAAAACCGGCTTCCCAATGCGCGGTAATTTACCAAACCGCGAAGGTCAATGGGAAAAAGAGTGGGAAGAAAATAAAATTTATGAGAAGCGCCAAAAATTAAATGAAGGAAAACCAACCTTTGTTTTACATGATGGCCCTCCCTATGCTAATGGGAATATTCATATTGGACATGCTTTAAATAAAATTAGTAAAGATATCATTGTTCGTTCAAAATCTATGACTGGATTTCGTGCACCGTACGTCCCTGGTTGGGATACACATGGTTTGCCAATCGAGCAGGTTTTAGCAAACAAAGGAATCAAGCGTAAAGAAATGACGATGGCTGAATATCGTAAAAAATGTGAAGAGTATGCATTGTCACAAGTTGATAAGCAACGAGAAGATTTCAAACGTTTAGGAATTGCTGGTGAATGGGAAAATCCTTACGTGACTTTGACGCCTGACTATGAAGCTGCTGAGATTCGTGTTTTTGGTAAGATGGCTGAAAAAGGGTACATTTATAAAGGATTGAAACCAATCTATTGGTCACCATCAAGTGAATCATCATTAGCAGAAGCTGAAGTTGAATATAAAGACGTGAAATCTCCTTCAATTTTTGTGGCTTTCAAAGTCAAGGATGGTAAGGGCATTTTAGATACAGATACTTCGTTTATTATCTGGACAACAACACCATGGACATTACCAGCGAACCAAGGGATTTCGGTAAATCCGGCTTATACCTATATTGTTGTAGAAGAAGCTGATAAAAAGTATGTTATTGCGAAGGATCTATTAGAGACGGTCGCTAAAGAATTGGACTGGGAAGATCCTAAGATCATTAAAGAGGTTTCTGGAAAAGATCTTGAATACATGACAGCACAACATCCATTTTACGATCGTGACTCATTAGTTGTTTTAGGAGATCATGTCACATTGGATGCTGGGACTGGATTGGTTCATACGTCACCTGGGCACGGGGAAGATGATTACTTTGCTTGGAAAAAATATAGCAACGATATTATCTCACCTGTTGATGATCGCGGGGTAATGACAGCTGATGCACCAGGGTTTGAAGGAGTATTTTACGATAAAGTCAATCCTATGGTCACAGATCTATTAGAAAAAAATGGCGCATTGTTGAAGTTAGAATTCTTCACGCATAGCTATCCGCATGACTGGCGGACGAAAAAACCAATTATTTATCGTGCGACACCACAATGGTTTGCTTCGATTGATAAATTCCGTCAAGATATCTTAGACGAAATTGAAAAAGTAGATTGGATCATTCCGTGGGGCAAAACACGTCTGTACAACATGATCCGCGATCGCGGCGACTGGGTTATTTCTCGTCAGCGTGCGTGGGGTGTACCGCTGCCAATCTTCTATGGAGAAGATGGAGAAGCAATCATTACACCAGAAACAACGGAACATGTAGCGCAATTATTTGCTGAGCATGGATCAAATGTCTGGTTTGAACGGGAAGCAAAAGACTTATTACCTGAAGGCTTTACCCATCCAAGTTCACCAAATGGCGAATTCACTAAAGAAACTGATATTATGGATGTTTGGTTTGATTCTGGTTCCTCACATGAAGCAGTCTTACGTCAACGTGAAAACTTAACGTTCCCAGCTGACATGTATTTGGAAGGTTCTGACCAATATCGCGGCTGGTTCAACTCAAGTATCACAACAAGTGTGGCAATTAATGGTGTGGCTCCATACAAATCTGTTCTTTCTCAAGGCTTCACTTTGGATGGAGAAGGCCGTAAGATGAGTAAATCTTTAGGCAATACAATTGTTCCAGATAAAGTAATCAGACAGATGGGTGCGGATATTTTACGTCTATGGGTCAGCAGTGTTGATTACGAGGCTGATGTACGAGTATCGATGGATATTTTGAATCAGGTTTCGGAAGTTTATCGTAAAATTCGGAATACAATGCGTTTCTTATTAGCGAATACCACGGACTTTGAACCTAAAGAACATGCAGTAGCTTACGAAGAATTGCGTTCAGTTGATAAGTATATGCTTGTACGCTTAAATGATGTCGTTAAAACGATTCGTGAAAGCTATGATAAATATGATTTCACGCAAATCTATAAAACCGTTGTGAATTTCTTGACGGTTGATTTGTCTTCATTCTACTTGGATTTTGCGAAGGATGTTGTGTACATTCAAGCAGAAGACAGCTACGAACGTCGTTGCATGCAAACAGTCTTCTATCAAGCGGCTGTAGCATTGACGAAATTGTTGACACCAATCATTCCTCATACGACTGAAGAAATCTGGACATATTTGAAAGAGGAAGATGAATATGTTCAATTAGCGGAATTGCCTAGCTATGAAGAATTCCCTAACCAAGCCGAATTGTTGGATACGTGGAAAGCCTTTATGGATTTCCGTGATAAAGTGTTGAAAGCTTTGGAAGAAGCACGTAACGAAAAAGTGATTGGGAAATCTTTAGAAGCGAAAGTAACGATTTATCCAAATGAGCAAGTTGCGGCGATGTTAACAGCGCTAGATGCAGACCTTGCACAATTATTGATCGTATCACCAGATTCATTCAGCATTTCGAAAGAGGAGACACCAGAAAATGCGATGGTATTTGATGATGTAGCCATCTTAGTAGAAAAAGCTGACGGCGAAGTTTGCGATCGTTGCCGCCAAATGCGAACAACGGTTGGTGAAGATGAAAAATTACCAACTTTATGTGCTTCATGTGCGCATATCGTAGAGGAAAACTATCCTGAAGCTGTAGCCGAAGGATTGGAATAAAAGTATCTATATATAATAGAAGGAACCCGAGTCGAATTGTCGGCCCGGGTTTCTTTGTGTAAAGAAAAGGCTGAGAAGTTCTCCCAGCCTTAAACGATTTATTTTAATTGTCCGCGTTCACGGTACCATTGGTCTGGCTGCCAAGCCCATTCGTGTCCGTTCTTGGCTAAAAGATCAAAGGCGCATTGTGGTCCCATTGTCCCAGCTGCATAATTTGGGAAACCTGGTGTCGTTTGGTCCCAAGTGTTACGAATTCGGTCAACGATCTCCCATGAGTTTGCTACTTCGTCCCAGTGAGAGAAATTGGTGCCGTCACCATTTAGGGCATCTAACAATAATTTTTCGTAAGCTTCAGGACTGTTTTCAGTCACTTCAGCACTTTGACGGAAATCTAATTTTACTGGCTCAGTGTTGAAGCCTTGACCAATTTTCTTTCCATTTAAAGTTAGCGAAAAGCCTTCTGTTGGTTGAATGTAGATGGTCAAAATGTTTTGTGGCAACTCTTCACCATCGGCTACCTCTTGCTCAAAGTTGAAGACATTTACTGGAACTTGTTTAAAGACGATATTAATACGTGTGCCTTTTTCAGTCATTCGCTTACCCGTCCGAACATAGAAGGGAACACCAGACCAGCGGAAATTATCGATCAAGAATTTTCCAGCAACGAAAGTTTCCATCAAGGAATCTTCTGCGACATTTGGCTCGTCATGATAGGCAATAAATTGTTTATCATCTAACGCACCAGCGTCATATTGACCACGAACGAAATTCTGCAAAACTTCTTCAGAATCATAGCGGCGAATTGCTTGTAAAACTTTAACCTTTTCTTCGCGGATCGATTTATTTGAGAACGAGGTCGGTACTTCCATCGCTAATAAAGCAACGACTTGCAGGATATGATTTTGGACCATATCTTTTAGCGCACCACTGTTTTCATAATACCCTCCGCGATCTTCAACACCTAATGCTTCAGAGAAAGTGATCTGAACATTTTCGATATAGCGGTTATTCCAAAGGGATTCGAAGATATTATTAGCAAAACGAATGACGGAAATATTTTGAATCATTTCTTTGCCTAAATAGTGATCGATTCGGAAAATATCTTGTTCCGGAAAAACATTTCGAATTTGATTATTCAACTCATTGGCTGAATCATAATCAAAGCCAAATGGTTTTTCAATCACCAAACGGTTGTATCCCGTTGTTGTCAAAATTTCCTGAGACTTCAGATGATTGACGATGGTACCGAAAAATTGAGGTGCCATGGCCAAGTAATAAACCCGATTGCCTTGCAACGAATATTTTTCATCTAATTGATCCGCTAGTTCTTTCAGCTGATCATAATGTTCTGTGTCATTCACGTTGTGGGAAAGATAATAGAAGTGATTAGAAAATTCTTGCGCTTCTTCCTCAGTTGCGTTTAAGTCTTTGATGGTCTCACGAACGATTTCTCGGTAGTGATCGTCGCTCCATGGCCGTCTAGCGGTCCCAATCACAGCAAAGTGTTGTGCTAAGTTGCCCTTTTTATATAAACGAAACAACGAAGGGTAAAGTTTTCGTTTCGCTAAGTCGCCGGTTCCACCAAAAATGGTGAATAATGCTGCTTGTTCCATACAATTCACTCCTAGTTCGATTTAATGAATTTATTTTTCTGAAGAGAGAAAAATAAGTTTGATGGTTATTTGTCGTTTCTACAACGAATCAACAAAAATGGTTGACGCTGCTTTATAACTAATTGAAACCTCTTTTTGGTCATTTTGTAAAGTAATTGGTCCTTCATAGGCAGCAATATTTGTGATTGTGTATTCTTCGTGGATCTTAACGCCAAGGTCCATCAAGTAATCAAGCAAGTCTTTTTCGTCTAAGACGCGAGCGATCCGGATGTTTGTTCCTTCTGGATAGCTTGCCAAAGTCTGACGATCTTTTTCATGGACGATTTGATCTTCTTGCGGGATCATGCCGCCGTGCGGGCAAAAGGTTGGATGATTCAAGTACGTATCCAATTTTTGTTCAAGTTGTGTGGATGTCACATGCTCTAATACTTCTGCTTCATCATGGACTTCATTCCATGAATAGCCGAGATGATCAACTAGGAATACTTCCCATAAACGGTGCTTACGCACGAGGGTGCTGGCTTTTTCTAAACCAGCCGGTGTTAGTTGTACGCCTTGATAAGGGGAGTGTTCAACAAGACCTTCCTTAACCAGTTTATTAATCATTTCGCTGACAGAAGCTCCAGAAATGGACAAACCAGCGACGATTTTTTTATTGCTAACTTTTTCTTTGTCGCCACCTAATTCTAATATTAATTTTAAGTAATCTTCGCGATTCGGTGTCATTGATGTTCATCCTTTCATAACGAAGCATATCAGATTAAGTTTACCAAATAAATCCCATTTTTTCCATTTGATTGGACTTTTCTTTTTAAAGAAATGAATCGGTAATAACAAAGGTAATTAAAAAAATATTCTAAGAACACTTGCCTATTTTTTTAAAAAAAGGTAGTATATTAAAAATAAATGAGAATTGTCAAACTATTTAAAGGATTGATGTCAATGACAAAGCAACAAGTAACAGAGGCCCCGACCATGTATGATCCCTCATTTGAGAAGGATGCATGTGGTATGGGCTTTATTGCTCAGATGGAAGGCAACGCTTCACATCAATTGGTGAAGCATGCACTAACGATGTTAGAACGAATGAACCATCGTGGCGGAACTGGTGCAGAACCTGAAACTGGTGACGGTGCAGGAATTTTAGCGACAATTCCAGACAAATTTTTTCAACGAGAAGCAAAAGCGGCAGGGGCAATATTACCTGATCGTGGTCAATATGCGGTAGGAATGTTCTTTTTACCCGCGGATGAAAAACACAAAAACGGTTTGCAGCAGGCACTTGTAAAAGAAATCGAAGCTGCGGGCTACTTAGTTTCTTGGCAGCGGGATGTTCCATTCCAATATGAAAATTGCGGACCGGGCGCTCAAAAGGTCATGCCCAGCTTTGTGCAATTATTCATAAAGCGGCCGTTAGAGGTTCAGACGGATCGTGATTTTGAAGATCGCATGTATCGGTTACGCCGCAAGTTAGAAAAAACGTATCACGCGGGGGAAATGGCGATCTGCAGTCTTTCCAGCAAAACGATCGTTTATAAAGGAATGCTGCATGCCTACCAAGTCGGAATCTTTTATGATGATTTACAGGATGAAGATTTTGCAGCAAGTATCGCAGTCGTACATTCTCGTTTCTCTACTAACACTTTTCCAAGTTGGGATCGGGCGCAACCCTTCCGTTTCTTAGCTCATAATGGAGAGATCAATACGCTGCGCGGTTCAGAAAATTGGATGAAGAGTCACGGTATCGAGGTTTATAACGAAGAAGATTCTGACTCTGCTAAGTTAGAAAACTGTATGGAGTATTTATATCGCAACGGTCGTGATATTCCTCACGCATTGATGATGATGGTCCCAGAGGCGTGGTCAGAAGAGGCCGGCTTAGGGGAAGAAATGACTGCTTTTCAAGAATACAATGCTAGTTTTATGGCGCCATGGGATGGACCAGCGGCATTGTGTTTCACAGATGGAGAAATGGTTGGAGCAACTTTGGACCGGAACGGCTTGCGGCCTTCCCGCTATTCAATTACTAAAGACGGTTTCGTTCAAGTGGCTTCAGAATCTGGCGTAGTCGATTTTGCACCCTCGAATGTGATTGAAAAGGGTGTCTTGGGACCGGCGAATATGATCCTAGTTGACACGATTGCCGGAAAATTTTATCGCAATCAAGAAATTAAAGAAAAGTATGCAAAAGCACATACCTATAAAGCGTGGTTAGCCGAAAATCGGATTGAATTGTCACAGCTTGCTGAAACTGAATTCAAAGATACGGCAATGACTCAAAAAGAATTACAAAGAATGTGGAAATTGAATGGTTATACCGATGAAATTATTCGCGGAGCGCTTTTACAGATGGCGGAAAAAGGCGAAGAACCGGTACTTTCAATGGGCTATGATTCGCCCTTAGCCGTTTTGAGTGATCAGCCGCAATCGCTCTTCACGTATTTTAAACAGCAATTTGCGCAAGTGACCAACCCGCCGATTGATGCGATTCGCGAGCAATTGGTAATCGGGACAGAGATGTTTTTAGGGCGTGATGGCGATATTCGAGTAGATGATGCTCATAACTGTCAGAAGTTAAAAATTAAGAGTCCCGTTCTTAGTACGGCTGATTTTCTAAAAATTGCTCAGCTAAATACTAAAGAGCAAAAAGCGGTAACTATCTCAACGTTATATTCAATCGGCAGCCACAATGCATTAGAAGACGGCTTGGAACACATGTTTAAAGAGGCGGAATCCGCAATCGACAATGGCGGAACGATTTTGATTTTAAGTGATCGCGGTTCAGAACAAGCAAAAATGGCGATGCCGATCTTATTAGCTGTATCCGGATTGCACAATTATTTAGTGCGAAAGGGAAAAGCTTCATTGGCAAGTCTGGTGGTTGATTCCGCAGAGGTTTGCGAAGTTCACCATTTTGCCACTTTGATCGGTTATGGTGCCAGCGGGATTCATCCTTATGGCGCGTATGCCACGCTGAACGATTTCACCATTGAAAATGGCTTAGAAAATTATCGTAAAGCGGCCGAAAAAGGGATCGTGAAAGTGATGTCTCGAATGGGGATTTCAACGATTGCTGGGTACCATGGCGCGCAATTGTTTGAGGTAGTTGGAATCAGTCAGCCTGTTACAGATAAATATTTCACGGGAACAGCTAGTCGTATCGGCGGGTTATCATTGCATCAAATTGCGGAAGAATACTTGCAGCGTCATCAATTGGCGTATGGACCGCAGCAAAATGATCTGCTGGCTTCAGGCGGAAGTTTCCAGTATAAGGCAGACGGCGAACATCATTTGTTCAATCCAAAGACGATCTATAATTTCCAACAAGCGGTCCGTGCAGGCGATTACCAATTGTTTAAGCATTATGTCGCGGAAATGAACCAAGAGGCGTTAGACGAACCAACGAATTTACGCGCACTGTGGGAGTTCAAAAATGAACGACCTTCAGTAAAACTATCCGAAGTAGAACCGGCTAGTAAGATCGTGAAACGATTCAAAGTTGGAGCGATGTCATACGGTTCATTAAGTGAAGAGGCGCATCAATGTATTGCGGAAGCCATGAACAGCATCGGCGCTAAATCCAATAGCGGTGAAGGCGGAGAAAATCGCAAACGATTCAAACCACAAGCGGACGGCAAAAACTTTAATAGTAAAATTAAACAAGTTGCTTCTGGTCGTTTTGGGGTAAATGCGGAATACTTGATGAGTGCGGAAGAATTACAGATCAAAATGGCACAAGGCGCGAAACCAGGTGAAGGTGGACAATTGCCGGGGAATAAGGTTTTCCCTTGGGTAGCAGAGATTCGCGGCTCCACACCGGGTGTACGATTGATTTCACCACCGCCGCACCATGATATTTATTCGATCGAAGATTTGGCGCAATTGATTTATGACTTAAAAGCGATTAATCCGTATGCGAAGATCAATGTCAAGTTGGTTTCGAGTACAGGTGTTGGTACGATTGCCACTGGTGTAGTAAAGGCTGGGGCAGATGTTGTCGTGATTTCTGGCTATGATGGTGGAACGGGCGCTTCGCCGCGAAACTCGATTCGTGATGCGGGCTTACCATGGGAAATGGGTGTTGCTGAGGCTCATCAAACATTAGCAATGAATAATTTACGTCAACGAATGACGTTAGAGACCGATGGAAAGCTGATGACTGGTCGCGATGTTGCGATGGCGATCCTACTTGGTGCAGAAGAATATAGTTTTGCTTCGCTGGCTTTAGTTGCGATCGGCTGTGTAATGATGCGTGTCTGCAGTCTGAATACTTGTCCGGTGGGTGTGGCAACACAAAACCCGGCATTGCGGAAATTCTTTGTCGGCAAACCGGAGCACTTGATCAACATGATGTATTTTATTGCGGAAGATTTACGAGAAATTATGGCTGAATTAGGCTTCAGAAGTATCGATGAAATGATCGGTCACACAGAAGTCTTGGAACCGCGCTTTATTGCAAAAGGCAAAGCCAAATCATTGGATTTCTCACGAATCTTATCGACGAGTGTTGGGATCGAACGTAAAACGGAAGATCCGTTCAAGGAAAAACGTGAATGGCCTGAGTTGGATCATTTCGCTGAAGGTGCCATCAAAAATGGTGAGCAGGTGAAAATGAGTTATCCAATCAATAACGTTAATCGAACAGTCGGCGCGCGAATGGGCGGCTGGATCGCAGAACGTTTTGGCAACTACGAATTGACACCAGGTCAAATCAAATACACCTATACGGGGATCGCGGGGCAAAGTTTTGGCTCCTTCATTACGCAAGGAATGGAATTGAAATTGATCGGCGAGGGCAATGACTATGTTGCTAAGGGCTTGAGTGGCGGTCGTGTGATTATTGTACCGCCCAAAGATGCCGCCTATGATGTCGAAAATTCGCCAATCGTCGGAAATGTGGTCTGCTTCGGTGCAAATCGCGGGGAAGGCTATTTCCGCGGAAAAGCCGGCGAACGCTTCTGTGTTCGTAATAGCGGGGCGAATGTTGTTGTCGAAGGTGTCGGTGATCATGGCTGTGAATACATGACCGGCGGTGTCGCTGTTATCTTAGGTCCAACGGGTCGAAATTTCGCAGCAGGGATGTCCGGTGGTGTTGCATATGTCTATGATCCAACCGATACTTTTACTGATAAATGCAATTTGGAGATGGTTGACCTCTTCAAATTGGGTGAAACTGGTGAAGATGCAGTCTTGAAGGAAATGATCGAGAAGCATTTAGCTTACACTGACTCAGTAAAAGCGGCTGAACTATTAAATGATTGGGAAAATGCTCAAAAACATTTTGTCAAAGTGTATCCGAGAGAATATCACGAGATGGTTCGTGTGACAGAGGAATTAGCGAAGACAGGTCTAACCGGTGAAGAATTGATCGAGAAGGCCTTCATCGAAGTGATCGGCGAACAAACGGTACCGGCTGGAAAGGGGCGTGGCTAGCATGGCAGATCCATTTGGCTTTTTAAAATATCCGCGTAAGGACAATCCTTATCGACCAGTCGATGAACGGGTTCAGGATTGGGAAGAATTACAAACGCCGCTTAGTGTCGAGGAACGCAAAGAACAAGCAGCTCGCTGTATGAACTGCGGCATTCCATTTTGTCATACCGGTATTTTTTACGGCGGTAAACGAGCAGTCTCAGGTTGTCCTAATGACAACCTGATTCCAGAATGGAACGATTTTGTTTTCCGCGGTGATTTCAAGAACGCATTTGATCGCTTAGCAAAAACCAATCCATTACCAGAAATGACGGGTCGGGTGTGTCCAGCTCCGTGTGAGAAATCTTGTACTGAAGGATTAAACGGTTCAGGTGTAGCAATTCATGATAATGAACGCTTTATCATCGACAATGCTTTTGAAAATGACTGGGTCAAAGCAGACGGAATGCCGAATGAACGGACAGACTTTAAAGTGGCGATCATCGGTTCGGGTCCGGCTGGTCTTTCCGCAGCATGGCGTTTAAATCAACTAGGTCATCAGGTAACGGTTTATGAACGTAGTGATCGTGCCGGCGGCCTGTTGATGTATGGGATTCCTAATATGAAATTGGATAAAGAAATCGTTCAGCGTCGAATCGATGTGATGGAGGAAGTCGGTATTACCTTCGTTTTGAATACTGAGGTCGGAGTAGATATCACGGCAAATGAATTACAAGATCGTTATGATCGGATCGTTATTGCTAGTGGTGCCAGTGTTCCTCGTGATTTAAAAATTAATGGACGTGAGTTGCATGGCATTCAGTTTGCGGTGGATTATTTAACTGACTGTACCAAAGAGGTCTTGCAGCATGGAAAAAAGGTAGTCGATAAAAAATTAGCAGGAAAGCATGTGATCGTGATCGGCGGGGGAGATACAGGGAACGACTGTATTGGTTCTGCGATTCGCCAAGGTGCTGCTTCTGTTAAACAATTGGAGATTACCCCTCAATTACCGGCAAGTCGTACGGGCAATAATCCGTGGCCAGAATATTCGATGATTAATCGTCAAGGGTACGGACAAGCAGAAGGCGCAGTGGAAAATCCGGAATTAACAGCCTATAACACCTCGACAACGGCTTTTATTGGTGCTGAACGGGGTCAAGTGATTGCGATTGAAACAACGGAAGTCGATAATCGGTTCCAGCCAATCAAGGGAACTGAGAAAACGTTAAAAGCTGATTTAGTTCTATTGGCGATGGGTTTCACAGGAGCCGAGAAGAATTTATTAGATGCTTTCAATGTACAAGAGATTTATGAAGATTACACCACGAATAATGAAAAAGTTTATGTAGCTGGGGATGCCAGACGGGGGCCAAGTCTTGTGATTTGGGGAATTCGCGAAGGACGAAAAGCTGCAGAAAATGTGGATCAACTGTTGCGATCATTGATTCATCAATAAAAAAACGGATGCCAAAGTTCTGGCATCCGTTTTTGCTATTTTTTTACAGGAATAATGGGCAGTGATACATCGTCCAATTCGTCATAAAGGGTATCGGGTGTCCCATTTTTTGTTTTGATCAATAAATGATAGCCGTATTGATCTTGAATCGCTAGTTTTTGCTCACTTAGCTCAATGAGCTGGTAGATGATGGCGCTGCCATCTAGAATAATTGAAAGATCCGGGTAAATCGTAATGGTGTGATGTCTGTGTTCTTTCGGATGAGTGAACTCCCAAGAACCGACATAAATGCTATTTAGGTCCTTCGCTTCACGTTTGCGAACAAATTTTGAACTCACTGCTGCCACACCAAGCGACGTCGCGCTGAGGAAGACGGGCCATTTCAATCTCATCAAAAAACTCCTTTCTCAATTTAACGGATACAATTTTCAAAAAAACAGTGTTTTTTCGAGCCAAAGGGCTTTTCCGTTAAATATCCTTCACCTAGTCCTATTTAGGGATAATCGACTTTCTCCGAAGAAACTGAAAAAGCATTACTGAAATCCTTTCACACAGGCTTTGTTATACTATATAATAAAGTCTGTCATCTTTCCATCAGGCTTAAGGACTATTTAACTTTTTTTAGAAGGATTTTGATAAAAAATGAAGTATTCAGCAATTCACTTGGCTATTTTTATTGAAAGAAGCAATCGGTTTATCGCTCGCTGTCGATTAGTGGAGACAGGCGAAGAAATTATTACCCATGTAAAAAACACAGGACGCAGCAAAGAATTACTACTGCCTGATACCCTGGTGTCTGTAAATCATCAGCCATCAGAAAAACGCAAAACGGCTTATGATTTGATTGCGGTCAAAAAAGGGGAGATGTGGATCAATATTGATTCGCAGATACCAAATGCACTAGCAGCTGAGGGGATTTTAGCAGGCAAGATTCAATTACCAGACTTAAAAGGCTCAATTAATTATTTAAAACGAGAATACACCTTTGAACATTCGAAATTCGATATTTATTTTGAAACGGATCAGCAGGAAAAAGGATTCGTAGAAGTGAAGGGTATGACATTGGAAAATCACGGGATAGGTGCTTTTCCTGATGCACCGACAGTGAGAGGACTGAAACATGTAGAAGAACTGCGATTAGCCCAAACCATGGGCTATCACTGTTATGTCTTATTCGTAGTACAATTTCCGGTGATTTCAGCAGCCACGATACACCGTGAGATGCAGCCAGCGCTTTATGAAGCAGTGGGTAAGGCTGAGGCAGACGGCGTACGGATTTTAGCGTATAATTGTGAGGTAGATCAGGAGACTATTTCGATCAAAGAGGCTGTTCCCTTTGATTTGAAACAAAAATTTATTGATCCAAATCAATGAAAGGCGGAAAAAGCATGATTAATTTAGGTATCATCGGCACAAATTGGATCACCGATCAATTTGTTCAAGCAGCACATGAAACAGGGAGTTACCAGTTAGCCGCAATTTATTCACGACGTTTAGAGACGGCACAAAAGTTCGGTGAAAAATATGGTGATGTTGAATATGCGACAGATCTGGATACTTTTTTCGGTATCGAACATTTGAATACAGTCTACATTGCTTCACCAAATAGCTTGCATTTTGAACAAGCGAAGCAAGGAATTTTAGCTGGAAAAAATGTGATCGTAGAAAAGCCGGCCTTTTCAACACCTAAGGAAATGGATGAAATTATTGAACTAGCGAATCAGAAAAAGGTCTTTTTCTTTGAAGCAGCCCGTAATATTCATGAGAAAGCCTTCAAAGTAGTAGCTGATTTTCTACCGATGAAGGATCAGATCATTGGTGCGGACTTCAGTTTTATGAAATACTCTTCACGCTATGATCAAGTGTTGGATGGTCAAGAACCCAATATTTTTTCACCTCATTTTTCAGGAGGAGCATTAGCGGACTTAGGAGTATATCCAATCTATGCCGCCTTGGCTTGGTTTGGTATGCCGAAAGAAAGCATTTATTTTGGACAAAAAATTTCGACCGGTGTTGATGGAATTGGAACGGGTATTTTGCGTTATGAAAATTTTGACATCACTATTCGAACAGGCAAGATCGGTGACAGTTTCCAACAATCAGAAATTTATCTGGCAAATGGAACGCTGGTACTGAATGCAGTCAATTCGATCGATGAGGCAATTTTCCATGATCGTAATCATCAACGCAGAGAAAAACTAAACGTTCATCAATTGGAAAATCCGATGGTGGAAGAAGCAGCAGAGTTTGCACAAGTAATCTTAAATCCAACCGATCGCAAGTTAGGTACCGATTATGAAGCGTGGGTTGAATTGTCCCGTAACGTGAACCAAGTAATTTATGATATGCGAAAAAGTGCGGGCATTATTTTTGATGCCGACGAGAAATAGAGGAAATTATGAATAATCAGGATTTTGTCCCATTTTTACAAGAAAATTGGAACGAGGCAGGCTTTCAAAAACCTGCATTGATCCAATCAAAAGTATATACACCAATTATCGAAGGCGCCAATCTTGTTGGGATTGCTCCGACCGGCAGCGGCAAAACGCTGGCTTATTTATTGCCGTTAATCAATCAACTTGAGGCAGGCAAACCTAGTCAGGTTTTAATCTTAACTTCTTCACAGGAATTGGCGATGCAAGTGGTTGAAGTGGCTCGTAAGTGGTTGGCTGGTTCAGGCATGAAAGTACAGCCTTTGATTGGTGGCGCCAACGTAAAACGGCAACAAGACGCACTAAAGAAAAAACCAGAACTATTGATTGGTACTCCAGGCCGTGTCTTAGAATTAATCACAGCTAAAAAAATCAAAACCCCAAACATCAAAACCTTGGTCTTTGATGAGGTCGATCAACTAATTCAAGGGCAAAGTCTGCAACTGATTCAAAAAATTCTGAAAGCTAGCGATAACGACGCTCAGCATCTATATTTATCTGCCACGGCGGATACTGTTTTAGATGAATTGAATAATTTTGAATCTGATTTATTGGTAATAGATGTTTCAAAGGAAGACGATAGCCAAGGTGAGGTACAGCATTTCTATTTGGAAACCAGCGATCGAAAAAAAGTCGATCAATTACGCCGTCTGCTGAATCTGCCTGCTTTTTGGGGAATGATTTTCTTTAATCAGTTAAGCGATATGGGAAGTGCCGAGGAAAAATTACTTTTCCATCATTTACCGGTTGTGAGTCTTGCGTCAGATCAATCAAAAATGTCTCGTAAAGGTGCGATCGAACAATTCAAAAAGCATCAAGCGTTAGGATTGTTGACGACAGATTTAGCTAGTCGCGGATTAGACATTGAGTCTTTGCCATTTGTGATTAATGCGAATGTTCCATTGAGTGAAGAGAGCTACTTGCACCGTGCAGGACGCGTAGGACGAATGGGGAAAACGGGAGTGGTGATTACTTTTGTCACACCACAAGAAAAAACGGATTTAACCAAAATAGCAAAGAAACTTGATTTAACGTTAGCACCGATCTATTTATTCGGAGGAGAATTACTAACGGAAGAACCGATAAAGCAAAGTGATCCCAAAAAGAAGAAGAGTAAAAAGAGTAAAGGGAAAAGACGGAAATAAGTCTTTTCCTTTTTTTTCGATTTTATTTAGTAGATTAATCGAGTTCATCATGAACGAAAATGATTTGGATTCTTAGATGAGAAAAATTCATTAATTAGTAACAATTGATGAGCGCTTTCTTTTCTTTATTTCGGCTAACTTCATTAAATTTAAGTTAGCCATCTTGCTAAAATAAGTTAAAATCGCTACAATGGTATAGGCATGTTCTCGTAGCTCAGTAGGATAGAGCGATCGCCTCCTAAGCGATAGGTCGCTGGTTCGATTCCAGTCGAGAACATAAAATACCCACTTAGAAAATTTTCTAAGTGGGTATTTTTAATTTTACTAAGCCCAATCACCATTTCTGAAAATAGGGACTTTAGTTCCATCTTTACGAATGCCGTCGATATCCATCTGTGCAGATCCCACCATGAAATCAACGTGGGTTTGGCTGCTATTTAGACCAGCATCAGCTAATTCCGTTTTAGACATTTCAGTTCCGCCCTCAACGCTGAAAGGATAAGCGGCACCAAGTGCTAAGTGGTTCGACGCATTTTCATCAAAAAGCGTATTAAAGAATGTAATTCCCGATTGAGAGATAGGTGAAGGATCTGGAACTAAGGCAACTTCCCCTAGATGTTTGGCGCCTTCGTCTATATCTAATAATGAGGCCAAGACATCGGCACCTTCTTTCGCAGAAAACTCCACAACTTTTCCATCTTTAAAAGTGAATTTCATTTCGTTTAGGGTTGTTCCAGCATAACTCAATGGTTTTGTACTAGTAATGACACCATCAACGCGATTACGATCTGGTGCAGTGAAGACTTCTTCTGTCGGCATGTTAGCCATAAACTCTTTACCATCTGCAGCAAAACTGCCAGCGCCTTCCCAAACATGATTTTCTGGTAACCCGATCACGATATCTGTGCCTGGAGCAGTGTAATGAAGGGCATAAAATTGTTCTTTGTTTAAACGTTCAGCTTGTTCACGCATCGTTGCGTCGTGTTTTTCCCAAGCCTTGATGGGATCATCTGCATAAATGCGTGTGGTCTTGAAGATTTCATCCCAAAGTTTATCAACTTGTTCTTCTGTTGATGTTAGTTCAGGAAAAACCTTCTGTGCCCAAGCGGGACTAGAAGCGGCTACGACTGTCCAACGCAATTTGTTCGATTGCGTGGCCTCCATTACGGCTTGCAAGGCTTTTCCTCGTGCTGATTGGAAGGCAGCTACGCGCTTTGTATCTACGCCCAACAAGGCATCTGGATTTTGCGAAACAATGCTGATTCGAGTTACTCGTTTTTCAGCAAATGTATTTGCCTCATCCACCTTATAGGCGGGAACTTCATTGATCCGATCGTCTGCGGCATGGCTCAAAAACTCTCGTTGGATTTCGTCATCATTCCACTGAACGATAACCTCTGCGGCACCTAATTGGTAAGCTTCCTTTGTGACAAGTCGGGCCAAGGGTGCTTGTTCAACACTGGCATAAACGACAACTGTGTCTTCTTTTTGGACATTTACACCAACGTTTGCAATCAAGTGAGCGTATTTTTTTAATAAGGTATCAAAATTAGGTAAGACCATTCCTATCCCTCCGTTTCGTTAATCTCATTCTAGCATTTCTTAGATTTTCTCAAAAGAAAATGCGTTCAAAAAAAGATGTACCAAATATTCTTGGTACATCTTTGAGATAAATCAAGCCACTGCTTCAGCAATTTTCTTTGCGAAGGCTTCTAAATTCTCAATGTCTTCTTCCTCTGCTGCCATCTCAACCTTTACACTGTCGGCCCCGCGAGTTGCGCCAGTTTTTTCAAAGGCTGCATCGAAGTCATCAACAGATTTACAGTATTGATCGTAAAAGGTATCTCCTGAACCGCAGACGCCGAAAATTTTTCCACTTAGATCTAGCTCTTGCAGATCTTCATAAAAGTCAACGATTTCATCAGGCAGATCGCCTTCACCATAGGTATATGTTGCAACGACACAAATATCCGCGTCTTGAAAATCTTCCGCCTCGACTTGTGTACATTCATCGATTTCTACTTCAAAATCCAGATTTTCGAAAGCTTCAGCGACAATGTCGGCGATTTCTTCGGTATTTCCAGTCATACTGGCATAAACGATTTTTGCTAATGTCAAAAAAATTCCTCCTTAGCTTTAAGCTAAATTTAAGCCAATTATACCAAACTTAATTCAAAAGGAAAACGCAGACTTCTAACCATTTGTTCGCTTAATGGGGTTATGTTAAAATGGACAAGATGAAAAAGGATGTTCGTCCAGATTTTACTGGATGATCTACGAAAATATTTTCACCGGAATAATAAATACATTTTAATAGAAATAAGGAGACGAGAGTATGATTACGTTAAAATCACCCCGTGAAATTGAAATGATGAATGAGTCAGGCGAATTATTGGCTGATGTCCATCGCCATTTACGGGATTTTATAAAACCCGGTGTCACGAGTATGGAAATTGAGAAATTTGTTAAAAACTTTATTGAAAGCCACGGCGGTATCGCTGCACAAATTGGTTTTGAAGGCTACGAATATGCGACGTGCTGCAGTATCAATGATGAGATTTGTCACGGATTCCCAAGAAATAAAGCCTTAAAAAAAGGTGATTTAATCAAAGTGGACATGTGTGTCGAATACAAAGGGGCTATGTCAGATTCTTGCTGGTCTTATGCAGTAGGAGAAGTCTCACCTGAAATCGAACGTTTGATGGAAGTAACTAAAAAAGCCATGTATTTAGGAATTGAACAAGCACAGGTTGGAAATCGAATCGGCGATATCGGGCATGCAATCCAAACATATGCTGAAGGCGAAGGTTTTTCAGTCGTACGTGATTTTGTTGGACACGGCATTGGCCCAACGATTCATGAAGAACCAGCGATCCCGCATTATGGTGTTGCCGGAAAAGGATTACGCTTAAGAGAAGGTATGGTCATCACGATTGAACCAATGATCAATACCGGTGTTTGGCAAATGAAGATGGATCCAAATGGCTGGACTGCTTATACACGTGATGGCGGCTGGTGTGCACAATATGAACACACTTTGGCGATTACGAAAGAAGGACCAAAAATTTTGACTTCACAAGGCGAAGAAGGAACTTATTAAAACGACGAGGGATTTATGGGACCAATAGATAAAATTAAGAAGAATAAAAAACTAATGGATTTTATCCAATCGATCCAAAAACATTTAGCAGAGACAGAAATAGGCGACCGCTCCGTGGTAGTTGCCTATTATTTGTTGCTGTCCTTTTTTCCAATATTGATCATTGTCGGCAATCTGCTGCCATACTTCAATATCACACCAGCAACGGTTTTACCCTATCTAAGCGAGGCTATTCCGCCAAATGTTTTCAGCTTTTTGAAGCCAGCGATTACTGGACTATTGGAAAATACTTCCGGCGGTATGCTGTCTATCTCAGTTTTGGCGGCATTATGGTCATCTAGTCGAGGCATCAATGCACTGCAAACAGCCTTGAATCGGGCTTATGGTGTTGAGAACCGAGGGAACTTTGTTATCAGTCGAATCGTATCGGTGGGGATCGTCGGTATTTTAATGATGGCAATTATTGCTGTCGCGTTATTCTTTAGTGCAGGGCAAGTAATTTTGGACGCATTACAGCAATTATTACGTTTTTCACCCGATATCATTGATACTTTTTTGACTTTGCGGTGGCCTGTCACGTTGATAGGTCTGCTGGTTATCTTGGGCGGTTTATATATCGTCATTCCTAATGCGCATGTGCGTATTAAATATGCTCTGCCAGGAACGATATTTGCGACAGTTGGCTGGATTGTTCTGGCACAAGGGTTTAGCATCTATGCTCAGACCTTCGCGCAGCGCGTCTCCGGTTATCAAATCATTGGAAGTTTTATCGTTTTGATGTTTTGGTTGAACTTTGCTGCGACGATTATCATATTTGGCGGCGTATTAAATGTGGCAATCGAGGAATATCGTACGGGGCAAGAGGTTACAGAAGGCTCTAATCGAGTCAACAAATGGTTCAATAGATTGAAGGATCGTTTCATTAAAAAGAAAAAATAATCTCAAGATTTTTGAAAGATTCTGGAAGAACCTTGTAAAGAGCGTTGAATCCTATATAATAATTTTAGTTAAAAAGGCAGGTGGCAATATGTTAGTATCACTCGGGCTGATCATTAAGTATTTTTTGACCTTCTTGATCGCGTTGATTTTGACCCCGATTTTTAAAATAATTTCGGTGCAAACAGGATTGGTTGATAATCCTAATGCGCGTCGGATGAATGAAGTGCCGATGCCTAGCGCGGGTGGTCTGCCGATTTTTATTACTTTTGCTATTTCTTCATTAATTCTATTTCGCAACGTGATTCCATTCGATTATATCAGCAAGATTTTAATCGGTGGCTTAATCATCGTTATTACAGGTCTTTTAGACGACAAGTATGAACTGACTCCTAGACAGAAAAGTGTCGGAATCCTCCTAGCTGGATTGGTCATTTATTTTTATGCGGATATTCAGTTTGATTTTTTCACGGCGCCATTGTTTGGTCGAATCAATCTTGAATGGCTGAGTTTGCCAGCGACATTATTTTGGATTTTTGGTATTACCAATGCACTGAATTTGATTGATGGCTTGGATGGTTTGGCATCAGGAGTATCAATTATCAGTTTGACGACAATTGGTGTGATTGGATACTTTTTCCTGCATTCTTCAACCGTTTATATTTCGTTAGCAATTTTTTGTTTAGTGGCAAGTATCATGGGGTTCTTTCCATACAATTTCCATCCTGCCAAGATTTATTTGGGGGATACGGGGGCATTGTTCTTGGGCTTTATGATGTCTGTACTGACATTACAGGGACTAAAAAATGTCACGTTTATTTCTTTGATCACACCGTTGATCATCTTAGGTGTTCCAGTGACGGATACTTTTTTTGCAATGGTTCGTCGGAAGGCTAAAAATATGCCGATCTCAGTTGCGGATAAACAGCATCTGCATCATCGACTGCTAAACCTTGGGTTTACCCATCGTGGTGCCGTGTTGACGATTTATGCAATCGCTGTGTTGTTCTCATTTTCGGCATTGTTACTGAACTATACAAGTCAAGTTGGGACGATTGTTCTGATTGTCGCGATGGTTTTTGCTTTGACATTCTTATTAGAACTTATTGGATTAATCAGTGAAAAATACAGCTTTATTACGAAAAGCTTCCGTTTCTTCGGGAACAAGGAATACCGTTCGCAAGTATTGCATAAATATTTCAAGAAATGAGTGTTGGCGTCCGTTATGAATATGAATGATACGAATGTGACTGTCAGCATCGTAACCCACAACAGTGACAAGATCTTTTTGAGTTTGGACTCACTGATTGAAACGTTAGGTGAAGATCAGACGATCCAAATTAGAATTTTTGATAATGCTTCAGAAGCGGATTATCGCAAGCATTTAGAGAGCTATCTTGCTTATCCATTCATAAAGATAATTTTCCACGAAGAGAATAAAGGCTTTGGGTTCGGTCATAACGCCAACCTTTTGGGAACTGATGGCTATGGGATCATCTTTAATCCAGACATCATCCTCTCTGAAAATCATTTAAAAGAAATGACAAATCATTTGGCTGAACAACCAGAATGCGGTTTGCTGGCGCCAAAAATTTTGAATGAAGATGGAACGACACAATATTTAATACGCAATCATTTGAATGTATTTGATTACATGCTGCGTTTCATTCCATTTAAGTTTGTTAAAAAGCTCTTTGCAAAACGTTTGGCTAAATTTGAGTGCCGCGATTTACGGGATGATCAAGATAGTTTGGTACGAATGATTTCCGGCAGCTTTATGGTGGCCGATTTGGCGAAATTCAATGAGATCGATGGCTTTGACGAGCGTTACTTCATGTATTTTGAAGACAATGACCTTTGTCGTAAAATGGAACAGGCTGGATATAAGACGGTTTATAGCCCGCAATTTACAGTCATTCACTTATACGAACGTGGAGCGGTCAAGAGTCGAAAACTGTTTTTTATCTTTTTACAGTCCATGAGAAAGTATTTTCAAAAGTGGGGCTGGCAATTTTTTTAATTTTGGAGGTAGGGAATGCAAAAGCAGCCCAAGACGAGAATCTCCGTTTGTATGGCGACATACAACGGCCGTCACTTTATTGAGGAACAATTGAACAGCATATTCCCACAACTTTCAGAACATGACGAGTTGATTATTTCCGACGACCATTCAACCGATGGAACGTGGGAATTTTTATTAGAGTTAAAGGCAAAAGATCCGCGAGTGAGACTTTTTCAAAATGACGGAAAAGGTTTAATCGCGAATTTTGCGAATGCTATCCAGCAAAGTGCTCATCCAATCATTTTTCTGAGCGATCAGGATGATATTTGGCATCTTGATAAAGTTGAAAAGACGCTGCCGTATTTTGAGAATCCGAAAACTAAAGTGGTCATTTCTGATTTAATTATCGTGGATAATGATCTTGAAATCTTAGTACCTTCCTATCAAGCGATGCGCCATACTCACTCCGGGTTTTGGCATAACATTGTGAAAAGCAGTTATATTGGTGCAGGGATGGCCTTCAGATCTGAGTTGAAAGAAATTGTTTTGCCGATTCCTGCTGAAGTACCCATGCATGATATGTGGATTGGACTGCTTGCGGATTATTATCGGGGGGTTGTTTTTATTCCTGAACAATTGGTTTATTACCGTCGCCATGGATTGAATGCATCGGAGATCAAGACGACCGCATCACGGGTTCAACAGTTCAAATGGCGCTGGAATGCTTTGCAGCTAGTCCGAAAAAGAATAAAAGAAATTAAAAAAAAGTAGCAAAACGATTTTTCTAATACCCAACATCAGGTATAATGTGTTCGTATGCAGAAAAAAGGATGACAGTTCCATTTGTTACAGTTTGAGTTACTGATCGTCTTAATCCTTTTGTGGCAAAAATAAATACACTATTAGGAACAGGGAGCGTAAGTATGAAAGGAATCATTTTAGCCGGGGGCAGCGGCACACGTTTGTACCCTTTAACCAAAGCAACTTCGAAACAGTTAATGCCAGTTTATGATAAACCTATGATCTACTATCCAATGTCTACATTGATGTTAGCGGGAATCAACGAAATTTTGATTATCTCAACACCGCAGGATACACCGCGTTTTGAAAATCTTTTTGGTGATGGACACGAATTAGGTATTCACATCGAATATGCGGTACAAGAGAGTCCAGACGGCTTGGCTCAAGCCTTTATTATTGGTGAAGAGTTCATTGGGGACGATAGCGTCTGCTTAGTTTTAGGAGACAATATTTACTACGGTGATGGACTATCACGGATGCTGCAGCGTGCGGCGAAGAAAACAGAAGGCGCAACAGTGTTTGGTTATCACGTCAATGATCCTGAACGATTTGGTGTGGTGGAGTTCGATGATGAGATGCAGGCTGTTTCAATTGAAGAAAAACCTGAAAAACCAAAATCACATTATGCTGTAACAGGGTTATATTTTTATGACAATGATGTGGTTGAGATTGCGAAAAACATCCAGCCTTCAGAACGTGGTGAGCTGGAAATCACTGATGTGAACAAGGAATATTTGAAACGCAATAAGTTATCAGTTGAAGTAATGAGCCGTGGATTTGCTTGGCTAGATACTGGTACTCACGAGTCTCTATTAGAAGCATCAACGTTTATTTCAACGATTGAAAAACGACAAAATTTAAAGGTAGCATGTCTAGAAGAAATTTCTTATCGAATGGGCTATATCACTAAAGAGAACTTGATTGAATTGGCTCAACCATTGAAGAAAAATCAGTACGGACAATACTTACTACGTTTAGCAAAAGAGGATTAAGCATGGGAAAAATCAAAGTAACAGAAACGAATTTAACAGATGTTAAGATTATTGAACCTGCCGTATTTGGCGATCATCGCGGTTTCTTCACTGAAAGTTATTCAGTGGAAGCATTTAAGGCTGCTGGGATTGATTTTGATTTTATTCAAGATAATCACTCATTATCAACACAGCCGGGTGTCTTACGGGGATTGCATTTCCAAAAAGGCAGCTCCGCACAAACCAAATTGATTCGTGTCGTAACGGGTGCGGTTCTTGACGTAATCGTAGATATCCGTAAAGGCAGTCCAACGTATGGTAAGTGGGAAGGCTATATCCTTTCAGAACACAACCACCGTCAATTACTAGTTCCTCGCGGTTTTGCTCATGGATTCGTAACGCTGACTCCAAATGTCAACTTTATGTATAAATGTGACAACTACTATGACGCGGAGGCCGACGGAGGAATCTCATTCGCTGATCCAGATTTGGCGATTGACTGGCCAATTGATATTGAAAAGGCGATCACATCTGAAAAAGACGCGAAACAACCAACGTTGAAAGAGTTCGAAGCTGAGAATCCTTTCGTATATGGTGAAATTTAAGGATAGTAGTTCCGTTTTTGTGGAATAGAAGAAGCAAAGGCCTAACTAAATGATCTGCGTGTTGAGAATCAAGCTCATTTTTAGATTTTAGAAAAATGAGTACTTTAATACGAAATAGGAGTAAAGTATAGATGAAAAATATTATCGTAACAGGCGGAGCGGGTTTTATCGGCTCAAACTTCGTTCATTATGTTGTAAACAATCATCCAGAAATCCATGTAACAGTCTTAGACAAATTGACATATGCAGGAAATAAGGAAAACCTTGCTGGTCTTCCCGAAGATCGCGTAGAATTAGTTGTTGGTGATATTGCAGATGCTGAACTAGTTGAACGCTTAGTCCAAGATACGGATGCAGTTGTTCACTATGCGGCTGAATCTCATAATGACAACTCATTGAAGGATCCATTTCCATTTGTACAAACAAATATTATTGGAACCTACACACTGATTGAAGCGTGTCGTAAAAACAATGTTCGTTATCATCATGTTTCGACTGATGAAGTATATGGCGATCTTCCACTAAGAGAAGATTTGCCAGGACATGGTGAAGGCGCAGGCGAAAAATTTACTTCGGAAACGCCTTATAATCCATCAAGTCCTTACTCATCAACTAAAGCTGGTTCAGATTTGCTGGTTAAAGCTTGGGTTCGCTCATTTGGCTTGCAAGCAACGATCTCAAACTGTTCCAATAATTATGGACCGTATCAGCATATTGAGAAATTCATTCCACGTCAAATCACAAATGTTTTGAGCGGTATTCGGCCAAAACTATATGGTGATGGTAAAAATGTACGCGACTGGATTCATACGAATGATCATTCTTCAGCCGTGTGGGCGATCTTAACTAAAGGTAAAATCGGAGAGACTTATTTGATTGGTGCCGATGGTGAAGAAGACAATAAAACGGTCATGGAAATCATTTTAGAAGAAATGGGCCAATCAAAAGATGCTTACGATCATGTAAAAGATCGTGCAGGACACGATTTGCGTTATGCAATCGATTCTACTAAATTACGTGAGGAATTAGGTTGGACACCAGAATTCACTAACTTCCGAGCTGGGATGAAAGAAACGATCAAATGGTATACCGAGCATGAAGATTGGTGGCGTGCTGAAAAAGAAGCTGTTGAAAGCAATTATGCGAAAAACGGCCAATAATACAAATTGAATCAGGCAGGTGCATCCTGCCTTTTTTTGAGAAAAGGAGTAGATATAGATGATCTTAATTACAGGTGGACACGGACAATTAGGAACTGAGCTACGTAAATTGCTGGATGAAAAGAAACTGGACTATGTTTCAACAGATGCCGATCAGTTAGATATTACCGATAAAGAAGCAACAAATACATTTATTAATGATATGAAGCCAGAAATCATTTATCATTGTGCAGCCTACACTGCTGTTGATAAAGCCGAAGATGAAGGCAAGGAATTAGATGAATTAATCAATGTTGAAGGAACACGTAATGTGGCAGAAGCAGCCAAAGCCGCTGGTTCAACGTTGATCTACATTAGTACGGACTATGTTTTTGATGGGAAGAAAAAAGATGGCATGTATCAAGTGGATGATACAACGAATCCATTAAGTGAATACGGCCGAACTAAACTTTTAGGGGAAAAAGCCGTTCAAGAGATCATGGATGATTATTATATCATTCGTACTTCGTGGGTATTTGGTATTTACGGACATAATTTCATTTATACAATGCAGAATTTGGCTAAGACTCATGATCGCTTAACAGTCGTCAATGATCAATTCGGACGTCCAACGTGGACACGTACATTAGCTGAGTTCATGACTTTTGTTATTGAGAAGAAGGCGCCTTTCGGGGTGTATCATTTATCAAATGAAGATAGTTGTTCTTGGTACGAGTTTGCTAAAGAGATCCTAAAAGATACAAAAGTAGAAGTTGCTCCTGTAACTTCAGAAGAGTATCCGCAAAAAGCAACTCGTCCGCAATATTCAATTATGGATCTAAGTAAAGCCAAAGCTCTAGGCTTTGAAATTCCGACTTGGCAAGAAGCGTTAGCAAGTTTTCTTGAATTAGAAGCGAAACAATAAAAATTGGAGGTGAAAAGTTTGTTCGAATTAGTGATAGTTTTGTATAAGATGACATTTTCAGACTCGTCTACGATCACAAGTTTGAACAAACTTCTTGCTTCAAATAACTTTTTAGAAATCAGAAGTGTCCTGATTTTTGATAATAGCGAACAGGCAAGTGTGCCGCAAGGATTAGATAAACGTTTTTGTTATTACCACAGTCCTAAAAATATTGGGTTGGCTCAAGCGTACAATTACGCAGCGGATCAAAGTGCTAAAGAGTCAGAGTGGTTATTGACCCTGGACCAAGATACGACACTTACAAGAGAGTATCTAGAAGAACTGATAACGAAGGCGTCCAATGTGCCAAAATCAGTAGCAGCGATAGCTCCAGTTATTAAAGATCATGAACAGCAGATTTCACCAGTCCGCAGCGATACATTACGTCCATTACATAAAGCATTACCTCAAAGCAATCATTCCTATTCAAGCGACGTGATGATAATCAATTCGGGGACGGCACTGCGCATTAGTTTTTTACGGGAGATAGGTGGATACAATCTAGTTTTTCCGTTGGACTATTTAGATCATTGGATGAGTTGGCGTATTCTTAGTGAAAAACGCCAGATCAATATCTTGTCAAGTGAACTGAATCATCAGTTATCGGTGTTAGATTATGCCAACAGTATGAATTTTTCTCGCTATCGAGCAATTTTACAGGCTGAAAAATGCTATTATTCTTTATATAAAACACAATTACTTGCGCGATATCGTAGACAACTATTTCTTCGAGGATGCAAACAATTTATTACTGGAAAATTCAATTATGGGACGATCACATTTAAATTTTTATTCTCAGGAGGAAATAATGGAATCAAGAACACAAAAGCGAACTAGGGAAGTACCGTCATATAATGAAAAACCGAAAGTAAATCCTTTTCTATGGTTCATTGATCAATTTATTCGTTTTCGATATATCATTGGGGTACTTTTTCTTATTATAATTGTCGCATTAAATCTAAATGGGAGTTCCATCGGTTCTTGGGACAAAATTGTTTCTGAGCGAAGTGATGATAAGAAATCGGATGTGATCTTCGGTGAAAATCGTGAGGTTCGTTCAGATGAATGGATGGTTCAAACACCTTTTTATTTCTCGCAAGCAGAAAGCGACTATCCAGTTGTAAATAAGCAGTACGGTAAAGAAGGGCAAAATATGATCATCGCCTACAATTCACCGGTGAAGGATTTAACTGTGATCGGCAAACCGTTTAATTGGGGCTTTTTCTTTTTAGGAAAAGAACGCGGGCTCTCTTTTTATTGGGGATTTAAAATCATCAGTATGCTGCTATTGAGCTTTGAGCTGGTTATGATTTTAACGAAACGCAACAAATATTTGTCCTTGCTGGGCTCGTTTTGGATTACTTTTTCTCCGTCAATTCAATGGTGGTTTATGCAGCATGTGGGTGATCTGATGTTTTTCACATTGGCAATCATGGTGGCAAGTTATTATTTTATCGCGAAGCATGAAAATGTTTTGATGCGGCTGTTTATGATGGCGCTGATTGTCATTAATGGGATTGGCTTTGTTCTGGTGCTGTACCCGGCCCATCAGGTACCATTGGTTTATCTGATTTTGTTCTGGCTGTTTGGAACGTTGATCCATTTCAGAAAAGAACTGGTCTTAGATATTTGGGACCTGCCGATTATTATCGGTGGATTGGGAATTATCGGTTTTGTTCTTTTCCATTTTTATAGTACATCAAAAGACGCGATTGATGCGACGCTTAATACGATTTATCCAGGACATCGAGAGGCTGAAGGCGGAGGAAGACCGCAGTCTGATTTCTTCTTATTCCTGACAAACTGGAAAATTCCGTTTGATAATTTTAATTTCCATGGAACGAATAATGGCGAAGTTGCTTCCTACTTCAATTTCCTTCCATTAACAGTCCTATTGTCACCATTTATTTTCTTTTCTAAAAAGGGCAGGGAAGAAAAATACATGGGAGCAATTTTAGGTTTGTTCTGTCTCTTTATTTTTGGCTGGACATACTTTGGCTATAGTCATGGCATTGCGAAAGTTTTAATGCTGACGTATGTAACCAGCACGCGCAGCTTAGTAACGTTAGGTTTCGGCGCTGTCTTGCTGTCTTTATGGATGATCAATTTTATTTGGGAATATACAAAAATTCCTTGGTGGATAAAATTGATTTTCTTAGGACTTATTATGATTATGGCAACTCATTCGGTAACATCCTCTATTATGGGATTGTATTTCAATAACTTTGAAATTTTTATGACGTTAGTAGTATTTGCTTTAATCATGTTTGCTTTGTTGTTTAAACTAAAGAAGTTTTTTATACTGGCAATGACTATTCTCATTTTAGTCTCTGGAATTTCGGTGAATCCAATCGTTCATGGAACCGGGGCAATTGATAAGAAAACATTGGCTGAAGAAATCGTTAAGATCAAAAAAGAAGATCCGAATGCACTATGGCTGTCAGAAGATAATCTTTACAACTTTACACCGGCATTAGGAGTCAAGACGATCAACTCAGTCCGTTTTTACCCAGATATGAAATTATGGCACAAAATTGATCCTAAGCATAAGAATGAAAAGTATTATAATAGATATGCACACGTACGAGCTTTTATCGATAAAGGAAAGACGGATTTTCGTTTGGATCGACCAGATAATTTTACGGTCAATCTTAATTTTACCGATTGTAAAAAGCTGGGGATTAAATATGTAATCAGTAACCGGCCGCTTGAAGATTATAATGCATTGAATTACGCGCAGTTTGAAAAATTGTATGGTCCAGATAAGGATAAGTGGACGATTTATCGCTTAACATTTACTTCGGATGAAGCACAAGCCGAAGCAGATGTAGATATTGCCCCAATTGGCGGAACGAATAATTACCAAGAAATCCCTCAACCAGCACCAGCTGAAGATGGATATATTAATTAATCGAAGTTCGGAGGAAAAAAATGATACAAATAAAAAGAAGCACATCAAATCTATTAAATTTAATTAGTGCGTGTATTCTGATTGGAATGACGTTGCTGTGCTTTTTCCTTTGGACAAAGGGTATTGGAACTCAAGGAATGTTCAATATCTATGCTAATATGAATCGTTATATGCCTATCGGAGCAACGATCGTTTTGCTATTAAACGTTTATCGTCTGAAGCTGGGAGATCTGATTTGGATTGGTGTCGGGATACTTTCAATTCTCTTTTTTCATCAGTTTGATGAGCTAAGACAGGCGGGGTTCTTGCAGGATATTACAATCGCTTTGATTATTTTGATAGTATTGGATTTCAAATTAGTCGAATTTACAAAAGAATTACGGCTGATCTTTGCTGGTTTGATGGGAATGGTTCTATTAATCACAGCTTATCGAATATTTACGGAAATTCCTGATCCAGTTGCAGGTATGAGCATTTGGGATAAAAGCAATAAGCTGCAGGAGATTTGGATCAATACGAATACCATCGGCAGCAGTGTGATGTGCTCAAGTTTTTTGGCGGCGACGCTGTTGCAGTCACTTGAACGAAGCTGGGCAAGAATTTTAAAATACCCAGTTTACCTTGTTGCGTTAGCTTGTACATGGGTCGTTCAATCACAGGCTGCATTTATTGCAGTTGTAGTGTTTGTACTCTTTGATGTATGGCCCATTTTTTTGAAAGAAAAGGTCAAATGGGGATACGGAATCGGCTACAGTGTTTTTCTGATTGGCATCTTTCCTTTGTCGTTGTTTTTGGCAAACTCCAGCAGCATCGATTTGTTTACCGGACGGGAAGATATTTGGAAACATTTTTACGATACCTTGTTTGAAGTGAAGGAACAGTTCTTGGTAGGCATGCCGCCCTTTACGTTTCAGCGTGGGCAACAGATTCTAGGAAATCATAATAGTTACAATGCAACTCTAGGTCAATTTGGTTTAGTTGGATTAGTGTTGATGAGTATGTTTATCTTATATAATGTTTGGCTGATCATCGTTAAAGAGGATACACAGGCAACGCAATTAAGCTTCATTATTGCTTTTTTTGCTGTACTTATGCAGTCAACGATGGAAGATACATTGATGGCGCCATATTGGATTCCGATTACATTTTGTTTATTAGGACTTGCTTGGCAAAAGAATCCAATAGATGAGGATTTTTATGATTACTCGGTAAATGTTTTCGATCCAACGGAAGAAGAAGCGTTTGAGGTGAGAACGACACGCAAAAGCCGACGAGGCTAGAAGGCTAGGTTTCGGACGAGTTGTCCTAGTAGAATAGAAAAATGAAGCATCTCAGATGAATTCAATTGTTAAAGAGTTCGTTTGAGATGCTTTTTTGTTTTAAATAAGTATAGATGACAATCATTTAAAGATTAGAAAGCTATTATCTATGGAGAATGAATATGAGAAATAGAAAATCGGTTGTTATTTATGGAGGGAGAGTTTATTAAGAATACGGTAATAGAAAGCGGCAAGTCTTTTATGTTAATTCAAAATAAAGAATATGGTGTTGAAAACCCCATTATAAAAGGCTTATTTTATGTGTATAGAGATCTCAGGTGAAAATAATTCTTAAAAGAGAAGGAGGAACATATGGAAGAATATGGGTTAAGCAGAAACCAGCTTTTTACCTTAACACGCAAGACCTTGGAAAAGCGAGTAAACAATTATTACCAAGCGACCAATGACGGTAATGGTGCGATTGAAATATTGATAGCGATTCAAGTGAGAGAAGAGTTATGCGACGCTGACTTTTCAATGATGCTGATGGAGTTAGTTCAACACATTTTCTTACGCACACGTTCTACGGCAGCAATGCGACGATACTATCTTTACTTTGCTGAATATTTCGAGAAAAAAGAATGGCGGCTATTATCTATTAAATTATTTCCCGCGAAAACGTATATCGCTGAAAAGCTCCGGGCTTTATATACTCAATTTATTAAAGAACCTTTGGCAGGATTAGTCGGTTCATGACGAAGAACCTAGTAACGGTACGAAATAAAATAGAAAGGAAAGAGACGATGAACACATTAAAAGCAGAATTCGAAAATAGTAATGGGAAAATTCATTATTTACAGTTGAAAAATTTCGATCTGACGAAGACCGGAGAAGAAATCAAAGCATCTTTAACAAAATTGACTAAGTTGAACCTATTTGAAAAGAATGGTGTCGGCCTATTTAAGAAGGTCCGTCATGCGACACTAATCAAAACGACTGAAACGATTATTTTTGATGATCGCATCGATGCACATGCTGAATTGATGGATTCCTCATTAAACAATACGGAATCACACGTTCAAATAGAAGAAACGGCCTCAGTAGTTGAAGAGCCTAGACAAGCTATTCGCGAGCAGGAGGAGGTTCAGATGGCTCATGATTTCGTTGTCTTGGAAGAGAAACCAGAACCCGATGTATTGATCCAAACCATCGAACTACCTGAACAAGTAAATCCAAGAGAACTAACTCAAAGCGATGCTTTGTCAATAGTCGTTTCCTGTATGCCCGACGACTATACATTGGAAAATATTCAGATTGAGGACAATAAATTGCCTACGAGGCTTATTTTGACAGAAAGACTTAAGAAGTCAGAAACACAGGATATGGAAATCGCGCAGGCTCTACCAGATGTACCAAAGAAAAAACGGAAAAGATTGTTAGATCGAATCCAAAAGCGAGAGTAGCTCGCTGCATTTTTCCCATTAGAAAATCCAACGTTGGTATGGGAGAAAGTCAGAATTTTTAACTTGGAAAGAAAATTTAATAAAAATTTTAGCTCGCCGAAATGGCGGGCTATTTGTCGTAGGCATCGATAGACAGAGAGTATCAAAAATCTATGTTACATGTGATGAATCAACAATCGAAGCGATAAGGTCATTTTAGCGGTAGCGAGTAAAGAAAATAAGGCATTGCGAGGCAGTTGGAATTAACGAAGCTTTTCTTAATAATCTTGCTTTTACATATATCTTTCTGTAGAATAATAACGTTAATCAACTGTAGAAATAATAAATCAAGCGTTAGATGAGAGGAATAAAAATGTTTAAAGACTTACTTAGTTTTTTTAAAGAAATTTTTCAAAATCGTACCTTACTAAAACAATTTTCAGTGAATGATTTCAAAGCGCGTTATGCTGGGTCGGCTCTGGGAATTTTTTGGGCCTTTGCTAATCCGTTAGTGATGGTAGTTACTTATTGGTTTGTCTTCGGGGTCGGATTCAAGGCAGCGATGACGGATGGAAAATATCCATTCATTGTTTTTCTATTAACAGGGCTGGTACCATGGATGTACTTTTCAGAAGTATTAGGTTCAGCAACGAATGTTTTTCGCGAATATAGCTATTTAGTAAAAAAAGTCGTATTCAATATTCGCATTTTGCCATCTGTTAAATTATTTTCGGGATTATTTATGCATATCTTTTTCATCGCTATCGCTTTGATAGTAGCGATTTTTAATCACGCGATTCCGAATCTGCACATGTTACAGCTGCTTTACTATCTTTTCGCGATGATGATGTTTTTAACAGGACTGACTTGGATTACTTCTTCCATTCAGCCATTTTTCCCGGACATCAATCAATTTATTGGTGTGATTATGCAGGCACTAATGTGGGGAACGCCGGTACTGTGGAGTATCAATCAATTTGCGGCCCACCCAACAATTCAATTTATTTTAAAATTCAATCCTATGTTTTATGTGGTCCAAGGATACCGAGACGCGTTCTTTGGTGAACAATGGTTTTGGGAAAAACCGTTGTTAACGATCTATTTCTGGGTTGTGACTTTGATTCTATTAGTGGTCGGCAGCATTGTCTTCAAACGCTTGAAACCACATTTTTCTGATGTTCTATAAGGAGATAAATTTAAATGACTGAAACAGTAATCGAAATTAACCACTTAACTAAAAAATATGATATGTATAAAAAGCCTTCTGATCGTTTGAAGGAGGCGCTGAGCCCAACAAGAAAAACCTATCATGAAGTTTTTTACGCATTGAATGATGTGAATGTAGAAGTAAAAAAAGGCGAAATGATCGGATTTATCGGAGAAAATGGTTCTGGTAAATCAACGATTCTAAAGATCATTACGGGTGTTTTGACACCTTCAGAAGGCGAAGTAAAAATCGAGGGAAATATCGCAGCACTTTTGGAACTAGGCTCCGGATTCAATCCAGAATACAGCGGATATGAAAATATTTTCCTTAACGGGATGGTTCTAGGCTTTTCTCGTGAAGAAATGATGGATAAAGTTGATGATATTATCAATTTTGCTGATATTGGCGACCATTTATATCAACCGGTCAAAACCTATTCAAGCGGGATGTTTGTGCGTCTTGCTTTTGCTGTGGCGATCAACGTCGATCCTGATATTTTGATCGTCGATGAAGCATTAGCGGTTGGTGACTTGGAATTCCAGTTAAAATGTATGGAAAAATTTACCGAATTGCGGAATGCCGGAAAAACGATTCTATTCGTTTCTCATGATGTAAATGCGGTTCGTCGTTTCTGTGACCGAGTGTATTGGTTGAAAAATGGGGTTGTTGAAGCAGAAGGCGAAACAATGGATATTACAGAGAACTACGAAAACTTCTTGAAGAAAAAATCATTGAAAACCATTGACCGTGACAACTCTACTTCAGAAGACTTTTCTGCTTACGATATCGTAGAAGTGAAGTCGGCTGAACTATTGGATGGCGACCTGCAACCTTTAGAAATTATTGAACAAGACAGCAAGGTCGTTGTGAAAGTGACTTATAATGTAAAAGATGACTCGATCAAGAAGCCTGTATTAGGTGTGGCGATTCGTACAGTCGACAACAATTATGTTTGCGGTTTGAACACGTTATTGGACGAAGAATCGATTCCTTGGAAAAAAGGGGAGAATGTCTTCTATTTAGAATATGAAAAGATGGCACTTCTAGGCGGCGAGTATTACTTCGACGTAGCTGTTTTTGAAGAAAATGCGACCGTGCCGTTGGTTTATAAAACAAGATATTTGACCATGTTCATCTCTGGCAAATATGTCGGTGAAGGCATCGTCGTATTGGATCATAAGTGGAAGGATACGATTTAATTATGAAGTATGATTTTGATTTATCGCTTGAAGAGCATACAAGTGTGGGGAAAATCATCAGTCAGATCACTGAAGGTTCTTCCGTTTTAGAATTTGGTCCTGGTAATGGCCGAATGACACAATATTTGATCAACGAAAAAAAATGTGAAGTATCGATCGTCGAATTTGATCCGGTCTTATTTGAGCACGTCATGGGCTTTGCCCAGGACGGCTTTTTAGGAAATATCGAAGAATACAAATGGAATGATCATTTTGCAGATAAGAAGTTTGATTTTATTATCTTTGCGGATGTTCTAGAGCATTTGACGGATTCAGAAAAGGCGCTTGAAGAAGCAAGTAAATTCCTGGCACCTAATGGGGAGATACTATTAACTTTCCCAAATTTGGCACACAATTCAGTGATGATTGATTTATTCAACAATCGATTAGACTGGAAACAATATGGACTGCTGGATCGGACTCATAATAGTTTTTATACTCAGCATGGTTTTGAAGAGCTGTTTGAACGAATTGGCTTATCCATCCGCCGTGAGGATTTTACCTATTCGCAGGTTGGTCAGAATGAATTATCAGCAAGCTATGAAGAATTGCCGGAAATGGTTCGCTATGATTTCAAAAACCGTCCTTTTGGCGAAGTCTATCAGTATTTCTATGCGTTGCGGAAAGAGCCGGTTGAACGACCAGAACGGGTCGAACCGATTAATTCAAATTATAATAAGCAGATACAATTGGCTTATTTAATTGATGGTAAATTTGAAATTGAACCTTACATTCTCAACAATCAAACCGGGGAAAATAAGGTCACCGAACATCAAGCACCAGAGCATACAGACCAATTACGGATCGTAATCGGTAAGGTTCCTGCGGCAATTCAACTATCGGTTGTCGTTGATAATAAATTATTGACCGTCAAAGAGACGAACGCTTCTTGGTATCAAGAAGATCTATTTATGTTTCCTGCAGTACTAGAGGAACCGTATGTGATCGTGGATGGTGCGATGGTTGCGGGTAAATCATTTACTGTAAACGTCAATGTACTGAATGAAGAAGAATTTTTCCCGTCAGAAATAAAAGTGATGGAAGATGTAGCAAATGAAAAAGAAAAGAATCGTTTGCTAACATTGAAGTTGAACTATCTGGACCATTATAAGTATCAGCTAAATAATATTCCTTATGTAGAACCAAGTGCTGAAATGGAAGGAATCAAACTGACGATCGAATCAATCGAAAATAACGAGTCCGAAAACGAAGCAATCATCAAGGGCTGGGGATTTTCCGAAGCGACGAAAACGCCATTGAAGTACTTATTGGCTGAATCAATGAATCGGCTGCAGGTCAATTTTATTTATCGTCCGGATGTGAATGAAGTCTTTGGCATCGACTCGACTGAGAAGTTTGGGTTTATTTTAACGGCTAAAAATATGCAAGTGCTGGATGCAGTAAAATTATTTATTCTAGATGATCAAGATCAGATTTATCCAGTTATTGCGAAGCATTCACAACAGGTGAATACACCGGTGGCGAGAAAAATTCGTCATTTACTGGGCTCCATCAAACGAAATGGCTTTTCTGGAGCGGTGAAGAATTATCAACGTTCAAAACAACAAAGCGCAAATTATGAAGAGTGGATGACCAAGGTTGAGGAACCAACGCGTGCACAACTAATCGAGGCTTCAAAAGAATTAGCCTTCCAACCAAAGATTTCATTGGTTGTGCCGGTTTATAATGTCGATGAAAAATGGCTGCGTGCTTGTGTGAAATCATTGACGGATCAAATTTACGCAAACTGGGAGCTGTGCTTGGCAGATGATGCCTCGCCAAAAGCCCATATCAAACCGCTACTACAAGAACTAGCGGCTGCAGACGAACGAGTGAAAATTGTTCTGCGTGAAAAAAATGGACATATCTCAGAGGCGACAAATTCCGCAATTGATATTGCGACGGGGGATTATATTGGGTTCTTGGACAATGATGATATTTTGGCTGACACAGCATTATTGGCTGTTGTTAATGCTTTGAACGAAGATCAGAGTCGAGAATTTATTTACACCGATGAAGACAAGTTATCGATGAGCGGCAAACGGTTTGACCCATTCTTCAAACCTAATTGGAATGAAACATTATTACTGGGACACAACTATATTACTCATTTTGTCGTTGTGAAACGTTCGATCGTAGAGAAAGTCGGCGGGTTACGAACCGAGTTTAATGGCAGTCAAGATTATGACTTTGTTTTACGGGCCACCGAAGCGGCAAAAGAAATCTACCATGTTCCTAATATCCTTTATCACTGGCGCACAATCGAAACATCAGTAGCGATGGACCCACAGAGTAAAGAATATGCCTATGTAGCTGGACAAAATTCGGTTCAAGCAGCTATTGAACGGCGCAATTTAGATGGTGTTGTATCAATGACGAAAAATTATGGTGCCTATAAGGTCGATTTCAAATATGAGAGCGAACCAAAAGTTTCAATCATTTTAAGCGGCAAATCAAGCGAGAAACAATTGATGAAACTATTAACGACGGATTGGTCTAAATTTGAAATCTTAACCAATAATGCCGCAGTTACCGATGAGCGTATTCGTACGTTTTCTAGTAAGAATGAAAATGACTTAGCGAAAGAAGCAACCGGGGAATTCTTAGTATTCTTAACCGAAGAACTTGTTCCTACTCAAATCACTTGGCTAAAAGAAGCGATGAACTTTGTTCGTTTGCCGAATGTTGGTGCAGTCACAGGCAAAGTGATTAGTAAAGATGAAGCTATCTTGAATTGTGGTGTGATTATTGATCCAGCACACGAGCGTGTTGTGTATGAGCAGCAAGGACTATCTAACAAAACGATTGGAACGTATTTCCGCCCGGCCTTGCCGCGTGAAATTTATACAACGACCGAAGATGTGATCATTATCAGTAAAGAGAATTTCTTCTCGCTGGATGGTTTTGATCTGACCTTGCCAACTGCAATCAAAGGAATCGACTTTTCGATCCGCTTAGCAAAAGAAAACAAGAAACTGATTTTCGATCCTTATTTTGAAGTACGCTATCCAGGCGAAAATCACTTTAATATCAAAAAAGAAGCCTATGATGCTTTGACCAATAAATACTCTCAAGAATTGAACGATCCATTGATCAATCCAAATCAATTCAGCATAGGAGGTTAATCCGATGGCAAAAAATGAACAAGTTTGCATTGATCAATGCAGGTTTCAGCCAGAGACGAAGCAATTAGAGATTAAAGGGTGGGCGCTGGCGTTAGATTCAAAAGAAGTGCCTACACTCGATATACACTCTGAAAATGTGGTAAGTGAGAAAATCGAATGGTATCCTCGTTCAGACGTAGCTGCTGCTCATAAAACCAGTGCTAGTCTGAAAATGGGCTTTGATATCACTATTGAAGCAGTGAATCCGGCAGAGAAGGTCTCATTGACGTTTCATTTCGGAGAGCATACTCATAACGAATCGTTTATTCCAAATGAAAATATTGCTAAAGAACCCAAACAACCGTCACAAATACATGCTTTGTACGGTAAAGCTCGCAAAGGCCTAGGTTACTTGAAGCGTAATGGTTTAAAAAATACATTGCGCCGGATCCGGCTGGAGCAGGATAAACAATCTGATGAAAACTATCAACAATGGATTGCTGAAAATGAGAATTGGAATGTAGATACAATCAAGGCAGAAATTGAAGCATTTGATTATCAGCCAATGATATCTATTTTGATGCCGGTTTATAATGTAGAGGAAAAATGGCTGGCGAAATGTATCGAATCGGTTCAAAATCAGTTTTACCCCAATTGGGAACTATGTATGGCCGACGATCATTCTACTGATGCGTCCGTGAGACCGTTGCTAGAAAAATATGCTGCCAATGATTCGCGTATCAAGATCGTTTTTCGTTCCGAAAATGGTCATATCTCTAAGGCAACAAATTCTGCATTAGAAATCGCGACAGGTGAGTTCGTCGCCCTATTAGATAACGATGACGAACTAGCACCGATTGCTCTCTATGAGGTTGTAAAATGTCTGAATAAAAATGCTGATTTAGATTTGATCTATAGCGACGAAGACAAGATCGATATGGCCGGCAAACGATTTGATCCAGCTTTTAAACCAGATTGGTCACCGGATTTATTGCTGGGAACGAATTACATTTCACACTTAGGAGTCTATCGTCGTTCGATTATGGAAAAAATCGGCGGGTTCCGTGTAGGCTATGAAGGTTCACAGGATTATGACCTAGTCTTGCGCTTCACCGAACAAACCTCCGACGAACGAATTGCGCACATTCCGCAGGTTTTATATTATTGGCGTATTCTACCAAGTTCAACAGCAGCAGATCAATCAACAAAGAGCTATGCTTTTGATGCTGGATTAAAAGCTGTCCAAGCTGCAATCGAACGCCGTGGAATCGAAGCAACTGTTAACCATGCGGCAGGAAATGGCTTATATGATGTTGATTACCAAGTACTTTCGGAAGAGTTAGTCAGTGTAATCATTCCTACGCGCAACGGATATGACGATGTGAAACGCTGTGTAGATTCAATCATCGAAAAGACGACCTATCCGAATTATGAAATCGTTATGGCGGACAATGGTAGCGATCAACCTGAAATGAAGGATCTTTATACTAAGTATCAGCAACAGTTAGGTGAACGATTTGTGGTGGAATCAATCGATATTCCATTCAATTATTCCCGCATCAATAACTTAGCTGCAAAAGTCGCTAAAGGAAAATATTTGCTGTTCCTGAATAATGATACCGAGGTGATCACACCTGAATGGATGACCAAAATGGTGTCTTTCGCACAGCTTAAACGTATCGGCTGTGTCGGCGCAAAATTATACTATCCAAACAATACAATTCAACATGCCGGCGTTATTCTAGGCATGGGTGGTGCCGCCGGACACGGACACCATACTTTCCCACGCGGAGACTTCGGCTATTTTGGAAAACTTGAGATCAACGTTGATTATTTAGCGGTTACAGCAGCTTGTCTAATGATTCGAGCAAAAGATTTTGCTGAAATCGGCGGATTCAATGAAGAGTTAACTGTGGCCTTCAATGATGTTGATCTATGCTTAAAGGAATACGAAAGAGGCCATAATAACGTGTGGCTGCATGGCGTAGAACTGTATCACTTCGAATCCCAATCCCGCGGATACGAAAATACACCAGAAAAACAAGCCCGCTTCGAAAAAGAAACCAAGTACATGGAAGACACTTGGACCAGCTATATTGAAAATGATCCATATTACAATCCCAATTTGACGAGGGTTGGCGGAGATTTTTCGGTGAGGGTTGGGGAGTAACCAATTTCAATTAGTGACTTATTTTGTTTTATTGGGTAAGTGAATTATGTATGGTTCTTAAAATTGAGTAACAAAAGAGGTGAACGAAATATATGAGATCAAAACATAGGAATAAGTATGGTGTAGTAACAATTGCATTTGCCTGTTTCTTTATGATAGTTCAACGTATTCTTATATCAGCTACAGTTATACCAGAATACACAGAAAATCCAACTAGGTTTTATGTGTATAATATTTTACTTGCTCTTACTTCTGTTGGAGGAAACATTTTGGCTTTATATTTGGGTTATCACTCGAATAAAATAGCTGGAAAGAAACCCATTAATAAAATAGCGGGGTTCTATTTGATATATCTTATTTTAACGCTGTTGATCAATATAGGTTGCTTATCAATTAATATCCGAGACTATTGGATAATTCTTTTTCCAATTAGTCAAAATGTTTTCGGGTTTGCAGTGTCATTTATTTTGGTATTTTTATTAAGTCCTGTAATAATTACTCACTTGGATAAACTTTCTAATTACAACTTGAAGAGCATGGTTACTTTATTATCGTTACTTTTTGTAGTATTACCAACTCTATTTGGAAAGGATCTTTTTAGTTTTTCAGAAGGAAAGAGTATATTATGGGTAGCATATTTATTTTTTGCTGGTTATTTCATCAAACGTTTTAATTTAGTAAATAGATATAAAAATAGGTTTGTACAATTGATTATAAGCGGACTAATTCTTTCGGTTTTAGTGGTTGTAATGACTAAAGTATCAATGTATGTTCATGGTAATACTAGTACAGTAAATAGATTTAGCGTGCCTTGGTCTCTTTTTTCGGTTTATTACTCGGTTAGTTTGCTTATTTTTGGGGAAACCATAAATAATAAATTTAATTTTTTGAGTTTATGCTTTAAAAATATTTCAAACTATTTACTTAGCGTTCTGATACTGGTTAATTGGCCAGCTATGAATCATATTATTTCGGAAAGATATAAAGTTTCTTTTTTTACTTCATCGATTAAATGGATTCTAGGTATTATTTTATTGACAATGCTTTATCTAGTCATTTCAAGTATCCTGTGTTTTTTAGTATTTCTATTTCAAAAGACTACATTGTATAAAAAAATTGAGAGTAAACTGATGGTAAGTGATCGGACACAACTGATTGAGAAACTGTTGTACCTCAAAGAGTGGATAAATAAGCGAAGAAGGCTATTTTTTGTTGCAATATTCTTTTACATTTTTACTATTATGCAGATGTTTTTACTTTTAGATTATAAAACTCCGAATGCGGCTATTCTATCAATATTAACAATTTTTACAAAACGACAAACTCAATTATTTTTGAATGTTATTATCATAATGGGCTTTTTTATTTTACTATTTCTGGTTATTAAACGTTTTTGGTACACATTCACGTTTACTTTAATACTTGATATGTTATTGACCATTTCAACGATACTGAAAATCAAATTTAGACAAGAACCCATCTTACCTTCTGATTTAGTATTTTTATCGGATATTAACGAGCTACTTAGTATGATTAGTCCGATGATAATCATTGTTGTGTTAATCGCAATAGTCGTATTAACTATTGCGACAGGGATTATTCAACATCGGGCCAGTAAAAACTATAAGTTAGAAATTAGTGGCAAAAGAAGATTTATAAATATTTTTCTCTTATTGGTTCTCTTTTCTGGGGTATTTTTGGTAAATCATCCGAATTCTCCGTCTAATATTCTTTTCAAATTTTTTAGGATTGATCCTCAATTTTACGATAAAAAGGGGGCGCTGCTGTTAATGGTCCTTTGATTCAGTTTATCAGTAATATTGATGTAAAAGTAATGGTCCCCCCTCCTGATTACTCAAAAAAAAGTATTCAAAAAATTATGGAAAAATATGAAGAGATTGGGAACAATATAAATGATCAACGAAACGATTGGGCCGAGGACCAAACAGTGATATTTTTGTTAAGCGAAAGTTTTAGCGACCCGTCTAGATTACCTAATATCACACTAAAGGCTGATCCAATACCGATTTTTAAGAGTATTTCTAGTCAAACAGCACATGGTATAATGTTGTCTTCTGCCTATGGGGGGGGGACAGCCAATATGGAGTGGCAAACCTTAACTGGGATGGATATGAGTAATTTAGATGCAACCCTACCAACACCGTATACACAATTAGTGAATAAGCAAGATAAGATACCTAGCGTACTTAATCTGTTTGATGAGACAGTTGCAATACATCCATATTGGGGATCATTTTACAATCGAACTAATGTTTTTAAAAAACTTGGATTTGACAAATTTCATTATTTGGAAAGTTCAGATGGATTTAAGCATACTGAAAAAATTGAAAAAAATCCCTATGTTTCTGATGAATCAGCATATAATGAAACACTAGATGTGATTAATAGCAATAGCAATGGGAATAAAACTCAATTTATTCAACTTACGACTATGCAAAATCATATGCCATATAGTAATTATTACGAGCAAAATGAGTTTGATCATAAAGGAACCGTTGTGACTAAAGAAAATTAAGAAGTAATGAACACATACCTAAAGGGGTTAAGCTATTCAGATGAGGCTTTGAAAAATTTCATTAAAGAGATTGACGATATTAAAAGGCCAATTACTTTAGTTTTTTATGGAGATCATTTGCCAGGAATATATAACAAAAATAATTTGGAAGAAGAACCGTTACTATTTCAAGAAACGGACTATTTTATATATAACAACAAGTTTTTAGATGAGCGGAAAGACCATGAAGAGACAAGTTTTGTTTCACCATATGTATTCTCGGCTTTAGCATTTGAAAAGGCCAATATAAAAGTAACACCATTCTATGCATTATTGACCCAAGTATCAGAAAATATTCCTGCGACAACAAATGACCCGAATTCCAGCAGTCAGAATAGTTTTAATGGACAGAAAATATTTGTTAATGATAAAAATGAGGTATTAGATGATAATTCTCTTTCAAATAAGCAAAAGGAATTACTAAGTGACTATTTGCTTATTCAATATGATTTAGTTGCGGGGCAGCAGTATTCTGCAGATTGGGCTTCTAAAAAGGTAGTAAAATAAGTGTATAGTATCATTAATTTCGAGGATTCTTATAAATATGAAATGAAGCGTCCGTTTTAACAACTACTTCGTTTTGATGATTTTGAATAAGTAAGCCTTTAGAACAATTGTATCTACACGTTTAGTTTATTACATTTAGAATTTCTATATCTATGTATAGTAAGTAGGATAACCAGTATGCCACATTCAGAATAAAATGTTTTAAGTGTTAATATGATTATCCAATGTAACTCGAAAATAGATTTTATATGGATGATTAGAATAAATTTAGGTAACTTTTTTGTTTTGATTCGAGAACTATCAAAGTTCTTTTAGCTTATAGTATCTTTTTTCGAAATTCTCATTAGTAAATGTAATGCTTACTGTATAAAACTAGTTATATTGACGAGGTTGATTTAATTTTGTTAGATTTAACTGAGTCATACCAATTCATAAATTGGTATGTGTTTTTGTGATAGAATGGAGATTGAATTTTTTTGTTATAGTTTATTTAGAGGAGATTAAAAAAATGAATGAAATCTTGGCTATAGTTGTTCCTTGTTACAATGAGGAGGAAATGTTAGATTATACTGCAAAAAAATTAAAAGATAAGTTAAATGATTTAAGTAGTAAAGTGCAAATATCCAAAAAAAGTTATATTGTATTTGTTGATGATGGATCAACTGATCAAACATGGGAAAAAATATCTGAACTTTCGAAAAAAAGTTCCATTTTTGTAGGAATCAAATTAACGAAAAATCAAGGACATCAAAACGCTTTGTTAGCAGGATTAATGAGTGTTAAAAATCAGTGTGATATATCAATTTCAATTGATGCTGATTTGCAAGATGACATCAATTGTTTTGAAGATATGATCAATAAGTTTCATGAAGGTAGTGAAATAGTGTATGGTGTTAGAAATAATCGTCATAGTGACTCTGTTTTTAAAAAAATCACTGCCCAATCGTACTACAAAGTTTTAAGAATCTTAGGGGCGAATATTGTATATAATCATGCTGATTTCAGATTGATGAGTAATAAAGCTTTAGAAGGTTTATCTAGTTTTTCCGAAGTAAACTTATTTTTAAGAGGTTTGGTACCAATGGTTGGTTATAGTAGTTCATCGGTATACTATACTCGAGATGAACGTTTGGCAGGAGAGAGCAAATACCCTTTGAAAAAAATGCTATTTCTTGCATTCGAAGGAATTACTTCTTTAAGTGTTTCTTTATTGAGATTTATAACACTCTTAGGTGTCGCTGTTTCACTTATTAGCATTTTAATGCTATTTTACATTTTAATACGTCATTTTCAAGACAAAACTATCTCTGGTTGGAGTAGTTTAATCGTTTCGGTTTGGTTTTTGGGAGGAATCATATTGTTCTCGTTGGGTATCATAGGAGAGTATGTTGGTAAAATTTATCTTGAAACAAAAAAAAGGCCTAGATATATCATTGAAGAAATTACTCACAGTGAAATGAATGGAGAACTATGAAAAGAATATCGAAGTACTTACTAGAACAAATTAATTATTGCTATCTATTTTTCGTAGGATTAACCTTTTTCGGAGCGATCCGATCAAAAAATTTAAATATTTCCGAACTTCCGCATATGTTTGTTTTCTTTCTGTTTTTTTCAGTGATAATCTTATTTATAATTTTAGCTCATTCATCTTTAAAAAGTAGCGTTATATTATTTATGAAAAGAGCATTGTTTTTTTTTAAAAGAAAAATTTTTATAATTACATTAATTCTTTTTATATCCACTATTACTTGTCAAATTTTTGTCTTGATGAATGTAACGACAGCAATTGGATGGGACGTTGGTGGGGTTATCTCTAATGTAAGTAATCCAAGCAGGATTAATGATTATTTGTCTGTCTATCCAAATAATCAATTATATTTTTTTATTATGTATTTTTACAACATAGTAATATCTTCATTTTCCCCCGAACTTAGCGGACAATGGATAATATTTCAGATATTTAATATCATTCTAATTGATGTAGCAGCTCTGATCTTGTACATGGGTACGAAAGAGTTATTTAACAAGAAAGTGGCTTATCTAAGTTTATATTTGTATATGGGGTTGTTTATGCTTTCACCATGGATAATGGTTCCTTATACTGATCAAATTAGTCTATTATTAGTAACTATAGTTTTGTATTTATACTCAAATTTGAAAAATATTTCTGGATTGCCATTTTTATTAACTGTAATAGTTCTAGGAATAATTATAGGAGTATCCTTTTTGATTAAACCATCTTCTATTATTTATGCTGTTGCTTGGGCTATCATGAAGATAATCAAATATATAGAGAGGCCTTATTGGGCTTGGAAAAATATCATTCTGAGTGGTCTAGTCGTTATTTCATTTTGTCTTCCGCTTATTATCTTCGATCATTTTATGAGTAACCAAGAAATCGTCAAAATTGATTCTAAAAAAGCAATGCCTTGGACACACTTTGTGATGATGGGTCTTAGTGGGAACGGTGGTTATAACGCTGACGATGTGAAACGCGATAAAGATATAAAGGATCCAGCTTTGCGAAAAGAGTCTAACGTAGATATCATTAAACAACGTTTGCGGAACCATAAGCCGTACGGATATACTGCGTTTTTAATCCAAAAACATTTTAATAATACTGATCGAGGAGATTTCGGGTGGGGAACTGATGGAACTCCACAAATTCCCAAAGAAAAATCAAAAAATAGAATTCAATCATTTTTGAGAGATTTGTATTATCAACAAGGGAAAAAGACTAGTATAATTCGTTTCTGTATGCAAGTAATTTGGTTAATAATAATAATCGGTCTAATATATTCTCATAGAATCAATAAAGATCATTTTATTGTATTTTGTATGAAATTGACTATTATTGGTGCTTTTCTTTATTTATTACTATTCGAAGGCGGAAGGTCTAGATATTTAATTCAATACTTGCCCTTTTTTTTGATTATTTCTTCAAATGGATTAATTAGTTGGTTAAACTCCTACTCTAATAGAATAGAGCGATTTTCTATCTAAACGTCTTTATTAATTGATTAAGTTTAAGAAATTTGATCATCAGGATTAATAATAAACTTAACAGAAGGCTGAAGTCAGAATGTAATTATAAATAGAGTGTTAAAAGTTCTTGGAGTTTAACTAAAAGATAGTTTTATCCTATTTTACAGTCTAATATTAAGCGAGTAATAGAAATGATTATTATTACTGAGGTTTTTATCAGTAAAAAAAATGTGTGGGTCTCTTAAACGAAGAAAGAATTAACATTAATTGAATAGTAGCAAATCTTTGACTACTTTTCAGTGTGTTTTTTTAAATCTACATATCCAGGAGAAACTTCAGAACAAAAAGCAAGGACATTAATTGATATGACCTGCTTTTTGTTCTTTTCTTTTTCATTACTTTTCTTAGGAAAGCTACTCTTTTTTTTGCCTGTATGGTAAGATGTGTAATGGATTATTTCGTGGATTAGGAGTGTTTGTATGAATAAAAGTGGTGAATGGAGCGCCGCCCGTCGTATTTTTATCATTTTGATGGATGTGGTTGTTTATAATTTTTCCGTCTATTTTAGTTTTTGGCTAAAGTTTGGTGGAACCATTCCAGAAAGAAACTTCCAGACGTTTGAAAGTTCCGCGCTATTTATTTCTGTTTTCTTTGTAATTTTGAATGTCTTACTAGGAACGTATGTATTTTATAATCGGATTGTCAGTGACATCGTCTTTGTGACAGTTATTGGCCAGTTCTTGATGGCTCTTGGAATTATGATTATTACCTTTGCTGGACGTTGGTTTGCATTTCCAAGAACAGTTATTTTGCTATCGTTCTTATTGGGAACCATATTACTGATTGTCTATCGTACGATTATCTATAAGGCCTATATGAGATTGAGTTCAGATAAAAAGGTGACGATTCTTGGCTTTGAGAAGGATGTTGCTCCTGCAATTCAAAACTTCGCCTCGCAAAAAAATAATAAACATAAAGTACAGTCAGTTGTATTAGATCATTTTTATGATAACCTAGTTAGGATCATTGAAGATGTAGATATTGTTTATTTAGCATCAGAAATTGAGGAATCTGAAAAAATCAAAGTGTATCAACTTGTTACTAAGAAGGAAAAGAAATTGTTCCTAAACACGACATTTGAAAATTTGGTAACTATTAATCCCAATATTATGAACTTTGAAGATGAAAGCATTATTGAATCTTCAGGGTTCAAAATTCCCTCAGAAGATGCAATGCTTAAGCGACTTTTTGACATTGTAGTTTCGCTAATCTTATTGGTGATTGCTTCTCCATTTATGCTAATTACCGCTATCCTAGTAAAAGCAACATCACCGGGACCAATTATCTATAAACAAATTCGAATTACACAAGATCAAAGAGAATTCCCGATTTATAAGTTTCGTTCGATGAGTGCAACAGCGGAATCTAAATCTGGACCAGTGCTAGCTAAAAGTAATGATGCTCGAGTAACTCCAGTTGGTAAATTTATCCGTGCAGTACGTTTTGATGAATTGCCTCAATTGATCAATGTCCTAAAGGGAGATATGTCTATCATTGGTCCGCGTCCAGAGCGGCCATTTTTTGTGGAGCAGTTCAATCAAGAAAATCCTTATTATTATTTGCGGCACAATGTTCGTGCAGGAATTACCGGTTACGCGCAAGTTTATGGAAAATACGCGTCTGATTATAATAGCAAGTTAAAATTCGATTTACTATACATCAAGAAATATTCATTCATGTTGGATTTGAAAATATTGTTACAAACAATTAAAATTCTGTTTGATAAGGTTTCTTCTCAAGGTTTAGAAGAAGAAGAAGTATGTACATCGTTAGATAAAATGGATTTTCCGAAAGAAAAAATTCTTCAATAATTTGAGGTGAAAGAATGTCTACACCAAAATTTAGTATTATTATTCCGGTTTATAACGCTGAAATGACTATTACTAAAACCATTGAGGTTTTAAAAGAACTTGATGATTTACCGTTTGAGGTATTATTGATTAATGATGGCTCTCGTGATAATACGGAAAAAACGATAAAGGATAGTATTGGTGATGATGAAAGATTTCTTTTATTCACTAAAAAAAATGAAGGTCCAGGTTTGGCGAGAAACTATGGAATTGAACATGCAAAAGGTGACTATCTTCTATTTTTTGATGCAGATGATTTTCCTGAGAAAACGATATTGAAGGATTACTCAACGGTCATTTCAGATAACTTAGAATTGGATCTAATTATCAGTTCTTTTACTTTTAGAACCCTCAATCAAGAAAAAATTGTTGATGAGAAAAAGTATCTAGTTGATGAATATATTTATAGTAGTAATAAAGAGTTCCTAGCAGATATGTATGAATTAATGAGTAAGCAGTTGATGTATGTTGTGTGGAACAAGTGCTATCGACGAGATATTATTATAAATCATAATATACGGTTTAAAAACTATCGTAGCTGTGAGGATCGAATTTTCAATTTGGACTATTACAAGTATTGTTCGTTAGTCGTGATGAATCCGAAAGTTGAGTATATTTATGAGTTTGATGGTGGTCAAGGTATCACAAATCAATATAATGAAGATAAGTTTGCTACTTTTAAAGAGTTTTATGAGCGAGGCAATGCTATCACTAATAATGAGAATAAAGAAGGGATGGCGGCCTTATTACTTAAAGGAACGACATCAGTAATTTTTTCTATTTTAGAAACAGAGGAAATTAATAGAAAACAAAAAAAAATTGAAATTAATTCAATTTTGAATGACGCCTCGATTATAGAAGCTAGGAAGAGTGCGGTCACTGATACTACGGCAAAAAAAATTACTAAACTGCTTTTTAATATGCCAAAACCTATCTTAATGTTGGTACTTAGCACTGGTTCATTTGTTGAATCAAAGTTGCCTAGAGTAATGGCGCTATTAAAAAGAAAATATTAATGATTGAGGGATTGTATGTACAGTACAGACAAGCAGTTGCGTCAAGTACAAGAAACCAGTTTGAAACTCGCAAAATACTTCTCTGATTTTTGCGATAAGAATGAATTGTTATGCTACTTGTGTGGTGGAGGAGCCATTGGTTCAATTCGCCATCAAGGTTTTATCCCTTGGGATGATGATTTAGATTTTTTTATGCCTAGGGCTGATTACGAGAGATTAATGGTACTCTGGAAAGAACAGGAAAGCAATAATAAATATGTTTTATTGAGAGCCGAGAAAGAATATAATGATCGGAATTCATTCACTACGCTAAGAGATAAAGAAACAACGTTCATCAAAACCTATCAGGAAGATTTAGATATTAGCCATGGAATTCAAATTGATATTTTTCCTTTGGACATTGCTCCTCAAAAAAACTATCAAAGGAAAATCCAAAAATTTTGGGCATTAGTCTATGCTATTTACTGTAGTCAACAAATTCCACAAAATCACGGAAAATTTTTTGCTGGACTGGGGAAAACCCTCTTAGCTTTGGCACCTACTGCACATAATAAATTTCACGTTTGGAAATTTGCAGAGAAAAAAATGATGAAGTTCAATTCGATGAAAACCGATTTTGTTACTGAATTATGTGTTGGTCCTCGATATATGGGAAATGTATATCCCGAAAAGGACTTTTCGGCTGCGAAGAAGGTTAGTTTTGAAGACACAGAATTACCGATACCAATTGGTTATGATAACTATCTATCGAATGTTTTTGGAGATTATATGAAGTTGCCTCCGGAAAAACAGCGAGTGACGCATCATGAAACGGTATTTATCGATCCGGATAACTCATATAAAAAATATAAAGGTATTTACTATTTGACTAATAAGGAGGATAAATAAGTGATTACAGCATTAATTATTGCCGGTGGTGTAGGGAAAAGAATGGGGCAGGATATCCCTAAACAATTTATAACAATTGAAGGAAAGCCTATTATTATTTATACGTTAGAGTCATTTGAGCATCATCCTCTAGTAGATCGCGTTTTAGTTGTGTGTAAATCTGGTTGGGAAGAAACCTTATGGGGATATATTAAAGAGTATGATCTGAAAAAGGTTCAATGGATCATTTCTGGCGGGTCTAAGGGACAAGAGTCTATCAACAACGGAGTTCAATTCCTTAAGGACCATTCTGACGAAAACGATACAATTATTATTCATGATGGTATTCGTCCATTGGTAGACGAGATTGTTTTATCTGATGTAATCGTAAAGTGTCAAGAGCATGGAAATGGTGTTACTTCATTACCTTATAATGAACAGATTTTCCTGAAAGATACAGAAGAGACAACGAAGCAATATATCGATCGAAATACTTTACGGCGAGTTTCTACTCCGCAAGCATATCAGTTTGGGAAACTAAGTTGGGCTTATGACAAAGCAGTCAAAGAAGATATTGGGATGACAGATTCTTCTTATACAAATACTATGATGGTTGAACTTGGAGAGACATTATATTTTGCGGCTGGTTCAGATAAGAACATTAAACTAACAACGCAGGATGATTTAGAACTCTTCAAAGCATATTTGAAAATGAAGGATTAGAGGTGAAAGTGTGTTATTGGACAATGAAATCTATTTAGCTGAGTTAGATAAGATTAATCACGCGAAAAACGAGTGGATTAAGATTGATAACCATTCCTTCTTGATTATTGGTGCGACTGGAATGATTGGTTCGTATATGATCGATGTTTTGATGAATCGAAATAAGAATTACAATTCTAATATTCATGTCTATGCGATGGGAAGAAGCATAGAACGTATGGAAAAACGCTTCTCCATGTATTTAAACAATACTTGTTTTCATATGGTTGAAGGTGACGTAACTCAGCCGATTAATCCTAACGAAGAAGTGGATTATATTTTTCACGGAGCTAGTAATACACATCCAAGAGCATATTCCTCAGATCCAATCGGTACTATTATGACCAACTTAATGGGAACACAGCAGGTATTGGATTTTGCAGTTAATACTAATCCAAAGCGAATAGCATTTCTTTCAACCGTTGAAATCTATGGTGAAAATAGGGGAGACGTTGAGAAATTTACAGAAGATTACTGTGGCTACATTGATTGCAATACTTTAAGAGCTGGTTATCCGGAGGGGAAACGAGCCAGTGAAAGTCTGTGCCAAGCATACATTGCTAAGTATGATTTAGATATTGTTATCCCTCGTATTTGTCGTACCTTTGGACCTACTATGTTGCTAAATGATTCAAAGGCTTCATCTCAATTTATTTTGAATGCTGTGAATAATGAGGATATCGTTTTAAAAAGTGAAGGAAATCAATACTTCTCTTATGCATATGTTGGAGATGTGGTATATGCATTACTTTACTTACTCGCAAACGGAAAAAATGGGGATGCGTACAATATCGCTGTTCCAGAATTTGATTTGCATTTAAAAGATTTAGCCAAAGGATTAGCTAATCTCAACAAGAAGGAAGTAATTTTTGATTTACCTGATGAAGAGGAAAGTAAAGGATTTTCGACGGCTAGTCAGGCAGTTTTGGATTCGGTAAAAATTGAATCCATAGGCTGGAAACCACTATTCGACTTGAATGAAGCATTAAAAAATACAGTAGAGTTAATCAGAAATGAGCGAGTTTAATGTGTGAGATTAGTATTATTGTTCCAGTCTATAATGTAGAACAATATTTAGAGAAATGTGTTGATTCCATCCTGAATCAAACTTTTAAAGATTTTGAATTGATTTTAGTTGATGACGGATCTCCTGATAACTCGGGAGCAATTTGTGATCAATATGCTGAGAAGGACTCTCGTGTTAGAGTAATCCATAAAGAGAATGGTGGACTGAGTGACGCGAGAAATGCCGGAATTGAAGCAGCTAGAGGAAAATATTTAGGTTTTATTGATAGTGATGACTATATCGCAGAAGATATGTATGAACTTCTTTATAAAAATATTATTAGGGAAAATGCAGATTTGTCAATTTGTGGAATCTATGATGTTTATAAAGAAAATGCACCAAAAATTTTACCTGAGTTCAGGAAGGTTTGTACTAAGGGTGAAATGATAAAAATGATTTTAGAAGCTAAGTTGGTTTCTGTTCATGCAGTAAATAAATTATACAAACGGGATATTTTTAAAACGATTAGGTATCCAGTTGGAATCATTACAGAAGATGCAGCAATAATTTTTCAAGTATTAGATCGTTGCAAAAAAATAATAGTTGATACTAATCAAAAATATTTTTATTTTCATAGAGATGAAAGTATATCTAGTAAAAAATTTTCTATCAGTGATTTAGATACTATCGAAGTTTGGAAGATTAATGAAGAATGGATATCAAAAAATTATCCTTTATTTAAAAACGAAGTACATACTCGTGTATGTTGGGCAAATTTTATTGTTCTTGATAAATTGGTACTTTCAGATAAAACGGAAGAAGCCAAAAATATTTCAAAAAGTATTCGAAAGTTTTTACTCAATAATTTTTCATTTATTATGAGTAATGACCGATTAACAAAGGGGAGAAAGATATCATTAATATTTTTATTGTTTGGAACAACAATGTACAAACTTCCTGTAAAGTATCAGTATAATTTACTGAAGATCAAGAATTAAAAAAGAAAGTGGATAATAATTTTTTATGAAAAAGAGCAGATTAGAATATTCAATCCTTAATTCATCTATATCGATGTTCATTTATATATTAAGACTATTAATACAATTTGCGGCTAGAAGTTTTTTTATTCATTATCTAGGTGCTGAGTATCTGGGACTTAATGGACTATTTAGTAATATCTTGAGTTTCCTTTCTTTAGCCGAATTAGGTATAGGCACTTCGATTGTCTTTTCTTTATACAAACCATTGGCAGAAAATGATGAGAAGCATATAGTATCACTCATGAGGCTGTATAAAAAAGCCTATGAGATGATAGGGATAGCAATAGGTATTATCGGACTAATTATTATCCCACTTCTCCCGTTCATAATAAAGGATAGCAATAATATAGAAATGACAAACGTTTATCTTTATTATATTCTATTTTTGATGAATTCTGTTGTGAGTTACTTTTTTACATATAAACGTTCTTTAATTATTGCGGATCAAAAAAACTATTTGGTGGCATTGAACGATTTTGTTTTTCTATTTGTACTAAATGTTATCCAAATCATCTGTTTATACTTGTTTAAGAATTTCACTATTTTCTTGGTCACTCAGATTGTATTCACACTGATCGGAAATATCAGTATTTCAATTATTACAGATAGAAAATACCCATTTTTAAAAAAGGTTTCCCCAGATAAAATCGAACCTGAATTAAAGCAAGAGATAAAGAAGAATGTTATAGGAAATATGTCCTCAAAACTTGGTGGGGTTATTGTGATGGGGACTGATAATATTCTAATTTCGGGTTTTGTAGGTTTAACGGCGGTTGGGATATACTCTAATTATTCATTAATAATAGTCAGTATACAGAACTTATGTAAACAGATTACAAATTCAATTACTGCAAGTTTAGGCAATTTTGCTATCTCGGGTGAGCGGGAGCGAGCGTTTGATCTATTCAAACGCCACCTGTTTGTCAATCATTCCCTGATATATTTTTCATCAATTATTTTACTTATCGTAATTAACCCATTTATTAGTATTTGGATAGGTTCAGAGTATGTGTTATCTGATGTAACTATTTTTTTGATAATTTTCAATTATGTAATACAAGTATACAGAAATACAAATTTCATTTTTATAGAGTCTTTTGGTCTATACTGGGAGCAAAGATACAAACCAGTAATTGAGGCTATGATGAATCTAGTTTTATCGCTAATTTTTTTAATGGGTTTTGATTTAGGTATTAATGGAGTGCTGTTAGGGACGATTTTTTCATCTTTAGGATTTGTTGTGTGGTACGAAGGGTTCGTAATATTCAAGAATGCTTTGAATCGGCCCTTCAAATCATTTGTCGTGTTATTTGTAAGGTATATTTTAGAGCTTTTGTGTAGTGGACTAATCGTTAAGAAGATAATGATGATATTTTTTAGCAGAAACAATGGTGTTTTGTTTCTTATTTTTGAAGTTTTTATAACTGGACTGATATCCCTAATCATATATATTTTTTTGTATAGAAAACGAACAGAGTTCCAATTTGTATTATCGGTAGGAAAAAAAATCTTAAAAAGGTAGTGGTTTTTTGAATATAGGAATTGTCAGCCCCTCGTTTGGTCAGGGGGGGGCTAATATGGTTGCATCAATTGTGGGAAAAGAACTCTCAAAAACAAATACTGTTTATTTTTTGCCTTTTTTAGAGGACGATAATTTTTTGAGCTTGGATCAAAAAAAAATGATACCGATTAATGCTAATCGTTCTATTTTTGAAAAAATGTGGATTAAATCAAGAAAGACTATAGAGTTTCTGTTTAATGATAAATCTTTTACACCAAGCAAATATACCAAAAAGGAGTTGAAAAGCCTAATATCAATAATAAAAGAAAAAGAAATTGATATTTTAATTTTAAACTCATATATTTCTGTCGCATTTTTCTCTACGTCGATAAAAAAAATATTTCCCAATATCAAGATCATTTCATGGATGCATGAGGATACGGATTATTGCTTTAATGATATTACTAAAAATTATCATCTTGCTTTTATAGCTGCTATCAAATCATCTGATTCTATCGTATGTCTCTCGCAAAAAGCTTATGAGGTATACAAACAAATTAATCCGAATTCATTTATAATATATAATCCCATGGTATTAAATTCTGATAGAAAAGCAAATTTAAAGGAAAATGTAATTTCGTTTACTTCTCGTCTAGATATAAAAATAAAGGGATTGGATTTTTTGGTAGATGTAGCTAAAGGAATATCTGATGGTTGGACTATTAGGGTTGCGGGGCAGGGAACACCTGAAGAAGAAGAAGAATTTTTTAGACTAATAAATAAAAATGGGGTTTCAACTAAGATAGAATATGTAGGACCTTTATCAGGTGATGAATTGAAAGCACACTACTTGTCCAGCTCCATATTCTTATCTACTTCTAGAACTGAAGCGTTACCTTTAGTCATTATAGAGGCTTTATCATATGGCCTTCCAGTAGTTAGTTTTGATCACTCTGGTGCAATTGAGTTATTAAATCAAGGTGAAAATGGGATACTAGTAAGTGATTTCGATACAGATGAGATGGCTGATAAAGTAAATTCTTTGATTGAAAATTTTGATCTCAGAGAGTCATATCAAAAAAAAGCTTTGAAAAAGGCCAAATCGTTTGAAATGTCTAACATCTTAGAAAAGTGGAATATTGTATTAAATAGTTAGAAAGAAGTGTTATTTGTGAGAAAACTCAATTTAAGTATGATAAAACAGTTTTATTTTTTTACATTGTTGGCAGGTCTTCTATTACGTTCTATAAATATTTATAGTCTTATGCCTTCTAAATATGACGGTATGTTTTTTACCTTTCTGGCTCTGTGGGGTGGTATTTTATTAGGAATTGATTTTTTTAGTAATTTAAAGAAAAAAAGGTTCCCTTACGATAAATTATTAATTTTATTTTCGACAGTTATTTTGCTTTCAAGTATATTTAATAGACAATATGGGATTATTCCAAATATAAAACTACTTATTTGGAGCTGCATTTACTATTTCTTAGCTTATGAGTTTGCAAAGGAACACTTTAAAGATAATCGTTTTTTTAAAAGTATTGATTTTACTTTAATTATTACATGGTTTGTTCTTACATTTTCATCATTAGTTATGTTCTTTCTGAATTTTGGATTTGAAAAATTTTATTCTCCAAGAGACAGGATTCGAGTAGGCTTCTTAGAGTCTAGATTATTTGGTTTATATGGAGATCCAAACTATGCTGCAACGGGTGCAGTGATAGTTATCATATTGTCGCTATATTATATTTTTAAAATAAAAAGGACCAGTCTTAGAGTCTTTTTGATTGCTAACATTTTCATTCAATTCATCTACATCGTATTAAGCGGATCTAGAACTGGTGAGGTAGTTGGTTATATTTTATTTTCACTTTCAGTATTTATATTTGTATTAGATAACAAAAGATTTGAGAATAATAAAATTGTTGGCGTCTTCTTGGGGATTGCAGTTGCTATAGCTGGTATTTTTTCATTGCACATATTAATAGATTTTACTAAAGATTTATTTAATAATATTCTAAACATACTGAGTCTTCATGAGATGAATGGAAAAATTATTTCTAATTCTCAATCAAATACAAGTTTAGTAAGAAAAGATGTTGCTGAAAGTGATGATGTTTCCAATTTAAGATTTTCTATTTGGAAAAGTGCTTTAGATATTTTCAAATCTAGTTGGCTAGTAGGAACGTCCCCTAAAAATATGATCCCTTATGCTAGGGAACATTTGCCATCAACGTTTATCGCACAGAATGGGTTTATTGTTCATAATTCGTATCTTAATGTACTTGCCTCTACTGGTATTTTAGGAGGACTCACTTTTTTTAGCTTTTGTATTAGGAGCTTTTTTGAAGTTGTTAAGAGTATAAATTGGAAAGAAGCTATGAGTAGTAGTTACAAATATATCTATTTTCTAGTCGTTTTTGCTTATGCGTTATTTGGATGTATTAATAGTGAATTTGTTTTGGAGCATACAATAGGTAGTCTTATTTTCTGGTTGTTTCTTGGAAGACTGATTGGAAGTTATAAAAATATACCTAAAATTAAATAGTATTTTTTTGACAAATATGAGCACGTAAATTTTTTAGGAGGATTAATATGAACTATCTCATTACAGGAGGCGCAGGTTTTATAGGGTCTACGCTAGCAAATCACTTATCTAAGGAAAATTCAGTAATCGTAGTGGATGATTTGTCTATGGGAAAAGAAGAGAATTTAGATAGCAATTCAAATCTCAAATTTATCAATGGTTCAGTTACAGACGAATCATTAATGGAAGAAGTTCTTTCAAATAATACGTTTGACTACATTTTCCATTTAGCAGCAATTGCTAGTGTGGCTGATTCGGTTGAGCGTCCCGTGGAGACGCATCAAATCAATTTTGAAAGTGTTCTGATGCTGTTAGAGTTAATCAGAAAATACCAAAAGGATTTGAAGCGGTTAGTCTTCAGTTCCTCAGCTGCAGTGTATGGTGACGAGGCCACGTTACCCAAGAAAGAAGAATCAGTCATTCGCCCATTGACTCCGTATGCAGTTGACAAATTTGCTGCTGAGCAATACGTGTTGGATTATAATCACCTATATGGTGTAAATACAAGCGCGGTACGCTTCTTTAATGTCTACGGGCCAAATCAGAATCCAGAATCTCCATATAGTGGAGTCATTTCAATTCTGGTTGACCGCTATAAAAAGATACAGAACGAAGAGAATGCATCGTTTATGTTATTTGGTGATGGCTCGCAATCTCGTGATTTTGTTTTCATTGAGGATGTCATTCAGGCATTGTTACTCGTTGCAAGTAAAGAGGAAGCTCTGGGTAAACAATTTAATGTTGGAACCGGTAGTGCGATTACTTTAAACGAGTTGATTGAAGTTATTGATGAGGCATTAGGCGTAAGGTTAAGTGTTAAGAACGAATCTGAGAGAGAAGGCGACATTAAAGATTCAGTTGCTGATATTTCTAGGTTGAAGGGATTAGGCTATAAACCTAACTTTAGTGTTCAAGAAGGCATGAAGAAATATTTGGAATCTGAAAACTTGATTTAATGTGGGAGGTTAACTTGAATTAGTCCATAATTTCAGGTTAATGTCCTTTTTTTATGGATACGTCAATTTCGTTTAATTACGTATAGAAATAATTAGGGAACTCTTGTATTCTAGTATTAGCGTATATTTTAAGGAGATTAGTGAAATGACAGACAGTATTGCAATATTGCTTCCTTGTTATAACGAAGCTATGACAATTAAAAAGGTAATTAATGATTTTCAAAAAGAACTACCAAGTGCAGATATCTATGTTTATGACAATAATTCAACGGATGACACGTATCAGATTGCTTTGAATGAGGGGGCAATCGTTCGAAAGGAACCAAGGCAAGGTAAAGGAAATGTAATTCGTCAAATGTTCTTTGACATTGATGCAGATTTCTATCTAATGGTAGATGGCGATGATACTTATCCAGCAGAAGCCTGCCACGAGTTATTAAAAGCTTTAAAAGAAAACCGTGCAGACATGGTAATTGGTGATAGATTATCTAATGGAACATACTTTAATGAAAATAAGAGAGCTTTCCATGACTTTGGAAATAACTTAGTTAAAAATTCAATTAATTGGCTTTATAAAGCTAATATCAAAGATGTGATGACTGGCTACAGAGGTTTTAATAGGTTATTTGTTAAAAGCTTCCCGGTCATGAGTAGCGGTTTTCAAATTGAAACTGAATTTACGATTCATTCTTTAGATAAGAGATTTAAATTAGTTGAAATACCTATTGATTACCGAGACCGGCCAGAAGGAAGTGAATCTAAACTAGATACTTTTTCTGATGGAATTAAAGTTTTGATGACAATCTTTAAAATGTGTAAAGACTATAAACCACTTTTGTTTTTTTCAATGTGGTTTGCTCTATTCTTTGTTTTGGGATTAATAGTTGGTTTACCAGTTGTAATAGAGTTTGTGAAAAGTGGATTTATCAACAAAATACCTTCCGCAATTTTAGCAACAGGTTTAATGACATTTTCTATGTTACTGTTGGTTACAGGATTAATTCTTGATACAGTTGTGACGGCTGATAAAAAAATGTATGAGTTAAACCTGTATAGTATATATAGTCGAGATAAATAATATTAAGAGCTAATTTTCTTAAGCAAGTTGCATTTGAAGTAAAGATGGGCATTATAATAATTATGATTAAAGTGAATTTAATCTGTATGAAGTCACTCTATGTAGAATTATCAGAAGCTTAAGGTGGCTCTTTTTAAATGTTGGGAAAGTGGGGAGAAATTTGTCAAAATATTTCAAAACGCGGGTTCAAAAAGGATGCATATTTTTTTGTATATCATTGGCATCTCTATCCATATATTATCAAACCGGAATAAAAACAAAATTATTTTTTTCAATAATTTTGAGTTTAATCTATCTTTTTTTGTCAAAAAAAACTCCTAATAAATCAGTGATGCTTTTGTCTTTTTTTGTTTCAATCTTTGTGTCTGTAAGTACTAATAGTCAAGGATTTAGTTCAACACTTGTCTTTATTGTTGGACTCGCTTTGACTGTTCTGATGTATACTATTTTATTTAGTAGTTTTATATTGTTTTGTGTTTCAATCAAACCAAAGCATGTTTCGTCAAGATTAGTTTATGTATTCTCAATAGTTAGTTTTTTAATTATTTTTGGATCATGGTTCTATTATTGGTTGTCTTTTTATCCGGGGCTGCTTACAAATGATTCTTATAATCAATGGGGGCAAGCAAATGGATATCAATTGTATTCTGAATGGCACCCATTGATTCATACATTTCTTATAAAATTTGCATCATTCTTTTATCATTCACCAGCATCATTCTTATTATTACAATTGATTTTTGGGGCTTTTTCAATAGTTTTTGTTTTAGGAAAATTATTGAAAAAGGGAGTTCCAATTATTTTATGTAGTCTAGTCAGTTTGCTATACGCGTTTTATCCTGTTAACGGAATCTTCATGGTAACCTTATGGAAAGATATACCGTATTCAATTTTATTGTTATTATTTTTTTATATGACGAGTGAGCTAGTGCTAAATGAAAAAGTATTCTTCAAAAAACCTGCAACTATTATTTCTTTTACCTTAATTTCATGTTTCACGGCCTTATTTAGAAAGAACGGCCTTATGGTAGTTATAATTACGCTACTTTTGTTGCTAGTCTTCTCTCGAAAAAAACAATTTCTTATCTCTGTACTAGTTACATTTATATCAATCTTTTCATTCAATTTTTTTACAAATACTATTTTACATGCGGAAAAGTCTCCTGTTTACGAGGCACTATCAATTCCGTTACAGCAAATCTCTGCTACTTATAAAAAAAATGGAAAGGTTCCATTAGAAGAGAAAGTTTATTTTAATGAAATATTGCCAACGGACCTTTGGAGCGAACGATACAATGATAAAACTGTTGACTACATAAAGTATGATTCGAGTTTTGATGGAGAAATGATTGAGGACCAACCTAAGATTTTTATTCTTCATTGGTTCAAATTATTAAAATTGAATCCTAAAATCTTTATTGTTTCTTTCTTTAATCAAACGGCTAGTATTTGGAGATTCACTACACCGACTGAATATAAAATCAATATTCATGGTCTGGAAATAACTGGAAACCGTGAAAATTACTATCGTGAATCTAAAATAAACCCATCTGAAGTGGAAAAAGAAATAAAATTAGAATATCAAAAATATAAAGGAAAAGCCAAAGCAATCAGTGTTGTTCCAGTAAAATATGAGATATTTAAAAAGAGAATTTTGAATGCTTATATCCCTCTTAACAATGACTCTAAGTCAATTCGAGGGCAACAATTTATTGAAAAAGTTTATCATGTTATGGATAATAATCAACAACAGTTTTTAATTAGAGGAGCTGTTGCAGTATTAATTTTACTTTTAGCAACAGCTGTTAGTATAGTTAAGTTCGGTCTAATAAGATCGTTTCTTATCTTAGTTATCCCCTACCTTAACTTGTTTTCATTGATTATTTCAGCTCCAGCAACAGACTTTAGATATATTTACAGTCTTTTTTTCTCAATGATCCCTATTTTTTTGACAGTCATATTCCAAAAAACTAGCTTGAATGAAGATGATTGAATTTTATGAAGTATAATCATAGTAATGAGATAAATCGTAGTAAGTCATTTTTTATTCATTATCAATATCTGATAGTGGATCAATTTCATGTCTATCTCGGTTCGACATACTTGTAAAAGAAAAAAATATAATTTCCTTAACTAAATAAATTTTACATTTCCCTCCTCTTTCATTTCATGTATAATGATTTAAGTTATGACATGAAGTAAGGAGGAGTTGTTTTTGTCTGAGGATCAAAACCAACACTCAGAAGAAGGATCGTTTAAAGAGCAGATCATGCGGGCTTTAGAAGAGGGTCGAAAGAATCGTGAAGTAGAGTCTACGAAAAAGCCTACTAAAGGTTCTAGCACCTCTGAAGCAAAAAAGGACACTGACGATGATGTCGACTTAGCTTCGTCTTATGAGCGTTTATTTGGCAATAGGCAAAGTAAGAAAGACACTACTGCCTCTGAGCAGAAGTCTAAACCAATTGAAAAAGAAGTTAAAAAAGAGGAACCTCCGAAAGAGAAAGAGCTTTCGATAGATAAGAGTTCCAATAGTGAGCCTAAATCAAAAGCTGAGATAAAGAAAAAGGTAGAAAAAACTGCAGCTGAAGATAAGAAAACTATTAATAAGAAAGAGCAAAAGACAGAACCTTCAAAGGCTGAAACTAAGCAGCCAACTGTTCGTCATTCAGGTACTAAAAAAACAACTAAAGCTGTTCCTTCTGTAGAGGAATCAAAGGCTAAAGATGTTAATGAGCCTAAAAGTGATGGACAAGTTGAGGAAGAAGCATCAATTTTTCATCGTTTAGGAGAGAAATTTGAGGAACTTCGTCATATGGATGAGGAGTTTGAAGGGGATTTAAGTGAGGAGAGCAACTTGAAACGAGCAGAACGTCGCAAAGAGGATCGAGTCGTCCGTAAAATTGTTTATATATTGACGATCGGTATTTTGATTGTCGCTGGAGTCTTGGCAATCTCAGGCTATAATTATGTAAGTGCTGGGTTGAAGCCGTTAGATAAGAATGATAAAAAATTAGTTCAGGTGGAAGTGCCAAGTGGTTCGTCTAATCGTCAAATTGGGGATATTTTACAAGATGGCGATGTCATTCGTGATGGAATGGTCTTTAATTTCTACACCAAATTTAAAAATTTAACGAATTTTCAGGCAGGCTATTATCAGTTTTCTCCTAATATGACATTGGATCAAATTAGTAAGGAATTGCAACAGGGCGGGAGTGCCGAACCATTAGATGATGCTTCGAAACTAACGGTTCCTGAAGGCTATGATGTTGATAAAATTGCCGGTTTGGTCGCTAAGAAGACGGACTTCAAGAAGGAAGATTTCATCAAAGTAATGAAGGATGAAAAATTCTTCGATCAATTGAAAGCACAATATCCTGATCTATTGGGAGATGCTGCTAATGCCAAAGATGTACGTTATCGTTTAGAAGGCTATTTGTTCCCGGCAACCTATAATGTACACAAGAATAGAAGTCTGGAAGATCTTGTGACCCAAATGGTTGATACGACGAATCAAATATTAACCCCTTATTATAGTCAAATTAAAGAAAAAGGGTTAACGGTTCAAGAAGTGATGACTCTAGCATCGTTGGTAGAAAAAGAAGGGGTCACGCAATCCGACCGTAAGAAGATCGCACAAGTCTTCTTTAACCGAATTAAAGCGCAGATGCCTTTACAATCAGATATTTCGATTCTTTATGCGTTAGGTGAACATAAAGAGGTTGTAACAATCAAAGATACTGAAGTAGACTCACCTTATAATCTGTATACGAATGCGGGTTATGGGCCTGGACCGTTTGATAATCCGAGTCAGGAAGCAATTCTTGCAGTTCTTGATCCAACCGAGAATGATTATATCTATTTCGTCGCAGATATCTCAACTGGTAAAGTTTATTATGCGAAGACTTACGAAGAGCATATGGAATTGGTTGAAAAATATGTCAATAAAGAGAAATAAACAATTTACAATATAGTAATTACGTGGTAATCTTTTGTGGATTAAATCTATAAAGGATTACCTTTCGTAATTTTGTTGATTGAAGGAGAAGAAGAATGGTAGAAAAAACATTTCCAATGACTCTGGAAGGAAAAGAAAAACTAGAGCAGGAATTAGAAGAATTAAAAACAGTAAAACGTGGAGAAATTATTGAAAGAATTAAAATCGCTCGCAGCTTTGGCGATTTATCTGAAAACTCCGAATATGAATCTGCTAAGGATGAACAAGCGTTTGTTGAGGGACGTATCAACACTTTGGAAAATATGATCCGCTTCGCACAAATTATCGATAACGAGAATGTTGACTCGGATGAAATTTCAATCGGGAAAACCGTTACCTTTGTTGAATTGCCTGATGATGAAGAGGAAGAATACACTATCGTAGGGAAGGCGGAAGCAGATCCGCTAACTGGTAAAATCTCAAATGATTCACCAATCGCTCAAGCGTTGATTGGCAAAAGCGTTGGAGATGTTGTGACAATCGCGACTCCAGGTGGAAACATGGAAGTTAAGATCACGAATGTGAAACAAAACTAAGAATACGGTAAAGAGGCGCTGGTCGCCTCTTTTCTTTTTATTAGTGTTTGAGGGAATAGGCGATAACGAATCCGCTTCAGATTAGGAATCGTTTTGCGACTTTAGACCGATAGTATTTGATTCTTAAAAAAAGTAGAATAAGGTATAGATAAAAAAGTTGGGAGGAAAGACAAAATGAAAAGTCCATGGCGCTTTTTCATTGTAATTGAAGCCTTACTTGCAATTTTCTTATTATGGCAATTATCTTCAAATCCTGCGATGTTAATCATGCTGCTCTTTGGTGTATTAAATATATATTGGGCATTGCGAAAACATCGTCGTCGAAAATTTCAATTGATCTTAGGCTCAGTAATTCTAATCATTTGTTTAGTAAACAGTCCTGCGACTTGGTTGATGTTGATTTTTGCAGTAATATTCCTTGGCCTCAAGGGATTTGAAATTGCAGGGATTTCCATGCCAAATCATTCTTTGAAAAATAAAAAGAGTATTGTGATGGTTGAGACAACTGATCCAACTAGTCACAATGGTGAACGAAAAAAACAAAGCTGGATTGGAAATGATCGGATCGGCACACAAGTATTTGAGTGGGATGATATCAATGTGGCGATTTTAGCTGGAGATACAATTGTTGATTTAGGAAATACCTTATTACCGAAAGAAGATAGCATCGTGATCGTTCGTAAAGGATTTGGCCGGACACGGATTTTGGTTCCTTATGGTATCGGAATTCTTTTTGAGCATGCGACATTATATGGAAAAGTCGATTTTGATGAGGATACGCAAGTTTTACGTAATGAAACGTTCAAGATTTATAGTGAGGATTATGATGAAAGTCCTCGTAGATTGAAAATAGTGACCAATACATTGGTTGGAGATGTCGAGGTGATTCGTGTATGATGGGGAAATACTCTCGTTTACAAATTTCCCTCTACTCTGGACTCATCTCCTTTCTATTGATTCTAACGACACTCTTTTTATATATGTATGCGATTGGAAAACGGCAATTATTTGGTCAATTGTTTATTGCACGAATTTTCTATATTCCTTTATTCGTTCACATCATCGTGATTTCTCTAACTGTGAGCGCAGTCGTCTATTTTCTTGTGACTTTTTTGGAAAAACGGCAACTGGGAAAAATTGAAGGAAAATTGCAAAGTCTGGCTTCAGGCAACTATGATCAGCCCTATTTAGATGTGGCAATCTCGCAAAACAAAGAGATGCTTTTGGTGGATCATGATATCAAACGAATCAAAGAAAAACTAGTGAGTATGTCGCGAGAGCTGCAGCAACTGAGCAGTCAGCCTCAAATAGTAGATGGTACAACGAAGGAAAAGATTTTAGAGGAAGAACGGCATCGTTTAGCCAGAGAGCTGCACGATTCGGTCTCACAGCAGCTGTTTGCGGCGATGATGATGATGTCAGCCCTAAATGAGCAGTCGCAGTATTCAGAAGAGCTAGAGCCTTATAAAAAGCAATTAGCAATGGTGGCTGATATTATTAACGCTGCTCAATCAGAAATGCGTGCGTTGTTACTTCATCTACGCCCAATTAGCTTAGAAGGAAAAAGTTTGCGTCAAGGAATTGAGCAATTATTAAAAGAACTGCAAACGAAGATTCAAATTCAGTTAAAATGGGATGTACAAGATATTTGTGTTTCTGCCAGCATCGAGGATCAATTATTCCGAGTGGTCCAAGAGCTGCTTTCTAATACGTTGCGTCATGCAAAAGCAAATGAATTGGAAGTTTATTTAAAAATTGTAGGACAAAGTATTTTATTGCGCGTCATTGACGATGGCGTTGGTTTTGAGGAGAAAGACGAACATGCCGGCAGCTATGGATTACGGAATATTCGTGAACGTATAGCTGGTGTAGGTGGTTCAACAAAAATTATTAGTTTCAAAGGTCAAGGAACAAGTGTTGAGATCAAGGTACCTGTTGTAGAGGATGCCACTCCAACCAGTGAGAATTCTTTGACTATGAACGAGTAGACAAAAAAATCAGATTAACTTCTGAAAGGGTTAATCAATACATTATTAGGAATTAGGAGGCAGAGGATGATACGAGTGTTATTAGTTGATGATCATGAAATGGTTCGTTTGGGCGTTTCTTCTTATCTATCGATTCAAGCGGATGTAGAAGTCGTTGGAGAGGCCGAAAACGGCGAGGAAGGTTACGAGAAGGCCATGGATCTTCGACCAGATGTCATATTGATGGACTTGGTGATGGAAGTAATGGATGGGATCGAATCAACCAAGAAAATTTTAAAAGAATGGCCAGAAGCAAGAATCTTAATCGTAACCAGTTTTATTGATGATGAAAAAGTCTACCCAGCAATTGAAGCTGGTGCATCTGGTTATTTATTAAAAACATCGACAGCGCACGAGATCGCCAATGCCATCCGCAAAACGTATAATGGTGAACGGGTCTTGGAACCGGAAGTAACGACTAAAATGATGGAACAACTGTCCAATCGTAATCGTCACGTCCTTCATGAAGAATTGACGAATCGAGAACAAGAAATCTTGTTGCTGATTGCCCAAGGAATGAGCAATCAAGAAATTGCGGATGAACTATTCATTACACTGAAAACAGTAAAAACGCATGTTTCGAATATTTTAGCGAAACTAGAAGTAGAAGATCGTACACAAGCAGCAATCTATGCATTCAAACACGGGTTAATAAAATAGAGAGTCCATCTCTGTTTTATTAACCCGCTCTTTGTTATACTGAGAATTGTAAGTTTTAGGGTGTTAGTAGCAGGCAATGTAAATACAATATTAATACACGAGGAGATATCATGAAGCAAAGTTTTGTCATTATTGGTTTAGGAAGATTCGGCGGGAGTATTTGTCGGACATTAGTCGAATCTGGTCAAGAAGTTTTGGCGATTGACAGCAGTGAAGATCGAGTAAATGAGTATATGAATATTGCGACTCACGCGGTTGTAGCCAATGCACAAGATGAGATGACGTTACGGTCATTAGGAATCCGTAACTTTGACCATGTGATCGTTGCGATCGGTGAAGATATTCAAGCAAGTATTTTAGTGACGTTGATGGTCAAGGAAATGGGTGTGCCGAACATTTTAGCAAAAGCGCAAAACGAGTATCATGCTCGTGTTTTAGAAAAAATTGGCGCTGATCGTGTGGTCCATCCAGAACGTGATATGGGGCAGCGAATTGCTCATAATTTAGTCTCTAAAAATATTTTGGATTATTTAGAGCTTTCAGATGAATTTTCTTTAGCTGAGATTAACGTAACCAATCGAAAATTTTATGGCAAAACCTTGGATGAACTTGATTTTCGTCAGCGATTTGGCTTAAATGTAGTAGCTATTCGACGTGACCATCAAGATCCTATCGTTACGCCTCCAGCAGAAGAAGTCGTACTGAAAGACGATCATTTAGTAGTGATTGGTCGTGACGAAGACGTAGACTATTTAGATGAAAAAATGAATGGATAGGTGATTATCAAATGAAATTGACTATAACGCCAAAAGCTCAAGAGTGGTTCAAACGCGAACTCGAATTAGGTGAGGGTCAAGGAATAAAGTTTTATGGAAAAGTATATGGCAAGACTCAAGTTCACGATGGTTTTTCAGTTGGTATGTCGGTAGATAGTCCAGAGAGTCCATTGATAGAAGAAAATGTAAATGGTATGATATTCTTTGTGGAAGAAGTAGATGAATGGTTTTTCAAAGGATATGACCTAGTTGTTGATTACGATACTGAATTAGATGAACCTAAGTATGACTTTAACCAAATTTAGGAGTGACTTGAATGATATCAGTAATTGTCCCTTGCTTTAATGAAGAGGAAGCCATTCCTCTTTTTTTTGCAGAGATGGAAAAAGTAAAGAGAAAAGTCTCTCATGGCTTTGAATATATTTTTATCAATGATGGATCAAAGGATAGGACATTAGAAGTATTGCGGGAACTTGCACGCGACAATGATTTTGTCCGGTACATTTCATTTTCTAGAAATTTCGGTAAAGAAGCGGCACTTTATGCAGGCTTGCAAGCGGCTAAGGGAGAACTGGTTACTGTGATGGATGTTGATTTACAGGATCCACCAGAGTTGTTACCACGTATGGTTGAAATGATCGAATCTACAGATATTGAGTGTGTAGGCACTCGTAGAGCAGACCGAAAAGGCGAGCCGCCTATTAGAAGTTTCTTTGCTAAGAAATTTTATCAATTGATCAACCGTATAAGTGAAACTGAAATGGTTGACGGCGCAAGAGATTATCGATTGATGACCAGGCAAATGGTAGATGCAATCTTAGAATTAACTGAGCATAATCGTTTTTCAAAAGGGTTATTTAGCTGGGTTGGATTCAAAACTGAATATATTTCTTTTGAGAATCGGGAACGCGCTGCAGGAGAAACATCATGGTCCTTTTGGAAATTATTCAATTATTCAATTGATGGAATTGTTAACTTTTCAGATGCTCCGTTGAATATCGCTTCATTTGTTGGCGCCTTTTCTTGTATTGCTTCGGGAATTGCGATGCTGTTCATCATCGTTCGTGCGTTGATTTTTGGCGATCCAACATCTGGCTGGCCGTCATTAGTGACGATTATACTTTTTATTGGCGGTGTTCAACTATTGTGTATCGGTATTATTGGAAAGTATATTGGCAAGATTTTTATGGAGACGAAAAAAAGACCGGTTTATATTGTTAAAGAGACTGAAAAAAAGTTGGAGCAATAAGCTCCAACTTTTTTAGTACCCTCGCGTCAATTTCACTTGGTTAACAGATAGTTCTCTATCAGATAGATAACTCTTCAAGTTAGCTAAAAATATCTTCATAAATTTATTTTGAAAATCTACTGTCATACCAGAGATATGTGGTGTAATCAGAACATTATCAAAGGTCCACAATGGGTTGTTTTCCGGTAAGGGTTCTTCCTCAAAGACATCAAGAGCAGCGAAAGCGAATTGTTTTTCTTCAAGGGCAGAGATCAGTTCTTTAGTGTGCACGGTATCACCGCGGCCGACATTGATGAAAATGCCGGTCTTTTTCATTTTTCCGAAAATATCACTGTTGAAAATATGATAGGTTTCGTGAGTTCCTGGCAAAATTCCTACTACAATGTCCATTTCAGGGACGATTTTTGCCATATTTTTAATGGAATAGGTCTCGACGAATCCTTCGGCAGGATGTCCAGTCGTATTAATCCCGTACACGTTCACACCTAGACTACAAATCGATTTCGAAAGTTGTTGACCAATGTGTCCAGTACCAACAACGAGTAAATTTTTTCCTGATAGTTGATCATAATGGATTGATTCTTGTGCCCATACTTTTTGTTCTTGCTTTTTGACTGATTCATTTAATCCGCGGTAATAGCCAAGCAAGACTCCAATGATATGCTCGCTGATGGAAAGAACATGGATACCGCTGCCGTTTGATAATAAAACTTCTCGTTTAGAAAAATCATTTAAGGGCAGATAGTCTACGCCAGCTGAAATGGACTGGACCCATTTTAGCTGATCAGAAGATAGAAGCTGTTCACTGAATTTTTTTGGCCAACCGACTGAAATTTCGACAGAAGGAAGGTCATCCTCTGTTAATTCTGTTTTGATTTGATAATCAGGAGCGAGGGTTTGGATTTTTTCGATAAATTCATCGCGAAACTCTCTTTGCAAGAAAATAATTGGTTTTGTCATGGTGATCCCTCATTTCTTTTTTTACTGGAAATCTCGGCTCTATTCTAACAAAATTTATGAAAAAAAACTGCTTACAGAATCGTAAGCAGTTACTTAGTCGGCAATTCGATCTTCGGAAAATAATGAGTCACACGAAAGAAGATGAACATACTAATGAATGTGATCAAAATACTTGAATCGAAATTAGGCTGGAACAATAAAACAATCGTTGCTAAGATAGTTGGAATTGTCGCACAGAAAATAATCGTTTTGAAGCATTCAAAGAATGTAACCCGCCGCAATCTCAATTTTGCTACGATCATCCCCGCAATCCCTGCAAAGACGAGTGTAACAAATAGATTGATAAAGGAGGGATAAACACCGGCTAACAACATCACTAGCGGTGTCCAAACCGGTAGTTTTAAATCTTCTAAACCAGCTCTCAATTTGTCGCCCGTCATACCTTTTAACGGTGCTTGTTTGTAAGAAAATTTCAACACGTTATCGCCAAACATTGCTGAACTAACCCCGCCATAGTCTGGCAACACAACTATTGCCTGATCTTTCAATAGTCCAACGCTGAAATAATTTCCAACCAGATCCTTTTCGACATCTTGCTGGGTACGTTTACCTTCAGGATCGAAAGTTAAAATAATTGAATTGGTTTGATAGATGAACCCTTTTTCAGGTTTTGTTGTTTCAATCTCGCCGTTTTCAATTTTAAAATCGGGAATCTTTTCTACGATCTTCAAGCTGTCTGTTTTCATTTGATTCATTACTTGAAGGGCTTGATAAACACTCGGAATCGCCAGAAGCAGACTTAGACCGATTAAATAGACTATCGATTTCCAAAAGGGCGTATCTTTTGCTGATTTTAGATCCTCAAAGCGAAAAAGGGATCCTTTGATTAATTGACGAAAAGTCATGTGATCGCTCCAATCTTTTATACAAGAGCCATTGTAGCGAAATGAGCTTGAAATAACAAGGCGATCTGTAAAAATGTAAAAAGATTTCAAGAAAGAATTGACTATTTTTACGGGCTTCGCTATCTTACTTTAAGAAGAGTAGAATAAGAAAGCGAGTAATCATGAAAATCTATCAGCAGTTTAAAGGGTATTTGGAAGAAAAAAAACTTTGGGAAGTATTCATTTACTTATTTTTTGGTGGGCTAGCGACCGTTGTGAATATCGTGACCTTTGCGTTGGCCTATCAGGCCTTTCATTTGAATTGGCCGGTTTCTAACGCGATTTCTTGGATTTGTTCGGTACTATTTGCCTTTGTAACGAACAAACTTTGGGTTTTTCAATCGAAAACCGAGGGCTTTCAGGCGTTGGCTTGGGAGTTTGGTAAATTTATCTTTTATCGAATCCTTTCATTTGGGATGGACATGGCTTGTATGTTCCTATTTATCGATATGCTGCATACGGGAAACCTGATCGCGAAAATCATCACGCAAGTCGTCGTAGTTGTTGCGAATTATGCCTTCAGTAAGTTGTTTATTTTTAAAAAGGTCGAGATCATTGAAGACGAGAAAACGAATTCTTCTTCACAGTAGGCATATCTTTTGAAGAACGGTGCATTGTTTGATACAGTTGATTTGTAAGATATTTTAAGGAGGAAATGAACTATGGCTTATACTTTACCAGATCTACCTTATGGCTACGATGCGTTGGAGCCTTATATCGATGTTGAAACGATGCATTTGCATCATGACAAGCACCATAACACTTATGTAACCAATTTAAATGCTGCGATTGAAAAATATCCAGAATTAGCAGAACAATCAGTGGAAGAACTAGTAACGAACTTGAATGAAGTGCCAGAAGATATTCGTACGGCTGTTCGCAACAATGGCGGAGGTCATGCAAATCATAGTTTCTTCTGGAAAATCATGGCGCCAAATGCTGGTGGAAAACCAACAGGTGCGATCAAAGATGCAATTGATGAAGCATTCGGCAGCTTTGAAAAAATGAAAGAAGAATTCAAAACAGCTGCAACTGGCCGCTTCGGTTCTGGCTGGGCTTGGCTAGTCTTGAATAATGGTAAATTAGAAATTACTTCAACACCAAATCAAGATAATCCATTAACAGATGGTAAAACACCAATTATTGGTTTAGATGTTTGGGAACATGCGTATTACTTGAAATATAAAAATGTTCGTCCTGACTACATCGCTGCTTTCTGGGATGTTGTGAATTGGGATCAAGCAAACGAAAATTTGGCAGCAGCTAAATAATTGAATCGAATGAGTTATAATGGAAAGACTGATAATATTGGTCTTTCCATTTTTTTGTATAGATTTTTCTGGACCTTCCAAAAATCTTCATATTTTTATGGTATAAATCGTGATTAAAGGGTAGGATTGAAATTATTATTTTTTAAGTTTCCATTATATAAGATTAATTGTTTTTAGCTGCGGTTGAACAGATGCCCAATTTATGAGAAAATGAAACGTAAAAAATCGTTGATAGAGGTGTACTATGAGTCGTTGGAAAAAGATTGTCGTAGGATTGCTAGTCCTACTGAATTTGTTTATAGGTGGAATAACCTACTACGCTGTTCAAGTGACGAATGATGCGAGTAAGATGGTCGATAACATTCGCCAGACAGTTAAACGAACAAGTTTGAAACGAGATAGCGGAGACAAGCCTAACATCGACAACGCAGAACCTTTTTCAATTTTGCTTGCCGGAATTGATACAGGAGACCTTGGCCGTTCGGATCAAGGCCGTTCTGATAGTATGATGGTCGTTACCATCAATCCGAAGCAAAAAAAATCAACGATTGTCAGCCTCGACCGAGATATTCTTACTAAGATCGTCGGATATGGTTCTAACGATAAATTGAATCACGCGTATGCTTTTGGCGGCGTGAAGATGTCGATGGACACGATTGAAACACTGCTGGACATTCCTTTGGATCATTATGTCTCGATCAATATGCGCGGATTAAAGGATTTGATTGATGCCGTTGGTGGGATCGAAGTTAATAATAAGATTGACTTTACTTTAGATGGTATTCACGTAGAAAAAGGAAAGCAGACGTTAAACGGAGAAAAAGGTTTGGCTTATGCTCGGATGCGCTATGAAGATCCAGAAGGTGATGTTGGCCGGCAAAAACGGCAACGTGAAGTAGTAACAAAGATTCTACGCAAGGCGATGTCTATTAACGGTGTAGGAAATTACAAGAAAATTTTAAAAGCTGTCGAAAAGAATATGAAGACAGATTTAACCTGGGACGACATGATGGATATCGGAACCAATTATCTGCCGGCTTTCGATACGATCAAACAAAAGCAATTAGTTGGTAAGAGCCAAATGATTGACGAAGTTTACTATCAGATTTTAGGGACAAATGAATTATTATCTATCCAAAATACTTTGAAGAAACAACTGGGAATCACCACGGCGGAAACATTGCCTAATTTGAAGGAAACTGATGCAAACAGTCTGTTTTACGATGACTCTGATGGCAAGGCTAGCGATGACACTAGTCAATTTGCCCCTGGGTATGATAGTGCCGACAATTATGATAATAGTGGCGCATATGGGAACTCATCAACTGCCGGTGATGGCACACAGCAATACGATGATACGACTCAAAATAATCAAGGTTACACTGATCCAAATTATGTCGATCCGAATCAAGGCGGGTACGGCGGAGCGACAGATCCCAATGCGGAGCAGCAAAATACGTATGGACAACCGGCAACCGGTTATTAAATGAAAAAGGCGTGACCATTTTTGGTCACGCCTTTTAGCTACTTACGGGTTAGTTTTACGACGACTTCACAGCGAGCAGTCTGTGGAAACATATCAACAGATTGCAAATAGTCGATCGTATAGATTTTCGTGAGGCTAACAAGATCACGCGCTAAGGTAGAAACGTTACAAGAAATATAGACCATTTGCGGACTAGGTGATTCTTGGATCGCTTTTAGCAGCTTATTATCTAATCCTGTTCGTGGAGGATCGACTACGATTGCATCAGGTGCAAATCCTTCGCTCAACCATTTAGGCAATAAGCTCTCAGCCGTTCCAACTTCGTAATGGGTATTGGTCAGGTTCATCGCTTTGGCGTTTGCTTTCGCATCGTCGATTGCCTGTGGGATGATATCCATTCCTCGAACTTCTTTAGCTTGTTTGGCCAGTGAAAGACCGATTGTTCCGACACCGCAATAGGCATCCACCACTGTTTTAGGAGTCGTTAAGTCTAAGGCTTGAATGGCTTCTTGGTAAAGCACCTTGGTTTGTTGCGGATTTAATTGGAAAAAGGCTCTCGGAGAAAGTTCAAAGCTTACTTCATTGATTTTCTCATTGATAGCATTTTTGCCCCAAAGATGAATCGTTTCATCGCCCATGATGACCGAAGTCTTTTTGTCTTGAACATTTTGCATAATGGAAACGACCTCTGGCAAGCGATTGGTGATTTCACGGATCAAGGCATTTCCTTGCGGCAATTTTTTTGTTTTAGTAATCAAAACTAACTGGACCTCGCCGGTTTCGATTCCAATACGAACCATCAGGGTGCGTACGATACCGGAATTGCTACGCTCGTCATAAATTGGTGTATCGTATTTTGTTAGCAAATTCGTTACGGTATTAATGACTTTTTGAGTAGTAGGCTCTTGAACAAGGCAGTCTTTGATAGGCACCAATTGATGGGACTCCGCTTGATAAAGCCCGGCTTCTACTTGTTGGGTCTTTTTATTTTTGCGTAATTGGAATTGCGCCTTGTTGCGATAATGCCAGGGTTCATCCATGCCAAGCGTGTCTCTCAGTTCAAATTTTTGATAGCCATCAGGTTTATATTTTTCCAATGCCTGCCGCAATAAATCTTTTTTGAAGTCCAGTTGTTTGCTATACGCGAGGTGCTGTAATTGGCAGCCTCCGCATTCTTCATAAACAGGACAAGGGGGCGTGATTCGATCGGGACTTTTCTTCGTAATTTTAACTAGGACCGCTTCCGCAAAACGCGGAGTAGCTTTGGTGATTTTTGCGACGACCGTTTCATTGGGAAGAGCGCCAGTGACGAAGATGATTAAGCGTTTATAATAAGCGATACCCTCGCCATTAATGCCGAGAAGTTTTATTTTTAACGTTAACGTTTGATTTGGTTTAAGTTGAACAGCCATGGGTGGCTCCTTTCACATTTTTAGAAAGTAATGGGATATATGTAAAATCAAGTGATTTTCGTACGCGTATCATTTTAGCATATTTTTAGCGATCAGTCGGTTTTCTATGATAGAATTAATCTTTGCGAGGAGGGGTTAACATGTTGACGGTAGTAAAGATCAGCCAAGGGCGCGGCCCTTATTATCAAGTAGAATTCTCCAATGGTGATAAGCTGCGGCTGTCGGAAGATACAGTTGTGCGTCATCGTTTGCTCAAAGGCCAAGAGTTGGATGAAAAAACGCTGGATGAAATCAAACAGGAAAGCAAGGAAGATTTAGGATTTCAGCTGGCTCTAAATTATTTAAGTTATCAATTACGAACGGAGAAAGAAATTCGTACCTATTTGAAAGACAAGGAAATCGAAGGATCGGATCGGCAAAAAATCGTTGCTCGTCTGAAAGAAATGAACCTGGTAAATGATCTTGTTTACGGTGAAAGCTATGTACGCACACAGATGCGTTTAGGGGACAAAGGCCCTCGAGTCTTACAACAGAAATTGAAACAAAAAGGGTTGAAGGATGAGGATATTCAGCAGGCTCTTTATCTATATGAGGCGGAGGAACAGTTTCAAGTCGCTTTGCATACGGCTCAAAAAGCGTTAAGGAAGTTTCATCACAGCAGTCAGCGAGAAGTACAGCAGAAAATTCAACAGCTTTTAATGACTAAAGGTTTTAATAGCGATACGAGTAAAAATGTCTTAGCTGAGATTGATTTTTCTGATATTCAAGAGCAGGAAAGCGATGCGCTGACATTGCAAGGAGACAAATTATGGCGCAAAAACCAGCGATTTGAACCTGCCAAACGTAAACAAAAGGTCAAGCAAAGTTTGTATCAGAAAGGTTTCCAATTTGATCAGATCGATGCCTTTATTCGCGGAAAAGAGGCAGAGGATGAGTAAGGGGTGGGAACATTGGTCGGAACAAGAAGTAAATGCATTTCAAACAGATTTTCTCACATGGTATCAGCAGGAAAAAAGAAATCTGCCTTGGCGCTATAATCAAGATCCTTATCGAATTTGGATCTCAGAAATCATGCTGCAGCAAACACGCGTTGATACGGTGATCGACTATTTCTATCGCTTCATGGAAGAATTTCCCACGATTCAGAATTTAGCTGATGCACCTGAAGATAAATTACTGAAAGTCTGGGAAGGTTTAGGTTACTATTCGCGTGCGCGGAATCTACAAGCGGCCGCGAAGCAGATCGTGACAGAATTTGGTGGGAAATTTCCGACAACTGTAGAGCAAATCCGTTCTTTAAAGGGGATCGGACCTTATACAGCCGGCGCCATCAGCAGTATCGCATTTGAAATTCCCGAACCGGCAATCGACGGCAATATGATGCGCGTAGTCAGCCGATTATTTTGCATCGAGGCTGATATCGCCAAAGCTAGCAGTCGTAATGAGTTTGATGAAGCGATGCGAAGGATTATCAGCCAAGATCAGCCGGGCGATTTCAATCAAGCGATGATGGATCTGGGATCAAGTATTTGTACGCCGACAAATCCGCAATGCGAAATTTGTCCAATTCAGAAGTATTGTCAAGCTTATCGTGAAAATCGCCAAACGGCTTTTCCAATTAAATCGAAAAAACAAAAACCCAAAGATGTTTATTATATCGCAGGGGTTATTGAAAATAAGCAGCAAGAAATCCTTCTTCAGCAACGAGCTGAAAGCGGTCTGTTAGCGAAGATGTGGCTGTTTCCATTAGAAGAAGTCACTGAAGTGCATTTCAACGAGTTGAAAAATCAGTACGATCCTGCAGCGTGGGATTTGTTTTCCAGTACGCAAGTAGCCGAAGACAGTCCTGATTTTTTTACAGAAGAAGCGATCGTGTGGCAGAAAAAAGTGCTTGGAGAGGTCAAACATGTTTTCAGTCATCTACGCTGGCACATCCTTGTTTTCTACGGCCGGAGTGCCGCACCGTTAACGCTCAAAGGGGATTGGGTTAAGCCAGCTGAATTTCCGAAGTATGTTTTTCCAAAACCACAACAAAAAATGTTGGAAGTTTTTGAAAATAATCTAGCAGACGACAAAGATTAGTAGGCAATCTTAAATTTTATTGCTATAATAATTCTGATGTCGGTGTGATAACACCCAAACAAATGCGAAAGTCATTTTCGCTGAGGGAAGGGTAGCTATGGGAGTTCCAAAAGAAGGAGAGTTTGTAACGATCAAAAGTTACAAGCACGACGGCAGTTTGCATCGAACGTGGCGTGATACCATGGTATTAAAAACAAGCGAGTGTTCACTGATCGGCTTGAATGACCACACATTGGTCACAGAATCGGATGGCAGAAGATGGGTCACTCGCGAACCAGCGATCGTTTATTTTCATCAAAAATACTGGTTCAACATAATAGCAATGATTCGAGAGAAGGGAGTTTCTTATTATTGTAATCTAGCATCACCTTATGTATTAGATGACGAGGCACTAAAGTACATTGATTATGATTTGGATGTCAAGGTTTTTCCGGATGGCGAAAAACGCCTATTGGACGTAGATGAATATGAAGCCCATAGTCAACAGATGCATTATTCCAAAGAAATTGATTATATCCTCAAGGAAAATGTCAAGATCTTAGTGGACTGGATTAACAATGAGAAGGGGCCTTTTTCCCAAGGCTATATTGATATCTGGTATGATCGTTACAAGCAATTGTCGCGAAAGTAGAAAGAAAAGGCCATACCCAATAAAATGGTATGGCCTTTTTTGATAGTTCGAGTTAAAAACTGCAATTGTTGACCATTAAGAAGTTACATACTACGAATATCTCATTACAATACTCAGGATAATTTACAAGATATCGATGGTAATAGAAATTTTAGTATCAGTTTTCAAATGACTGTTTTCATTGAACCACACCAACACCTAATCCTTTTACTTATCTAAATGTCTCAATTTTAACATGCCCATTGGTTTTTGCGTATTTCTTTGTTAAACTAGAAAGCAGAATATTTTAAATTTAGGAGAGTACATTTTGAAACATTTAAAAAGAAGTAAAATTACAGGTCTCAGTTTAAGAAATAGTAAGAAAAAGGGCATTATTCTTTGTTTAGTTATCTCATTTGTTCTAGTACTTATCCCAATAGTATTTACCCCTGTTTCAAGCGATGACTTTATTTATATAACAAGGAATCCGACATGGTCCAATTTAGCTTGGCGTTATATGAATTGGTCGGGACGAATTGTTGCAGATGCAGCTTCATTAATAATGCTACAACTTCCTCCGATAATTTATAATTTTTTTAAAGCAACTATTTGGGTAGGATTGATTACACTAATTGCTCAACTCCCCTCGATTTTAAATAAAGAATATAAATGGGAATTCAAAAATTTTGTGATTATATTTCTTCTTTATTGGATTGCTAATCCTAATTTAGGACAAACGTCATTTTGGACAGTTGGGTATTCGAATTATCTTCTTACTAACTTCTTTATAGTTGCATATTTTTCTTTAATTTTCTTTTTAAAAGGAGAAAACTTAAAATTCTGGCATATTCTCTCAATCTCAATTCTGGGACTATTAGCAGGAAATTCTAACGAAAATACCTCTATAGTTGTTGTATTACTAACACTAGTATTTATATTGTTAGAAAAACAGAAAAAGGTTTTTCTAATTGGCTTACCTTTTACACTTATCGGAACATTGAGTTTACTTCTTTCGCCAGGACAGAATGAACGGCTTCAATATCCAGCTTTTCAGGTTCCTCGTGAGCAATCACTGTTTCATAGACTTTGGAATTTTTTCTCATCACCTTGGTTTATAGATACATTTAAAAGCTTCTCATGGATTTTTGTAACCTTCATTTTTATTGGATTTATTTATTTTTTTAAGCGTCAGTATCCCAAAAAGCAAAATATAGTTTATAGTTTAGTATTCTTTTTTTCTGCAATTGTTGCTAATGCTGCATTTGGTGGTTCATATGTTTTTCCGGTAGCATTGCGTTCGTTGAATGGAGCTCTGGTACTATTTTTGATTTCGATTTCATTCTTTTTAAAAGATCTGTCATATTTTAAAAGTTCATTGTTTAAAAATGAGGTCTTTTATCTTATTCTACTCCTATGCATTCCTTTTACTTTTAGCTATTTCTATGCAACTAAAAGTGTTGTTTCATTACGAGGGCAATTTCAAGTGAGACAGGAAGCTATTCTCTATGGAAAAAAGCATAACCAAAAGAGTATTCATATCCCAAACTATTACGTTGGAAAGTTGTATACTCCTTCTGATAGCATAGATTTGTATCAGGGGAATCTTGGTGATTACTATGATGTTAATGCATCTGTTGGAATTATTCCTTTTAATAAAGATTTTAGTTTTGACTATAGTAATAAAAAATTAGTTAATGCTGAGCAGATTCCATTGGACGAATATTTTGGTACGAAGGTTCATTTAAAAGCATTAAATATTTTTCCAGATGATCGTAGTCCTAATAGTTATAGTATTAACTTAACTTTTGACAACAGTCTATTAAAGGATTACTCGGCGGATGATTCAATATTGTTCATTCATGTTAACTGGAAAAGAGAATCCCAACAAAGTATAACATTGCTTAATGCAGACACCTCGTTAAATAATCAACTTTCGGTTGATGGAAAATATATTTTTTCTTCTCCAATAGGAAATGTTCGACCTCAGGATATAGTGAGTGTTGATATTGGTATCTATAATACGAAAACAAAAACCAATTCTGTACAGACTACGGTCGACATGAGCAAGAAATAGTTTTAGTATTTTTACAAAAAAGACTTGGAAAACACTTATTATGTATATAATAAGTGTTTACTCAAGTCTTTTTTTTTAAGATATAGGATTAGATGGTTTTCTTATACACTTAATACATATAGTTTCTTACAACACTTTCTTCATATGCACATGATCAATTCCTGCATCTTGAAATACTTCGCCATAGAAAATGTAACCTAGTTTTTGATAAAATTTTTCTGCGGTTAATTGTGCTCCAAGCTCGATTTTTTTGAATTGCTGTTGTTTAGCAAACAGTTCTGCTTCTGCGATGATTTCTGCACCAAGGTTATTTCCGCGGTAATCTTTTAATACCGCCATGCGTTGCAATTTGAATGTCTGGTCATCTAGCGGTAATAAGCGCACAGTAGCTGCCGGCTTCTGATCATCCGTATAAAGAACGAAATGAACGGAATAGGCTTCATTTTCGTCGATTTCTAAATTAGCAGGAACGCCTTGCTCCTGAACAAAAACTTTTTGCCGGATTCGAACCGCATCTAGATATATCTCGCTCATCGTATCCTTAGTGATTAAAATTTTCATAATGACACCTTCCTCAAGGGGATTTTTCTCCACATGATGTATACTATAAACTAAATCTAAAAAAAGGAGTAGATGGATGTTTGAAAAAATAAAAAATTCAAAATTAATGTTTTGGTCAGTCGAAATTTTGATCATTGCTACATTGATTTTGGTTTCATCAAAAATTGATTTTGTCTTTCAACCGATTGGAACATTCTTTACCACGTTATTTGCGCCAATCTTGATTGCCGGCTTTTTGTATTATTTATTAAATCCTTTGGTAAATCTATTGATGAAGATGGGCGTTAAGCGATTGTTTGCGATTCTGCTGATTTTTGTCTTGCTGATCGGAATTATCGTGTTGATCTTTATGAGTGTTATTCCTAATCTAGTTGAGCAGCTGGTTTCTCTGGCCAAAAATATTCCTGGGTTCATTAGCAATATGCAGGACTGGCTGCAGCAGGCTGCGGATAATGCGACACGTTTTCCGCTTTTCAAAGAATTGGATGTTGATAAATATATCAATAATCTGGATGTTTCAGCAGGAAGCATTTTACAAAAATCATTAGCTGGGGTAACGAATGGTTTGGGTTCTGTGATAGGCAAGATTACCACGGTGGTCTTATTATTAATTACAGTGCCTTTTATCCTGTTTTATATGTTGAAAGACGGGGACAAACTGGTTCCCAATGTTGAGCGGCTGTTTCCTGAGAAACAGCGGGATAATATTAAGGGACTCTTGAAACAGCTGAATAAGACGTTATCGGATTATATCAGCGGTCAAGCGATCGAATGTTTATTCGTCGGAACATTTACTTTTTTAGGTTACTTGCTGATTGGGGTCGACTACGCCTTCTTATTTGGAGTAATCGCTGGATTGACGAATCTAATTCCTTACTTAGGGCCGTATTTAGGTCTGGCACCCGCATTGGTGTACACCTTTTTCGATTCGCCGTATAAAGCCTTATTATGTATCGTAATTGTATTAATCGTTCAGCAAGTCGATGGGAATGTGATCTATCCAAACGTAATTGGTAAATCATTGAACATCCACCCATTAACGATCATTTTGATTTTACTAGTGGCAGGAAATCTTGCTGGGATACTGGGCGTATTTTTAGGTGTACCAGTTTATGCCATTTTGCGTACGGTGATTGTTTTCATAGTGAAAATAGTTAAGCAAAGCAATCAAGAAGAGCGAGAGCAGGAGTTCTTAAGTTAGACAGCTTCTTTATCATTCGGAAATGATTGCATAAAAACAAGTGATGTGATACGATTTTATCGTGGCCTTTGTGCCACTTTTTTTACACTTTAAATTAAGGAGCGAATGCAATTATGAATGCTGACCCCGATAGTCAGTCGTTATTCTTACAATTGGGTTTATTAGTAATTTTAACGTTAATCAACGGATTTTTGGCTGCGGCTGAAATTGCGGTGGTGTCGGTTAATAAAAACCGAGTAGAACAAAAGGCAGAAGAAGGAAACCTGAAATCACAAAAATTATTAGCGGTCATCCAAAACCCGAATAATTTCTTGTCTACCATTCAAGTAGGGATTACTTTAGTCAACATTTTGTCAGGGGCATCCTTGGCTGATAGTCTATCTGCTCGTTTAGCACCATTATTAGGTGGAAGTACGATTGCACGAACGGCTGCGGCTGCGATCGTCATGATTTTATTGACCTATGTTTCGATTGTATTTGGAGAATTATATCCCAAACGGATTGCCATGACCAAGACCGAAGAAGTAGCGCAATTTACTTCCGGTGTGGTACGTAAAATAGGAGTAATCACAAAACCATTCGTCTGGTTGTTGACCGCTTCTACGAATTTATTGGCAAAAATCACGCCAATGACCTTCGATGATGAAGATACAAAAATGACCCGTGACGAAATGCGTTATATGTTAGAAACTGAAGGCGTATTGGATAACGACGAGATCGAAATGCTGCAGGGTGTTTTTTCATTAGACACAAAGGTAGCACGTGAAGTAATGGTTCCTCGAACCGATTCTTTCATGATCGATATCAATGATCCGGTATTAGAAAGTATTGATGAAATCTTAAATGAAAGCTATTCAAGAATTCCCGTATACGATGAAGACAAGGATAAAGTTGTTGGAATATTGCATACGAAGACATTGTTAAAAGCTGCACGTCATTTTGGTTTCGAAAATGTTGAATTGCGTAAAATTTTGCAAGAACCATTATTCGTACCAGAAACGATTTTTATTGATGACTTACTATATGAATTGAAGAAAACCCAAAACCAAATGTCGATTCTGCTTGATGAATACGGCGGTATGGTAGGGCTCGTTACGTTAGAAGACCTATTAGAAGAAATCGTTGGAGAGATCGACGATGAATCTGATGAGGTTGAGAAGCTTTATGAAAAAGTCGGTGACAATGAATACTTAATCAACGGAAAAATGTTGATTGAAGATTTTAATGAAGAATTCGACTTAAACTTGCACATGAGCGATGTCGATACGATGGCCGGCTACTTAATTACTGCTTTAGGAACGATTCCTGATGAGGGAGAGAAACTTTCCTTTGATGTGGATGATTTAACGTTGATTTCTGAAGAAATGGAAGGCTCTCGTGTTTTAACGCTGCGTGCAATTTTTCATCCAGACGAACATGAAGACGCTGAACCTGAAGAAGGTCGCCGTTTATTCACCAAAGACTTTGAAGATGATGAACCTCGTCGTTAAGAATTTTTAGAAAACATTCTGCTTTGCAGGGTGTTTTCTTTTTGTCAGCTGCCTATTTATTTTACAGTTTAGTCTGATTGGAAAATGATGAACAGCCAGACTCGTTAATTTTTACATAATGAATCATGATAACTTGTGCTTTTGCGAATAAAATATTCGGGCGAATTAATGAGATGAACCACTCCAAATGAGCAGTAGTAAAAAGAGTCAGTGCAAGAGCGATTCAACTTTCCAACCAAGTAAAATCCATGCTATACTGATTGGGTTGAAATTTTAAAGATATTAGATAATGAATGGAGCAATAGAATGAATAATCCTGATTTAAAACAACAAGTCGACAGCCGCCGTACTTTTGCCATTATTTCCCATCCGGATGCCGGTAAAACAACGATTACTGAGCAATTATTACTTTTCGGCGGAGCGATTCGCCAAGCCGGAACTGTAAAAGGGAAAAAGACAGGGAACTTTGCGAAGTCTGACTGGATGGATATTGAAAAACAACGTGGTATCTCAGTAACGAGTTCTGTGATGCAGTTTGATTTTGACGATAAACGAGTAAATATTTTGGATACACCCGGACATGAGGATTTCTCTGAAGATACTTATCGAACCTTGATGGCCGTTGATAGTGCAGTGATGGTTATCGATAGCGCGAAGGGGATCGAGGCACAAACAAAGAAGCTTTTCCAGGTTGTTAAACGCCGGGGCATTCCGATCTTTACCTTCATCAACAAATTAGACCGTGATGGCCGGGAGCCATTAGAATTGCTGGAAGAACTGGAAGACTTATTGGATATCGAATCGTATCCAATGAATTGGCCAATCGGCATGGGTAAAGGGTTAGAAGGTTTGTATGATATTGACAATGAACGGATTGAGTTTTATCGCCCAGAGCAATATGAAGGCGAACGATTTGTAAAATTGACTAACGGTGAGATCGCAGGTGACCACCCATTAAAAGAAAAGTCGATTTATGAAGATGTTTTAGGAGAGGTAGAATTAGTTCGTGAGGCTGGCGATCAATTCGATCTCGAAAAAATTGAACGTGGTGACCAAACGCCGGTCTTCTTTGGTTCAGCGTTAACAAACTTTGGAGTGGAGACATTTTTAGAGCGGTTTGTCGATTTAGCACCAAAACCACATGCTCATAAAACCGAAACTGGAGAAGCAGTTTCTCCATACGAAGAAGAATTCTCAGGCTTTGTTTTCAAAATCCAAGCCAACATGAATCCGAACCATCGTGACCGTATTGCTTTCGTACGTATCTGTTCAGGAACTTTTGAACGTGGAATGGATGTTATGCTTGGCCGTACTGGCAAAAAGATGAAGTTGAGCAATGTGACTCAATTTATGGCGGATGCACGGGAAAATGTTGAAGAAGCAGTTGCGGGAGATATCATTGGCGTTTACGATACAGGAAACTATCAAATCGGTGATACTCTGTATGAAGGGAAATTGAAAGTCGCTTACGAAGAGCTGCCGTCATTTACCCCAGAATTATTTATGAAGGTCACTGCTAAGAACGTGATGAAACAGAAATCCTTCCATAAAGGAATCTATCAATTGGTTCAAGAGGGCGCAATCCAATTGTACAAGACATACTTAACGGATGAATATATTATCGGTGCTGTCGGGCAGCTGCAGTTTGAAGTTTTCCAACACCGGATGCTGAATGAATACAATGCTGAAGTTGTGATGACTCCAATGGGGAATAAAATTGCTCGCTGGATTGATCCAGAACAATTAGATGAACGAATGAGCTCAAGCCGCAATATTTTGGCTAAGGATCGTTTTGACCAGCCGCTGTTCCTTTTCGAAAATCAATTTGCGATGCGCTGGTTCGCGGACAAGTATCCTGAAGTAGAACTAAAGAGCTTGATGTAAAATGTTAAGAAAGGGAACTTTGATGCAGAGACTAAAAAGTGACACAGCAAGTATTTTAAAAAAGATCAAGCGGCCAAGTAGTTTAATTTTACTAGCTATAGTGATCGTTTTGACCGTGTTTCGTTTAGTATTGAGCGCGAAGGCCCCTTATTTCACCAACTTATATGCTGGTTATGATGACCAATTGTTCATTCATTACAGCGAAGAAATGCTAAAGGGAAATTGGTTAGGGGAGTATTCAACGAAAGCTCTATCTAAAGGAATTTCCTACTCGCTATTTATGGTGTGGGCTAATAAATTACATCTGTCGTACGGAATCCTTTTAGGAATTTTCAACATAGTGGCTAGTTCAGTTGCGGCAATCGTACTTCGGCCGCTAGTTAATAATCGATGGATGCTAACTTTTATTTATACATTCTTTTTATACTCGCCAGTAGCTTTGACGAGTGAATATAGTACACGTATTTATCGAAATACTCTTGTCGTTCCGGCAGTATTATTAGTAATTGGTTGTCTGGTAGGATTGTATTTTAGAAGAAATGGCCGGCTCAAGCCATTTCTTCTATGGAGTTTTGGATTGACAATAATTTTTCCTTTTTACTGGTACATACGCGAAGATTCTTTGTGGCTTTTACCGCTAATGATTGTCGGTCTGTTGGTAATTGCGGGTTCGGTTATTTTTGAAAATGATCCAGAATTTAAACTGAAAACTCTTCGTGCTTCCATCAAAAAATTCTATTTTACGAAGAAACAGTTAATAAAGCTGATCATGTGTCTTCTGCCATTCTTAATGCTTATTTCATCGACTAAGGTTTTGCAGAAGCTCAATAAAGAGCATTATGGCATTTCGCTAGTCAACGATCGAACTGGTGGAGCTTTTGGCGATGTTTCGAAACAATTGATTCGAATGGATGACGGGACAGAAATAAACCAAACCAATAGTAAAGTTTGGGTTTCAAAAAGGTCTTTGGAGAAAGCGGAGGCTGTTTCGCCAACGCTTAAATCAATTGCGAAAAATATCGATTGGATTTATCATGGCAGTCCTTGGAGCGGTGGCGAGGATATTGCTGGTGATATTATTTTTTGGGCGTTAAGGGACGCCGCGGCACAAGCGGGTTACTACAAAGATGCAGAGCAGACAGAAGCGTTTTGGCGAAAGGTTGATTCAGAATTATCGACAGCTTATAAAAATGGCAAGCTGAAGAAAAAGAATGAAATTTATCTGACTGCCACTGGTGATGGAAAATTAAGAAAAGATTTGCCGCTTGTCGGTGAATTTATGAAAAGCGGATTTGACTATAATATTTTTTATAAAAATTATGGTCAAGGGACAGACAGAACACTGGGACCTAAAGAAGATATAACAAGAGCAGAGAATTTGCTAAGGCATTCATTCTCCGAAAATTGGCGAGATGTGAATGTTGCTCAATCTAAACCAGTCGAACCCACTAGAACTGCGAGGGTGTCTAATCACATCATTACAGTCTATCAAAAGCTAACACCAATTTGGATTGTTTTTTGTGGGATAGGCTTTTTAATTATCTTAATTGGCAGTCTTTTTTCAAAAAAGCAGTTAAAAATGTTTCGAGGAATGTTGCTGATTTTGTTTGGATTGATGTTATCTTATTTAATCTTTTTGATTGGGGTGTCGTGGTTTTGTTCATGGGCACCAGAACGAAAAGAACTTTTTATGATGATCTATACTGGGGCAGGGGTGCCGGTCATTCAGTGGATAGAAGTTCTTGCTTTTGTTGGAATTCTCCAACTGCCTATTATTGCAAAAAAAATAAATAAAAAAAATAGTTGAAGCATTTCGCTTCAACTATTTTTTTGTTATCGACATTTCAATCAGACCAGGAGATTCAAGATAAGAAATATTTGCGAAATCATACGTACCCTCATCTAGTTTACGTTTAAAGTATTTATGTACAAAGTCAATCTCTGAGGGCATAATGTTTCGATTATCGTTTTTTAATACGATTTCTGCATGCTTATAAGCATCAGTATATATTACGGTAGTATTGCCGATCGTATAAACCTTTATCATGTTAGCATCAGTGTTCTCTAGCTGATTATAAACCATTTGTGAATGACTATTAGTCACATTGATAAGTTTCATCCCGAAACACCTTCTTCCTAAAACCTTACTTCATAGTGTAATTATATAAGAAAGATTAGGAAAAAAGAAGGATGTTGCTCATTTTAATTAGAAAATTTAGATAATTTGGCGAAAGGAAAAGGCCCCTCGAAAGAAACGAGGGGCCTAAATTATTATTTTTTCGATTCTTTGACCAAACGCTCAGGTTTTGACGTGATAACGATGTGATCTTCTTTATCAAGTTTTGCCTTCAGATCTGTAATTGCGGGATGATCTAGATAGAATTCAGCGATTCCATCTTCAATGGTTTCTTGGATCGTCCGACGAAGCGGGCGAGCGCCCATTGCAGGATCATAACCTAAATCAACTAGTTTTTCTTTTACGTTGTCTGGAACATCAATATGAAGTTTTTGAGAGGCTAACATTTCGTTAACGTCATCCAACATCAAGGATACGATATTCATTAAGTTCTCTTTCGATAATTGACTGAATTCGATAATTCCGTCAAAACGATTTAAGAACTCTGGCGCAAAGAAATCTTTTAATTGACCTAAGACAGAACGAGTGACACCGTCTCTTGCGGCACCAAAACCAACGTTGGCTTCAATTTTACCAGTTCCAGCGTTACTGGTCATGATAATGATCGTGTCTTTGAAGCTGACTGTCCGTCCTTGTGAATCTGTTAGACGGCCATCATCAAGGATTTGCAGGAACATGTGAAGCACATCTGGATGAGCCTTCTCGATTTCATCCAATAAAATCAAGCTGTATGGATGACGACGAACTTGTTCCGTTAATTGGCCAGCTTCTTCATAACCAACATAACCTGGAGGTGAACCGATCAATTTTGAGACACTGTGTTTTTCCATATATTCACTCATATCGAAACGAATCATGGATTCACTTGAGCCAAATAATTCTTCAGCTAGTTGACGAGCCAACTCTGTTTTACCAACTCCTGTTGGTCCTACGAATAGGAATGAACCGATTGGACGATTTTTCTTATTCAAACCGACCCGGTTACGACGAATCGACTTCGCAACTTTATCAACGGCCTCATCTTGACCGATAACATGTTTCTTCAAATCAACTGCAAGATTTTTCAATTGTGTTTGTTCTTTTTCTTTCAACTCGCCGACAGGGATACCAGTCCGTTTTTCAACGATCTTTTCCATATCCTTTTCGGTAATGACGGGTGTTTCTTCATCCGTTAATTGACGGTCCTTCATTTTTTGCAGCTTATTGATTTGATCGCGATAGTAGGCAGCTTTTTCAAAATCTTCTTCTTGAGAAGCTTGTGATTTTTGCTGTTCAGCCTCTGCTAATTTTTTGTCGATCGTTTTTGGATCAACAATTTGAATCGTCAAGTTTTTCTTCGAACCTGTTTCATCTAATAAATCGATGGCCTTATCAGGTAAGAAGCGATCTTGGATGTAACGATTTGAAAGTTCGGCCGCAGCTTTGATTGCATCATCGGTGTATTTCACATGATGATAGTCTTCATAACGAGGTTGCAAGCCTTTCAAAATCTCAATCGTTTCTTGAACAGAAGGTTCTTCGACCCGGACAGGCTGCATCCGACGTTCTAAAGCCGCATCTTTTTCAATGATTCGATATTCATTAAGTGTTGTAGCACCGACCATTTGTAGCTCACCACGAGCCAATGCTGGTTTTAGAATGTTACCAGCGTCCATGTTGCCATCTCCAGCAGCACCGGCACCGACGATTTCATGAACTTCATCAATGAAAAGAATAATGTTTTCTGATTGACGAATCTCTTCGATCAGTTTTTGCATCCGTTCTTCGAATTGACCTCGGATTCCGGTTCCTTGAACCAGAGAAGCGACATCTAATCGAATAACTTCCTTGTCCATCAATTTTTGCGGTACATCGCCATCAACGATTTTTTGAGATAAACCTTCAACAACAGCTGTTTTACCAACACCAGGTTCACCAATAAGAACTGGATTGTTTTTTGTTCTACGATTTAAAATTTCGATGACGCGTTGAATTTCATCATCGCGCCCAACAACTGGGTCGATATTTCCTTCGCGAGCTAAACCAGTAATATTGATACCATATTCATCTAATAAACCGCCACCGCCATTTCCGCGAGGGGGTTGATTATTCATACCATTTCCACCGCCGAATTGAGTCGGTGGCGTTTGATCTGCAGCGCCTTGTCGTTGTTGCATTTGTTGTGACATTGAACGGAACAAATCGTCTAAACTTCCAAAACCAAAAGGATCATTTCCTGCCATTTGTGGCGCACCTCCAGCTTGATTCTTTAATTTTTGATAGCAACTTTGACAATAATCTAGTTGCTTTCGTTGACCATTAACGTTTGCATATAAATGAATCGTTGCTTCATTTTCATGACAATTTTGGCAAAGCATCTTTTTCACCCTTTCAATAGTTAATTGTTTCTTCCATTGTACATCGAGTAAGCGAATCTCGTAAAAAGATACGCTGGTCAAATGTTTGACTATCACTGACCTTAAAATTATTATAGCGAGAATTCTGATAAAAGCAAACAGTTTGTTTCACTTTTTAGCAATCAACCTTTTCGAGTGCTAAAAAGAACATTTTGTGAGTGTCAGCGACAGTTGTTGTTATGGAATAAAAATGAAAACGGAAGAAATAAGGAAGTTTAACGATCAAACCAGATATTTTAAGAAAGGGCATACATTTCGCTGGAATAAATCGATTAAAATTGTTGTATCCACTGCGAAAAAATGGTAATCTAAGGAAATGAAGGGCTCAAAATGATGGTTGTTATCATTAAAGCCCTAACATAAAAAAACATTTTTTTTATAAAGGAGAACGGTCAATATGGAAAAAAAAGATTTTCACGTAGTAGCAGAAACGGGGATTCATGCACGTCCCGCAACTTTATTAGTGCAAGCTGCAAGCAAATTTAACTCTGATATTAACTTAGAGTATAAAGGAAAATCAGTTAACCTTAAATCAATCATGGGAGTTATGTCTCTAGGTGTTGGCCAAGGTTCTGACGTTACTATCTCTGCTGAAGGTGCTGACGAAAAAGAAGCAATGGAAGCAATCGTAGAAACAATGAAAAAGGAAGGATTATCTGAATAATGGTTGAATTACTAAAAGGTATTGCCGCAAGTGACGGGGTTGCCGTTGCGAAAGCTTATCTGCTAGTACAACCGGATTTATCTTTCAAACAAAATACTGTAGAAGATACTGCTGCCGAAGAAAAGCGTTTAGACGACGCTTTGGCGGCTTCTTCTGCTGAATTAGAAAAAATTCGGGATAAAGCAGCAAAAAGCTTAGGTGAAGAAGAAGCACAAGTTTTTGATGCTCATTTAATGGTTCTTTCAGATCCAGAAATGATTGGTCAAATCAAACAACATATACAAGATAATAAAGTGAACGCTGAAAGCTCACTTAAAGAAGTAACAGATATGTATATCGGCATGTTCGAGGCAATGGATGATAACGCTTATATGCAAGAACGTGCAGCGGATATTCGCGACGTTACTAAGCGTGTAATGGCGCACTTGCTAGGCGTATCTTTACCAGACCCATCAATGATCGATGAAGAAGTTGTGGTTGTGGCGCATGACTTGACTCCAAGTGATACTGCACAATTAGATAAAAACTTCGTTAAGGCCTTTGTTACTGATATTGGTGGACGCACGTCTCACTCAGCAATTATGGCTCGTTCATTAGAAATTCCAGCAATCGTTGGTACAAAAGAAATCACTTCTAAAGCTAAAGAAGGCGATTTTCTTGCAGTTAACGGGATGACTGGTGAAACAATCGTAAACCCAACTGACGAACAAGCGGCTGATTTCAAAAAAGCCGGCGAAGCATATGCGGCGCAAAAAGCAGAATGGGAAAAATTGAAAAATGCTGAAACAGTGACAGCTGATGGCAAGCATTTTGAATTAGCAGCAAATATTGGAACACCTAAGGATCTTGAAGGCGTTCATAACAATGGAGCTGAAGCGATTGGTTTATATCGTACGGAATTCTTATACATGGACTCTTCAGATTTCCCAACAGAAGACGATCAATTTGAAGCTTATAAAGCCGTTTTAGAAGGCATGGGCGACAAACCTGTCGTTGTTCGTACAATGGATATCGGCGGAGACAAAGAATTACCTTACTTAACTTTACCTCATGAAATGAACCCATTCTTGGGATACCGTGCATTGCGTATCAGCTTATCTGAACTAGGTGACGATATGTTCCGTACACAATTACGTGCGTTATTACGTGCTTCTGTATACGGAAATCTACGCATCATGTTCCCGATGGTTGCAACCTTAAAAGAGTTCCGCGCAGCGAAGACTTTGTTCAACGAAGAGAAAGAAAAGCTTGTTAACGAAGGCGTGAAAGTTTCTGACACAATTCAAGTCGGAATCATGATCGAAATTCCTGCAGCAGCTGTTTTAGCGGACAAGTTTGCTAAAGAAGTTGACTTCTTTAGTATCGGAACAAACGATTTGATCCAATACACAATGGCAGCTGACCGTATGAACGAACGTGTTTCATACCTTTACCAACCATATAACCCATCAATCTTGCGTTTGATTAAAAATGTGATTGATGCAGCGCACGCTGAAGGCAAATGGGCTGGCATGTGCGGCGAAATGGCCGGCGATCAAACTGCGGTTCCATTGTTAATGGGTATGGGATTAGATGAGTTCTCTATGAGCGCAACATCTATTCTTAGAACTCGTAGCTTAATGAAACGTCTAACAACGACTGACATGGCCGAATTGGCTGATAAAGCGTTGAAAGAATGCGACACGATGGAAGAAGTCGAAGAGCTAGTTAAGCAATACGTTAAATAAAGCCTAACATCAAGACCATTGTCTATTTTTAGACAATGGTCTTTTTTTGTTAAATGGTGTTATACTTAATTGGTTAAAAAATAATCAATTCGGTATAAAATCAGACTATAGGTTGAGAAAAAGCTCTGAGGCTTATGATATAATTGATTTGTTTTAAAGGAGGCTGCATATGAAAGTATTACTTTATTTTGAAGGTCAGAATGTTATTGGTAAGTCGGGTATTGGTCGTGCTTTGAGTCATCAAAAAAGAGCTCTGGCATCAATGGGAATTGATTACACGCTTGATCCCAAGGACACAGATTATGATATATTACATATTAATACTTATGGGCCGAAAAGTTTAAGATTAGTCAGAAAAGCGAAGAGGCTTGGAAAAAAGGTTGTTTTTCATGCGCATTCTACTGAAGAAGATTTTCGCAACTCGTTTATTGGGTCAAATCAGCTTGCGCCATTATTTAAGAAATGGCTGGTTGCCTTGTATCAGCAAGCGGATCATTTGATTACACCAACACCTTATTCAAAAAAATTGCTGCAAGGATATGGATTGTCACAACCGATTGCGGCGATTTCTAATGGAATTGATTTAAAAAAATATTATCCTGACGAAAATAAGGAAGCGGCTTTTCGCAAGTATTTTAATTTATCTGAAACACAAAAAGTAGTCATTTGTGTAGGCCTGTTTTTTGAACGTAAAGGAATTCTCGATTTTATTGAGATCGCAAAAAAAATGCCTGAATATACGTTTATTTGGTTTGGCGATGTACCGATGATTTCGATTCCAGCTAATATCAGAAGAGCTGTAAAAAAAGATCATCCAGACAATGTCCTTTTCCCAGGCTATATAAATGGTGATTTGATTGAGGGAGCTTATTCTGGGGCAGATTTGTTCTTCTTTCCTTCTTATGAGGAAACCGAAGGAATCGTCGTATTAGAGGCCTTAGCTAGTCAACAACAGGTTTTATTGAGGAATATTCCGGTATATGGCGGTTGGATGAATGACCGTGTGAACTGCTATATGGGAGAAAACAATCAAGAATTCGAACAATTGATTCGAAAATTAGCTAATCATCAGCTGCCGAATCTTTCCATGGCTGGATTTAAAACGGCGCAAGAAAAAAGTATTACACAGATTGGTGAAGAATTGAAATCTGTTTATCAAGCAGTCTTAGATCTGCCGTATGATCATCAGGTTTATGCAAAAGTCACAAAATAGTTTGGAGGAGCAGACGTGCGGATCGGTTTTTTCACAGATACCTATTTCCCTCAAGTAAGTGGGGTAGCAACATCAATTCGAACATTAAAAAATGAACTCGAAAAGCAAGGTCATGAGGTCTATATATTTACGACGACAGATCCAGAGGCTGATGAGTTTGAAAAAGATATCGTACGAATGCCTAGTGTTCCATTTGTATCGTTCACGGATCGCCGAATCGTTGTGCGAGGAATTTGGTTTGCTTATCAAATCGCAAAGGAATTAGAATTAGAGATTATCCATACCCATACAGAGTTTGGCGCGGGCTTTTTAGGCAAAATGGTCGCAAATCGTTTGCGTATTCCTGTGGTTCACACGTATCATACGATGTATGAGGATTACCTTCATTATATTGCTAATGGGAAAGTGGTCAGACCGACACATGTAAAACATTTCATAAAAATGTTTGTCAATCACTCAACTGGAGTAGTTTGTCCAAGTAAAAGGGTAGTAGACACATTAAAACGTTATGAAGTAGACGTTCCAATGCGGATCATTCCAACAGGAATTGATGTTTCGCATTTTGTCCGTTCAGATATCACTGAGGAAGATACGAATCTTTTGAGAACGAAATTAGGAATTCAAAAAGATGAGTTAATGATTTTATCACTGAGCCGTATTTCTTATGAAAAGAATATCCATATTATCGTACAGCAATTTCCAGAGATACTTATGAGCTATCCTGCTGCTAGATTAGTGATTGTTGGAAAAGGACCTTATCGAGAAGATTTAGAAAAACTGACACAAGAATTAGGCATAGAGGAGTATGTTCAATTCACTGGTGAGGTTCCGCATGAAGAAGTTGCCTACTATTATCATGCGGCTGACTATTTTGTCAGTGCTTCGACCTCAGAAACACAAGGGTTGACCTATGCCGAAGCGATTGCTTCAGGAACACAATGCATTGTTGAAGGCAATGATTACCTAGAACAATTATTAAGCGATGACTCTTTAGGAATTACGTTTGAAAGGGATACTGATTTTAGCGATGCATTTGTTCGTTATGTGCAACAACAGATCCCGATAAGTTCAGAAGTTCAGCAAAATAAGCTGATCGAGATTTCTGCGGAACGATTTGGCAGTGAAATACTGAATTTTTATCAAGAGATGTTGGTTTACTATGATGAAAACCACACAGAAACGAGATCACCTGCTCGAACGGTTCAAAAAATGCGGGTGCGAATTAATTCACTTAGGAATAGCGATGATAAATAAAGCCGAAATCCATCTCTTCATGTATACTGGAGGTGGATTATTTTTATTTTGGAGGTTAGTAGAATGAAGATAGGATTTATCGGAACAGGCGTGATGGGAAAGTCGATCGTTAAGCATTTTTTAACTGCTGGACATGAAGTAGCGGTATATAACCGTACGAAGAGTAAAACAGATGAGTTAGTTGAAAAAGGCGCAACCTGGCAAGAAACACCAGCGAAAGTAACAAATGCCAGTGAGATTATCTTTTCAATGGTAGGATATCCTAGTGATGTCGAAGAGATTTATTATGGCACGGATGGTATTTTTTCAATAGATGTCGCGGGGAAAACTCTAATCGATCTGACGACATCCACTCCGACGCTGGCAGAAAAAATCTATCAAACAGCGAAAGAAAATGGTGCGGCAGCAATGGATGCTCCGGTCTCCGGCGGTGACCTTGGCGCGCAGAATGCAACACTGACTATTATGGTAGGTGGAGATCAAGCTACTTATGATCAAGTCGTTCCATTATTTGAAATAATGGGGAAAAGCTATTCCTTGCAAGGAGCGGCAGGTTCTGGTCAACATACTAAAATGGCAAATCAAATTATGATCGCGGGAACAATGACAGGGATGACGGAAATGTTGGTGTACGCAAAAGCAGCAAACCTTGATGTGCCGAAGGTTTTAGAAACATTAGGGGGCGGTGCAGCCCAAAACTGGTCAATGACAAATTATGCACCGCGAATTTTAAAAACAGATTATTCTCCAGGGTTCTTCGTCAAACACTTCATTAAGGACCTTAAGATAGCGCTAGATGAGGCAGAAAAAATGCAACTTGATTTGCCAGCAACTAAATTGGCAACAGAGCTTTATGAACGATTAGCCGATCAAGGATTCGAAAATGATGGGACACAAGCCCTGATTAAATTATGGTGGTCAGAATCTTAAGTTAGTTTTAGTAAAAAAATCATAATTTTATTGATGAAAATCAATGCAAGATACGGTCGGATTTGATACAATAAGACAGAATTGAGAAGAAGGGGGGCACCTAGATGAAACATTCACAATTAGTTGCCATTATTAAACGCTTAGAAGCAATGACTGAATCGACTGATAATGAAGTACAATTGCGTCGTTTTGAAAAAGAAGGCGTAGAAAAATGTACTGTAACTTATGATAATACGACAGAAACATTTGAGCTGACAGAAAGCGACAGCAAACAATCTTATCAATTTGATAACATCGACATTGTTGCGATGGAAATTTATGATTTGATTCAATAAAACGGGGCGACCCGTTTTTTTTTGTGCCCTTTTTTTGTTAAGGGGTTACATATAATTTTTGATTATAATTTTATGAGGAATTCCTATTTTTACGGCCAACTCAGGGCAAATCTTTTGAAATAATCAAGATTTAGTCAGAAGATGTTATGAGGGAGGCTACAACATGTTAGACAAAGAAGTATATCATCAATTATTTAAACCATCATTTTCTAAAAAGACGCAAGTTACTTTTTGGGACGGTTCTGTTAAGGAATACGGAGACTCTGAAGGCGACATCGTCTTTAAAATTATTTTCAACGAAAAAATTCCAGTGAAGGAATTACTTAATAATGCTTCTTTAGCACTTGGCGAAGCATATATGGAAAAGAAAATCGAGATTGACGGAAATTTGCAAGCTTTGATTTATGACGTTTACAATCAAGCAAATGGTTTTTTCCACAATACGAATTTTAAAAAATGGATGCCGAAAGAAAAGCATACAAAAAAACAATCGGCTCATGACATCCATAGTCATTATGATTTAGGTAATGATTTTTATGAAATGTGGTTGGACCGTACGTTGACTTATTCTTGTGCTTTTTTTGAAACACCTGAGGATACTCTGGAACAAGCGCAAATTAATAAAGTTCACCATATCTTAGATAAATTGTTTATTCAGCCTGGTGAAACCTTACTGGATATCGGTTGCGGTTGGGGCACACTGATTTTGACTGCTGCGAAGGAATATAATGTAAAAGCCAAAGGAATCACTTTGAGTGAAGAACAATATCAACACATTCAAGCGATTATTGCAAAAGAGCATTTAGAAGATACTGTTTCAGTTGAGTTGATGGACTATCGCGACTTAGACGGAACGTTTGATCATATCACAAGCGTCGGTATGTTCGAGCATGTAGGCGCCGAAAATTTACAAGAGTATTTTAAGGTTGTTGAAAAGCATTTAGCACAAAATGGAACAGCATTGATTCATGGTATTAGCCGTCAACAAGGCGGTGCCAAAAATGCGTGGATTAATCAATACATTTTCCCAGGCGGCTATATCCCTGGAGTTACTGAATTAGTTGGACATATCACGGAAAATGAGTTGCAAGTGATTGATCTTGAAAGTTTGCGTCGTGATTACCAACTAACGCTAGAACACTGGACGAAGAACTTCCATCAGGTAGCAGATAAAGTGATTGACCAAAAAGATGAAGCGTTCTATCGAATGTGGGATTTATATTTGCAGGCATGTGCGGCCTCATTCCAAGCAAGTAACATTGATGTTATTCAATATTTATTGGTTCATCCAAATAATAATACGATTCCGATGCATCGGAATGTTTAATAAGCGGGTTTCCCGCTTATTTTTTTACGAAAAAAATCCTTTGATAACCAAAGTAATTTTATGCTAGAGTAGATAGAACGGGTTCAGGATTAATCATTAATTTTTGGTTAATTGAAAAAATATTGTTGCATTCAGAAAAAAAATAAGATATAGTTTGATCATCAAATGATTTGATAATCAAACTAATTAGGTGAGGACATGGAAAGAAACTGGGAAGAATTAAATACCTATTTAGTCTCAATTTTCAACGACGTTTTGTCGATTGAAGAAAACGAACTAAAAAAATCACAATTTAGCGATTTGACGATTACAGAGATGCACACCATTGATGCAATCGGGATGTATAAAAAGAAAACGACAACAGAAGTTGCTAGAGAATTATTGGTAACAGTCGGAACTCTGACAACGTCCATCAATCGTTTAGTGAAAAAGGGCTATGTAGAACGGATTCGCAGCGAAGATGATCGCCGAGTTGTCAAATTAGGTTTGACAAAGAAGGGACGATTAGTCTTTCGAGTTCATCAACATTTTCATCATGAAATGGTTAAAAGTGCCATTAAGGACTTGGATGCGAATGAACAAGAAGTGTTCTTGAAGGCACTAGTGAATCTGTTTAATTACTTAGAGGAGATCAAATGAATATGAGCTTCGGAAAAATAATTGCGACAGCACGCTATTTACCTGAAAAGATTGTGACAAATGATGACTTAGCCGAATGGATGGATACTTCAGATGAATGGATCCAATCGCGGACAGGAATTAAACAGCGTCACATAGCCGAGGCAGAAAATACTTCGGATATGTGTTTGCAGGTTGCAAAAAAACTGGTTGATAAAGCGGCAATTGATCCTTTGAGTTTGGATTTTGTAATTGTAGCCACGATGTCACCTGATTACACATCCCCTTCAGTAGCTTGTCAGGTTCAAGGACAGCTTGGAGCTAAACAAGCGATGGCTTTTGATGTGGCAGCGGCTTGCGCCGGTTTTGTCTACGCGTTAGCGACAGCAGAGAATTTTATGCGTAGCGGAATGAAGCGTGGAATTGTCATTGGCGGAGAGAAAACCTCTAAGCTGTTAGATTGGCAGGATCGTTCTTCAGCCGTGCTTTTCGGAGATGGAGCGGCGGGTGTTTTATTAGAAGCAAGCGAAGAACCTTCTATTATAAAGCAGATGCTGCGTGCGGATGGTGAACGAGCGAGTTCATTGACCTCTGGCTTCCGAAATAACTGCAATGTTTTCTATGAAGGATCAGAAACTAGTACGGCTTTGGCAATGGATGGTCGTGGTATTTGGAACTTTGCCCTAAATGATGTCACTAAAAGTTTGAAAGAATTTATTGGTGACGAATCAGTAGACTATTATTTACTGCATCAAGCTAATAAAAGAATCATTGAAAAAATGGCTCGTAAAATGAATGAGCCAATTGAAAAATTTCCTATGAATCTGATGAATTATGGGAATACTTCAGCGGCGAGCATTCCAATCTTATTGGATGAGCTTGTTGAGGCAAATATTTTATCTTTAAATAGCAATCAAAAAGTGGTATTGACAGGCTATGGCGGTGGATTAGCGTGGGGCAACCTGCTGATTCAGCTATAAGCATGTTAAAAATATAAAACTAAAACTTAAAATTATCGGAGGAAACAACTTATGACATTCGAAAAAATCCAAGACATTATCGTAGAAGAACTAGGTGTAGAGAAAGAAGCAGTAAAAATGGAAACAAACATCCAAGAAGATCTTGAAGCGGATAGTTTGGACTTATTCCAAATCATCAACGAAATCGAAGACGAATTTGATGTGAAAATCGAAACAGAAGACGGCATCACAACAGTTAAAGATTTAGTTGAATATGTTGAAAAACAACAAAACGCTTAATTAATAAAATTCCGGGAAAAGGCTAGGCGTAAGGCCTGGCCTTTCCTGCTATTAGGAGACGATCATGAAAACAGCATTCTTGTTCAGCGGGCAGGGCGCTCAATATGTCGGAATGGGCAAAGAGTTGTACCAGCAAGAGAAAATTGTCAAAGAAACGTTTGAAGAAGCTAGCGATTTACTTGGTTTTTCTATGGAAGACTTGTGCTTCGAAGAAAATGACTTGCTTAACGAAACAAAATACACTCAACCAGCAATTTTAACGGTCAGTACGGCTTTTTTACGTGTGTTGACAGCCAATGGATTTCAGGCTGACGCCGTAGCGGGATTAAGTTTAGGTGAGTATACAGCGTTAGTGGTTTCAGGTGCGTTAACTTTTAGTGATGCGGTACAGCTTGTTCACAAGCGAGGCCAGTTTATGAGTGAAGCCGCGCCTACTGGCAGCGGAAAAATGGTGGCCGTAATGAATACCTCAGCAGAGATTATTGAGGATTGCTGCAAGCAAGCTTCAGTATTAGGGATTGTATCGCCAGCTAACTATAATACTCCGCAACAAATCGTAATTGGCGGTGAAGTTGCCGCAGTTGAAAAAGCGGAAGAATTATTGCAAGCTGCCGGAACAAAACGCATGATACCTTTGAAAGTCAGTGGTCCTTTCCATACAGCATTATTGAAACCCGCAAGCAAACGGTTGAATGAAGTGTTACAGACAATCTCATTTGGCGAGATGCAAGTGCCAGTTATTTCAAATACGACTGCTGAAATCATGCCGCAAGATGAAATTGTTGCTCTATTGACTAAGCAAGTAATGTCGCCGGTTCGCTTTAGTGATAGCATTTTAACACTTAAGGAACAAGGTGTTGCTCAATTGATCGAGATTGGCCCTGGAAAAACGTTGACCGGTTTTATTAAGAAAATTGATCGCGCACTTACGACCAATCGAGTTGAAGATGCAAAAACGTTGGCAGATACAATCAGCTTTTTAGGAGGTTCGAATGGAACTAACGAATAAAACGGTTTTTATTACAGGCAGCAGTCGCGGGATTGGTTGGGGAATGGCTAAAGCTTTTGCTGAGGCCGGCGCCAATATCGTCCTAAATGGTCGAAAAGAAATCTCAGCGGATAAAATAGCTGAAATCGAAGCCTTTGGAGTAAAATGTACAACTATTTGCGGAGATATCAGTTCGTTTGATGATGCAGGAAAAATGATCAAAGAATGCGAAAATTCTTTAGGTTCGATTGATATCTTGATCAACAACGCTGGTATCACCAAAGATCAATTACTTCTACGTATGAAGCCTGAAGATTTTGATGCTGTTTTGGATATCAACTTGAAGGGAACATTTAATATGACCCAGCAAGTTTTGAAAAAAATGATGAAAAAACGTGCGGGTGTCATTATCAATCTTTCCAGCGTGGTAGGCCTAATCGGGAATGTCGGTCAAAGCAACTACGCAGCGAGTAAAGCTGGAGTGATTGGATTTACTAAGGCAGTAGCAAGAGAAGTCGCGCCGCGCGGGATTACCTGCAATGCGATCGCTCCTGGCTTTATCAAAACAGATATGACAGATGAACTGAATGAAACAATTAAAGAACAGATGGAAGGGCAAATTCCGCTAAAATGTTTTGGCAGCGTGGAGGATGTGGCAAATGCCGCATTGTTCTTAGCCCAAAATAGTTACATCACCGGTCAAGTATTGAACGTTGATGGCGGAATGGTCATGTAAAGAAAGGACGGAATAAAATGAATCGTGTCGTAATTACAGGCTTTGGTGTTGCCTCACCAATTGGTAATGATAAAGAAACATTTTTAAAGAATTTAAAAGAAGGAAATCATGGATTTGGCCCAATCACTCGATTTGATGCTAGCGAAACAGGTATTACTATTGCAGCAGAAGTCAAAGATTTCCCTTTGGAAAAATATTTTGTCAAAAAAGATACAAAACGAATGGAGACGTATTCTCTGTACGCGATTTATTCTGCATTTGAAGCACTAAAAATGAGCGGTATCAATACTGAAGAAGAAGATATGGAACGCTTCGGTGTAATGATCGGATCAGGTGTTGGCGGCTTAGGAACAATTCAAGATCAAGTTCTAAAAATGGACGCAAAGGGTCCTGCTCGAGTATCTCCAATGTTCGTCCCATTAGCAATCGTAAATATGGCGGCAGGAAACGTTGCCTTGCGTATTGGCGCAAAGGGTATTTGTACGAGTACCGTAACCGCATGTGCCAGCGGAACCCATTCAATCGGTGAAGCTTTCCGCAATATCAAACATGGTTATTCTGATGTTATCATTGCGGGCGGTGCGGAATCATGTATCAACAAGATCGGAATCTCTGGCTTCGCTGCACTAACAGCCTTAAGTACTTCAGAAGATCCAGCTCGTGCTTCGATTCCATTTGACACGGACCGCAATGGTTTTGTCATGGGTGAGGGTGCAGGAGTCTTGGTCTTGGAATCATTGGAACATGCCCAAAAACGTGGTGCGAATATTCTTGGTGAAGTTGTTGGCTATGGTGCGACTTGTGATGCTTACCATATGACGGCACCATCACCAGATGGCGAAGGCGCTGCGAGAGCAATTAAAGAAGCAATCAAAGAAGCTGGAATTGAACCAGCTGACGTGAATTATGTGAATGCTCACGGAACAAGTACTCAAGCGAATGACAAGGCCGAAAGTAAAGCAATCGAGTCTGCATTGACCGAGAATGCTTATGTCAGCAGTACTAAATCCTTAACCGGACATTTATTAGGTGGGGCTGGTGGTGTAGAAGCCGTTGCATCATTAATGGCTTTGCAACATCAATTTATTCCGCCAACCGCAAATATTAAAGAAGTCGATCCAGAAATCAAAGCAAATGTTGTAGTGAATGAAGCAAAAGAAACGACAGTGAATTATGCGGTAAGTAATTCTCTAGGCTTTGGTGGACACAACGCTGTGATCTGCTTAAAACGCTGGGAGGATTAACCAATGGAAATCAACGAAGTCAAAGAACTGCTGCATCAATTTAATGATTCGAACTTAACCGAATTTGATTTGCGAGAAGGCAGTTTCGAATTATATATGAATAAAAATCAGACGAGCCGTCAAACAGCAGCACCTGTACAAGCGGAACAAGCGATAGAATCTGCACCAGTTGCACCGACAACATCCGCGGCTCAAACAGCGACTTCGGAAACAGAAGCAGCTCCAATTGTCTCAAGTAACACTGAGGGTCAAGTGATCACTTCGCCAATTGTGGGTATTGTATATTTACAGCCAACCCCAGAACAAGCGGCCTACAAATCTGTAGGTGATTCTGTGAAGCAAGGCGAGACTGTATGTATCATAGAAGCAATGAAGCTATTAAACGAAATCACCAGTGAATTTGACGGAACAATCACCGAAATCTTGGTGGAAAACGAAGATGTTGTGGAATACGGACAGCCATTGTTCCGTATCGGCTAATAGGAGGATTTATAAATGTTAACGATTGAAGAGATCAAAGAAATTATTCCGCATCGCTATCCAATGCTATTGATTGATCGCGTGGAAGAACTAGAACCAGGAAAAAGTATTAAAGCTAAGAAAAATGTTTCTGTTAACGAACCATTTTTCCAAGGACATTTTCCTCACGAACCGGTTATGCCTGGCGTATTAATCGTTGAAGCAATGGCTCAAGCAGGTGCAGTTGCCCTATTATCAATGGAAGAATTTAAAGGGAAAACGGCTTATTTTGGCAGTATCGACAAGGCAAAATTCCGTAAGAAAGTTGTACCAGGTGATACTTTAGTTTTAGAAGTAGAATTAACAAAAGTTCGTTCTTCAGCGGGTTGCGGAAAAGGCATCGCTTATGTTGATGGCAAAAAAGTCGCTGAAGCAGAACTAACTTTTATGATTGGATAGATGTCTATGTTTTCGAAAATTTTGATCGCTAACCGTGGCGAAATCGCCGTACGGATCATTCGTGCTTGTCGTGAATTAGGGATTCAAACAGTCGCGGTCTATTCTGAAGCTGATAAAGAAGCCTTGCACACAGAGATGGCTGATGAAGCCATCTGTATCGGGCCGGCTCGATCGAGCGAATCTTATTTGAATATGCAAGAAATTCTAAGTGCTGCAATTGTGACCAACGCTGAAGCCATTCACCCTGGCTTTGGCTTCTTATCAGAAAATAGTTTATTTGCGACAATGTGTGCTGAATGCAATATTAAGTTTATCGGTCCCAGCGAAAAGACTATCGATGCGATGGGAAATAAAATTCACGCGCGTCAATTAATGCAGGAAGCTGGTGTTCCCGTAATTCCAGGGAGTGACGGCGCTATTGATACACTGGAAGAAGCAGAAGCTTTAGCTGATAAAATCGGTTATCCAGTAATGCTGAAAGCAGCAGCTGGCGGTGGCGGAAAAGGAATTCGTAAAGTTCCCGCTAAGAGTGAACTTGAAAAGCATTTCTTATCTGCAAAATCAGAAGCTAAGGCTGCTTTTGGTGATGACGCGATGTATATGGAAAAAATTATTTATCCAGCGCGCCACATCGAAGTTCAGATTCTTGGAGATCAGCATGGAAATGTGATTCATTTAGGTGAACGTGATTGTTCGCTGCAACGGAACAATCAAAAGGTTTTAGAAGAAGCACCTTCTGTCGTGATCGGTGAAGAAACCCGTAAAATGTTGGGCGATATTGCCGTTAAAGCCGGAAAAGCTGTGAATTATGAAAGTGCCGGAACGATTGAATTTTTACGTGACGAGGATGGAAGTTTCTATTTTATGGAAATGAATACCCGTATTCAAGTGGAGCATCCAATCACTGAGATGGTTACAGGCATCGATATTGTTAAAAAACAAATCAAAATTGCCGAGGGTGAACCTTTAGGCCTGAAGCAATCTGACGTTAAATTTAAAGGGCATTCGATTGAGTGCCGAATTAATGCCGAAAATCCCGCCTTTAATTTTGCGCCTTCACCAGGTAAAATCAAGACGCTGCTATTACCTAGCGGCGGTTTAGGCTTACGAGTTGACAGTGCTATGTATAGCGGCGTGACAATCCCGCCGTATTATGATTCAATGATTGCAAAGATTATTGTTCATGGCGAAGACCGTTTTGATGCCTTGATGAAGATGCAGCGAGCGTTAGGTGAGTTCGTCTCTGTTGGCGTTATTACAAACGTTGAGTTCCAGATGGATTTGATTAGTCATCCAAGCGTTTTATTTGGAGATTACGATACAAGTTTCTTACAAACAACATTTTTACCTGAGTGGCAGCAGAGCGAGTAGGAGGAATTTAGGTGGGACTTTTTAATAAGAAAAAAAACTACATTCGCATCAATCCTAACCGCGATAGTTTACCGACAAAGAAGCCAACTGTACCTGATGATATGTGGGCAAAATGCCCAAATTGCAAACGGACGTTGTACAAAAAAGAAATCGGAGCCGAAAAGGTTTGTCCTCATTGTGGTTATAGTTTCCGTATTAGTGCGTGGGAACGATTAGCGTTAACGATCGATGAAAAAAGTTTTACAGATTGGGATAACCAATTAGAACAGAAAAATCCAATCGATTTTCCTGACTATTTAGCAAAAATCGATACTAACAAAGAAAAGACTGGTTTAGATGAAGCTGTATTAACAGGAAAGGCAACGATTAATGATATAGCTTTTGCTATTGGCGTAATGGATGCCAATTTCATTATGGGAAGTATGGGTACGGTCGTTGGAGAAAAAATCACTCGACTTTTTGAAAAGGCAACGGTTGATAAATTACCAGTTGTTCTATTTACGGCCTCAGGCGGTGCTCGGATGCAGGAGGGAATTTTCTCACTGATGCAGATGGCAAAAATTTCAGCGGCGGTCAAACGTCATAGTAATGCCGGTTTGCTTTATATCACTGTTTTAACGGATCCTACAACTGGCGGTGTAACTGCCAGCTTTGCGATGGAAGGTGATATCATTTTAGCTGAGCCGCAAACCTTAGTTGGTTTTGCTGGTCGAAGAGTGATCGAGCAAACCATTCGTCAACAATTACCAGATGATTTTCAAAAAGCAGAATTCCTTTTACAACATGGATTTATTGATCAAATTGTTCCAAGAATGGCTTTGCGTGATCGTTTGACAAAATTGTTGGCTTTTCATCAACAGAAAGGCTGGTGTGAATAATGAGTCTAACTGCTGGAGAAATCGTAAAACTAGCTAGACATCAGGATCGGTTGACCAGTCTGGATTATTTCGAAAAGATTTTTACTGAATTCCAAGAATTTCATGGAGATCGTTTATTTGGTGATGATCCTGCAATCGTAGGTGGTATCGCAGAATTAGCCGGCAAACCAGTCACTGTTATTGGGATACAGAAGGGCGCAAACCTTAAGGAAAACATGGATCGTAATTTTGGACAACCAAATCCTGAAGGCTATCGAAAAGCATTGCGACTTATGAAGCAAGCAGAAAAGTTTAAACGTCCGATAATTTGTTTCGTGAATACGCCAGGCGCTTTTTGTGGTGTTGAAGCGGAAGAGCGTGGGGAAGGCGAGGCGATTGCCCGCAACCTTTTAGAGATGTCTGATCTGAAAGTTCCGATCATTTCTATTGTTACTGGTGAAGGCGGCAGCGGCGGAGCGTTAGCGTTGGCTTTGGCTGATGAAGTTTGGATGATGGAATACAGTATTTATGCGATTCTATCACCAGAGGGTTTTGCCTCAATTCTTTGGAAAGATGGCAAACGGGCCGATGAAGCGGCGGAGTTAATGAAAATTACCGCAGCTGAGTTATTAGAACTTGATGTAATCGATCGCGTGATTCCCGAAACCTTAAAAGGCAACAAGCTCAGTGAAGATAAAATCATTCGTATGATGAAGAAATCTTTGATTGAGAAAATCACTGAATTATCAAAATACTCTAAAGAAGAACTGATCGAAAAAAGATATCAACGTTTTCGTAAGTTTTAATTCGATGAACAACGACAGCTGAGGCTGTCGTTTTTTTTATACGTTCATAACCGGAAATGTAAATAAATATACATAAAAACGTCGTTTCTTTGAAATAATATGCTATACTGTTAAAAATGATTTTGGAGGGTTATGTATGAAAAAAGGATTGAAGGTTGTTTTGGCGGCTCTAACTTTATTGGTATTAGCCGCATGTGGAAGTAAAGAGGAAACAGATAAATTAGACACGATTAAAAAGGATGGAGTTATTAAAGTGGCAACTTCACCGGATTATGCTCCATTTGGATTTCATACAACGATTGATGGAAAAGATAAGATTGTTGGGGCTGATATTGAAATGATGGAAGCCATTGCGAAGAAAATGGGTGTGAAGGTCGACTGGATAGATATGAGTTTTAATGCAGTATTGGCAGCAGCAAAAGAAGGCAAAGCAGATGTTGCAGTTTCTGCCATTTCTGTTACGAGTGAGCGGGAGAAGAGTTTTGATTTTACTACGGATTACTATACATCGCCACAGGTAATTGTTATCAATAAACAGCAAGCGGACAAATTTACTGCTATTGATACTTTTGCCGATAAACAGGTTGGCGCACAAAAAGGGACGATTCAAGAAAACATTGTAAAGGAACAAATGAAGGATGCGAAATTAGTATCGATTGAAAAATTACCGAATATTTTTGTAGAAGTCAAAAATGGATCGTTAGACGGGTTAGTCGTTGAGAAAACAGTAGCAGATGCCTATGTAAATAAAAATCCGGAGCTGATGATTGCTAACATTCCATTAAAAAGTATGAAGGAAGATTCATTATGTATCGCAGTTCCAAAAGGAAATGAAAAGTTAGTCAAGGAACTAGATAAGCAGATCAAGGAAATGAAAGAAGCAGGAGACATTGAAAAAATGGTCAAGGAAAACAATGAACTGGCACAGCAAGGTGGAGAATAAGATATTTATTCATAGTAAGACTGAATATATGCATTATACAAACTTATATTCAAAAAACATTTAATATTTATACATCAATTTGCTTGTTTTATGAAAATTTCATGCTATAATAAATTCATTGAAAAAAAGATTCAACATTTAGGAGGAAACAGGATGAAAAAGATTACCGGCTTAGTTATGACATTAGTAGCATTATTTACTTTAGCAGCATGTGGCGGAGGCAACGATAAAACTTCCGATTCGTCATCAAATGCAAAATCAGAAGATCAGTTAGCAGCAATCAAAAAAGCGGGCGTTTTAAAGGTTGCAACGTCAGCTGACTATGCGCCGTTTGAATTCCATACAATGGTGGACGGCAAAGACAAAATAGTCGGAGCCGATATTGATTTAGTGAATGAGGTTGCGAAAGAATTGGGTGTTAAAGCAGAAGTATCTGATATGAGCTTCAACACAGTTTTAGCATCATTAAAAGAAGGCAAATCAGATATCGCGATTTCGGCGATTTCAGCAACTAAGGAACGTAAAGAACAATTCAACTTTACAGACAATTATTACAATCCGCCACAAGTATTGATTATTAACAAAAAAAATCAAGATAAACTGACGGATCTATCATCTTTAAAAGACAAACAAGTCGGAGCCCAAAAAGGTTCGATTCAAGAAGACATCGTTAAGTCACAAATCAAAGATGCCAAACTTGTTTCTATCGAAAAAGTACCAAATATGGTAGTCGAAGTAAATAGCGGATCATTAGATGCAATGGTTGTTGAAAAGACAATTGCTGAATCATATGTCCAACAAAATCCTGACCTGATGATTGCAAACATCGATTTGAAACCATCAAAGGATGAAGCTTTCGCAATCGCTTTGCCAAAGGGCAGTGACAAACTACAAACAGAATTGAACAAAATCATCAAGAAATTAAACGATGAAGGCAAGATTGATGAATACGTCAAACAAAATCATGAGTTAGCAGAAAAATCAGCAGAATAGAGGGTCAGAGCATTGAACTTTTCATTTTTAGATAAATACTTATCTTATTTTGCCTCAGGTGCTGGTATCACGGTAATTATTTCACTCGTTACAGTTGTGTTAGGAACGTTAATCGGGTTAGTAATGGCTCTTTTAAAACTTTCTAAACACAAACCGTTAAATTGGTTGGCTAATATTTACATCGAAGTACTTCGCGGTACTCCGATGTTGTTACAAATTATGATTGGTTTCTTAGTTTTACAAGGCTTCTTTCCTTCTAAAGATTTGGAGGTTGGGGTGTTAACCGTTGATCTTGGACGTTTGATTCCAGGGATGATTGTTTTATCATTGAACTCAGGCGCCTATGTTGCCGAAATTATTCGTGGCGGTATTACGGCAGTGAACTACGGTCAAACAGAAGCAGCGCATTCGCTAGGTTTGCGTCCGGCGCAAACGATGCGATATGTCATTTTGCCTCAAGCATTAAGAAATATTTTACCGCCATTAGGGAATGAATTTATCACACTGATCAAAGACTCATCATTATTGACTGCGATCGGGATCAATGAATTGATGGGGTCTGCCCAAATCGTTATTTCAAATTCTTATATTCCTTTGGAGCCCTATTTTGTGGCAGCAGCGCTTTATTTTGTGATGACTTTCGTCACCTCGCGTCTGCTTAACTTATGGGAGAAAAAACTCGGAAAAGGCTATCAAAGATAAGAATAGAGGTGGGAAATAATGACAGAAGCATTGATTCAAATTGAACACTTAAATAAAAAATTTGGTGATAACGAAGTCCTGAAGGATATATCTGCTGAAATTACTCCTGGGGAAGTAGTTGTAATTATTGGACCTTCGGGCTCAGGAAAAAGTACCTTTTTACGCTGTGTGAATCTTTTAGAGGTGCCGACCTCCGGCATAATCAAGTTTGAAGGTACAGATATTACAGATAAAAAGAACGACATTTTTAAAACAAGAGAAAAAATGGGAATGGTTTTTCAACAATTTAATTTATTCCCTAATATGACTGTTTTGGATAACATCACTTTATCGCCAATTAAGGTAAAAGGGATGTCAAAACCTGAAGCGGAAAAAATTGCAAAAGAGCTATTAGAAAAAGTGGGTTTATCTGAAAAAGCCGATGCATATCCACATTCTTTATCAGGAGGACAACAGCAACGTATCGCGATAGCTCGTGCATTAGCGATGCAGCCTGATGTTATGCTGTTTGATGAACCAACATCAGCACTTGATCCTGAAATGGTCGGAGACGTGCTGCAAGTTATGCAGCAACTAGCTAAAGAGGGTATGACCATGATGATTGTGACGCACGAGATGGGATTTGCAAAAGAGGTTGGAGATCGTGTAATCTTCATGGATGGTGGAGTAATCGTTGAAGAAGGAACACCTGAAGAGGTATTCGACCATACACAAAATTCTCGAACCATTGATTTTTTATCAAAAGTATTATAAAAGTAATGAGACTAGGCAGAGAAAGCCTAGTCTTTTTTTAAACCTTTGTAGTCAAATGTAGAGTTTTCAGAAAAATTGCGTTATAATCAGGTTTTGTAGAAGTATAAAAAAAGTTATAGGAGTTGCCATGCTAGATAAATTCAAACCAACGTGGATGGTCGAAGCCATTTATCAAATAACCCCGGAACAATTGAAGGCTCATGGATTCAAAGCGGTCCTTACGGATTTAGATAATACGTTAATCGCTTGGAACAATCCAAATGGCACGAAAGAGCTGATAGATTGGTTAAAAATGATGGATAAGGCAGGAATCCCTGTAGTCGTCGTTTCAAATAATAAGGCCAGTCGAGTAGCTAAAGCGCTAGAGAGTTTTCAATTAGACTTTGTCTCGCGGGCGATGAAACCTTTCTCAGTAGGAATCAAAAACGCGCAGCAGCAATTAGGTGTTTCAAAAGATGAAATCGTCATGATTGGCGACCAAGTAATGACCGATATTCGCGGCGCAAGTGCGGCTGGTATTAGAAGTATTCTTGTGCGTCCAATCCTTGATACCGATGGTTGGAATACGCGGATCAATCGTTTCTTTGAACGTCGTGTCATGCATATTTTGTTGCAAAAAGATCCTGAGATGAAATGGAAGAGTGAATTATAAATGGAAGAAGAATTATTTTGTATTGGTTGTGGCGCAAAGATTCAAACCGAACATCCAAATGAATTGGGTTATACTCCGCAATCAGCTTTAGAAAAGGGCTTAGCAAATGGCGAAGTTTATTGTCAACGCTGCTTCCGCCTACGTCATTATAATGAGATTCAAGATGTTTCATTAACAGACGATGATTTCTTACGCTTATTGAATGAGTTAGGAAAAGCTGATGCTCTAATTGTGAATGTGGTCGATATTTTCGACTTTAATGGTTCTTTGATCCCTGGGCTGCATCGTTTTGTTGGCGACAATCCAGTTCTATTAGTGGGTAACAAAGTTGATCTATTGCCAAAATCACTAAAAAGAGGCAAACTAACCCAATGGATGCGAGAACGCGCCCATGAAGAAGGCTTACGTCCAGTCGATATTTTATTGACTAGTGCAAGAAAGTCGAACGAAATGGCTGAATTATTAGAAAAAATCGAAGAGTATCGCAATGGCCGCGATGTTTATGTCGTGGGTGTAACTAATGTTGGTAAGTCAACACTGATTAATCAAATTATCAAACAAACTGCTGGTGTGCAGGATTTAATTACAACTTCACAGTTTCCAGGTACGACTTTAGATAAAATCGAAATTCCATTGGATGATGGACAGTTTCTTTTTGATACACCAGGGATTATTCATCGCCATCAAATGGCTCATTACCTTGGAAAGAAAGATTTAAAAATCATTGCACCGCATAAAGAGATCAAACCCAAGACTTATCAGCTGAATGCTGGACAAACCTTGTTCTTGGGCGGACTGGCTCGTTTTGATTTTATTCAAGGGGATCGGGCGCCATTTGTGACTTATGTTTCGAATGATATTGATCCTCATCGTACAAAGCTTGAGAAGGCCGATGAGTTTTATCAAAAACATGTAGGTGGTTTGCTACAACCGCCGCGACCAGATGAAGTGGCAGATTTCCCAGACTTGGCACGCTTTGAGTTTTCAATCAAAGAAAAAACGGATATTGTTTTCGCTGGGTTGGGCTGGGTTACTGTGACAAAACCGGCTGTTGTTGCCGGTTGGGCACCAAAAGGGGTCGATGTTTTGACTCGTAAAGCACTAATCTAAAAAGAGAGATCCATATAAGGATAAGGGGAGCATTAATGGAATTAAGAGGAAAGCAAAAACGTTTCTTGCGCAGTCAGGCGCATCATTTACAACCGATTTTCCAAATCGGGAAGAATGGGATCAATGACGCGGTAATCATTCAGATTGCTGAAGCATTGGAAAAAAGAGAATTAATCAAAGTAAATTTATTGCAAAATACTGATGAGATTGCTGAAGATGTCGCTCATGTGTTAGAGGCGAAGGTCAATTGTGAGATCGTTCAAATCATTGGCCGGGTTTTGGTTTTATACAAGGCTTCCAGCAAAGAAAAGTATCAAAAAATATCGAAAGAAGTTCAAAGCATATAAGCTTCTTTCAATCAAAAAATGAGGAGGAATAACTTTTGTACCAAGATGTCTTAACAATTCCAAAAGTCAAACCGATGACAGATACTACGATGCCTAAAAAGCAGGTTGGACTGTTAGGTGGGAATTTTAATCCGATTCACCACGCACACTTAATGATTGCGGAACAGGTCGGCCAAAAAATGGGATTTGATGAAGTGCATCTGTTGCCGAGTTATTTACCACCTCATGTAGATGAGAAAAAAACCATTGACAGTAAGCACCGATTGGCGATGGTTCAGCGGGCGATTGAGGACAATTCTTTTTTGTCAGTCGATACAAGAGAGCTCACTCGTAAAGGAAAAAGTTTTACAGTCGATACAATGTTGGAAATGACTGCAGAAAATCCTGATACGGAATATTACTTTATTATTGGCGGCGATGAAGTAGCCTATCTACCCAAATGGCATAGAATTGATGAGCTAGTTTGTCTCGTTAACTTTGTTGGAGTAAAACGCGCAGGTTATGCTACAGAAAGCTCTTATCCGATTATTTGGGTAGACGTCCCTGAAATTCAGTTATCGTCTTCTTACATTCGGCAACAAGTCAAACAAGGTTGTTCAATTCGCTATCTTGTACCAGATCGGGTGCGAGAGTATATCACGGAAGAAGGATTGTATCTTAATGAATTATAGTGACAATTATTCAGCGATGAATCGCGAAGCGTTGATGCAAGCTGTTCAAATGCGAATGAGTGAGCGGCGTTTCACGCATGTGCTCGGTGTTGAAGAAACAGCGGTTGCCTTGGCTGAGCGTTTTGGTGAGTCACCTGAAAAAGCAAGTATTGCTGCCTTGACCCATGATTATGCAAAGGAACGTTCTGATGAAGAATTTCAATTGGCGATTGAGCAAGGTGACTACGAAGATAAAAAAGAGCTGATAAAATTTGGCAATGCCATTTGGCACGGATTAGTCGGAGCTGATTTTGTTGCTCGCGAGTTGGGTATCACCGATGAAGCAATTTTAAATGCTATTCGATTGCATACCACAGGTGCGGCTGAGATGTCGTTGTTGGATAAAATCATTTACGTAGCAGATTATATTGAACCGGGCAGAGATTTCCCTGGTGTTGAAGATGCGCGTGTAATTGCTTTTAGCGATTTAAATCAGGCTGTTGCTTTTGAAACGAAGCATACGCTGACCCATTTGATCGAGGCTGAAAAACCAGTTTATCCAAAAACGATTGAGACGTATAATCGTTGGGTTGCTGGCATGAAGTAAAAAAAGCACTGTCTCTATTTGTTGAAGTTTTTGATTGAATCAATCTTTTTAAGATATAATCTAGACATCAAAAGATTTTTAGAAAATGTTATACGTTCATATGAATAAGGAGGAGAATTATCATAGATAGTAAAAAAATGTTAGAAATAGCCGTCAAGGCAGCCGATTCGAAAAGAGCGGTTGATATCGTGGCATTGAATGTCTCGCAAGTCTCATTATTGGCGGATTATTTCATGATTTGTTCAGCAAATTCTGATCGTCAAATCAATGCGATTGTTGACGAGATCATGGATAAGGAAGAAGAAGCGCAAGTCAAAGTTAAACGTGTGGAAGGTAAAGACGGCGGAAAATGGGTCTTGATCGACTTAGGCGATTTGATCGTCCATGTTTTTAGTACTTCTGAACGCGAATTTTATAATTTAGAAAAATTATGGTCGGATGCACCACTTGAGAACATTGAGGCTTGGATAGACTAATGGCTTATGAAACATTTGCCTTTGTCTACGACGAAGTAATGGATGATACTTTATATCAGCAGTGGATGGATTTTACATTAAATCATCTGCCAAAGAAGACAAATCAAATTTTGGAACTAGCTTGTGGGACTGGAGCATTGGCTGTAGAGTTTGCTAAAGCAGGTTTTGAGGTGACAGGGTTAGATTTATCGGAAGAAATGCTGACGCTAGCTAATGATCGTGCGCTTGAAGAAGAGGTCTCGATTAATTGGCTTGCCGGAGATATGCTGGATCTTACAGATATCGGCACGTATCAAGCCGTAACTTGTTTTTCTGACTCACTATGTTATATGCAGAATGCTGCACAGGTTCAGCAAGTTTTTGAAGGTGTTTACCAGTTATTAGAAGAGTCAGGGACATTCATTTTTGATGTTCATTCGACCTATCAAATAGACAAAGTTTTTCCAGACTATAGTTTTCACGATCAAACGGAAGATTTCGCTTTTCTTTGGGATAGTTATCCCGGTGAATCAGTACATAGTATTGAACACTTTTTAACTTTTTTTGTCAAAAAAGAGGGCGAAATTTTTGAGCGGTTTGATGAACTTCATAAAGAACGAACGTATTCGTTGGAAACCTATAAAAAATTGCTGATGCAGTCTGGTTTCAAAGTTGAGGTTTTTGCAGACTTCGTTGATGAAGTGCCTCATGAAACAAGTAAACGTTGGTTTTTTGTTTGTAAGAAATAACCGAGAGCGATCTCGGTTTTTTTAATGCTGATAGAAAGGAGCGATTGGATGCGAAGTTGCGGCATTGTCGTGGAATATAATCCATTTCATAACGGTCACCGTTATCATGCGCAAAAGGCACGTGAGTTGAGCAATGCAGATGTAGTTGTGGCAGTTATGAGCGGTAATTTTCTACAACGAGGAGAACCAGCAATTATTGATAAGTGGGCACGAGCTAAGGCGGCTTTGGAAAATGGTGTGGACCTTGTCGTAGAATTGCCATTTGCTTGGGCAGTGCAATCTGCGGATTATTTTGCCAAAGGAAGCATCGCACTATTACAAGCATTGAAATGTGATGCGCTGTGCTTTGGCACTGAGAGCGAGAACTCATTTGATTATGCTGATTATGGCAGTTTTTTTGTTAAGGAAAAGGAATCGATTGATAAACTTTTTCATGAATTGCCAATTGGTTGGAGTTACCCAGAAAAAATGGCTGAAGTTGTTTCACAATTGTACCCAAATGCACAAAATTTTCCTCCCAATCATATTTTAGGGTTAAGTTATGCGAAAGAAAATGCCCTATACGAAGATCCAATGGAAATTTTTCCGTTACTCAGAAAAGATCAGGGTTATCATGATGAATCGCTGATTGTTGATCGATTTGCCAGTGCGACTGGAATTCGTCAAGCGGTTTTTGCTGATGAGGATGTTTCCGCTTTTGTTCCCCAAACGACATTAAAAGAATTAAAAGATACGCAGATTTCATGGGCCGCATTTTGGCCGTATTTGAATTATCAATTACGGGCTAATTCTTTGACCAGTCTTCGGGGGATTTATCAAATGAAAGAAGGCCTGGAGCACCGCTTGGTGGAAAAAGAGGCCGACAATTTTACAGAGTTCATGCAGCTTATCAGTACTAAACGCTATACGCAACCGCGATTGCAACGTCTGTTGACGTATGTTCTACTACAGGTAAAGGAAGCAGAAATAAAGGCTGAACAAGCAAATTCGATGCTTCATATTCTGGGGTTCACAGAAAAGGGGCAAGCCTACTTGAATAAAAAGAAAAAGCTGTTTACTTTACCTGTCGCCGCAAAAATCGGGCAAAAGGAGAAAGAAAAGCATTTCTTAACCTATCGTGCGGATCAGGTCTATCAATTGGCTCATCCTCGAGAGCAGACAATTGGACGTTTTCCAATTCGCATATAAAAAATACTTTGCAAAGTACAAGCGAGTCGTTATAATGAGAAAGTATGAAATTAACGAAAGAGAAGTGAAAACATGGGACGTAAATGGGCGAATATCGTAGCTAAGAAGACTGCGAAAGATGCAAATAATAGTAAAATATACGCTAAATTTGGAATTGAGATTTATGCGGCAGCAAAATCAGGTGATCCTGATCCGCATGCCAACCAAAAGCTGCGTTTCGTTATTGAACGTGCAAAAACGTATAATGTTCCAAAGCATATTATTGATCGAGCAATTGAAAAGGCTAAAGGCTCTGGCGATGAAACTTTCCAAGAGCTGCGTTATGAAGGATTTGGTCCAAATGGTTCAATGGTGATCGTGGATGCTTTGACGAATAACGTAAACCGGACAGCTTCAGATGTTCGGGCTGCTTTTGGTAAAAACGGCGGAAACATGGGTGTTTCTGGCGCGGTTGCTTATATGTTCGATAATACGGCACTATTTGGTTTTGCTGGTGAAGATGTTGATGACGTTTTAGAATACTTGATGGACAAAGATATTGACGTACGAGATGTAGTTGATGAAGACGGTCAAATCATCGTTTATGGCGAACCCGAAGACTTCAATGCGATTCAAGAAGCGTTGAAAGAAAAAGGCATTACAGAATTTTCTGTTGCTGAAATGCAGATGATTCCGCAAAATGAAGTGGAATTAACCGGAGAAGACTTAGAAAAGTTCGAAAAAATGATTGATGTTTTGGATGAACTGGAAGATGTTCAACAAGTTTATCACAATGTTGAAATAGACGAATAATTTAGTAAGGTCAGAAAGAATCATTTTTGAAGTATCTTTAATGGATAATTATCGCTATGAAGACCGATTTCTTTCTAAATAAGTATTATATCTAATAGTTAATCAAAAAGTCGAAATCCCACTAAGGATTTCGACTTTTTTTAATCTAACGTTGTCTGAACATAGAGACTTTCAGGAATAGTTTCCAATAAAGGACTTCGATTACCAATAACTAATAGGTTTAGTTCATGCATCGCGCGGGTGCACACGGTATAAAGAATTAATTTGTCTTGTTCACTGTGATAATTTTCAGGTGAAATGTTCCAAGCGAAAACACGGTCAAATTCTAATCCTTTGGCCAAATAGGTTGGAATGATGATCAGACTCTTTTTCATGAAGTCTTCCTCATCTGTCAATAATTGCACTTGGTCCCTTTGACTAGGTGTCAATTGATCATAAAGTGCCTGACATTCTTCGACGGTTTTAGCGATAATAGCTGTCCGCCAGTATTTAGCCATCTCGGCAGTTTCTTCGATCTGGTGAATGAGCCCTTCAATCATTTGGCTCGATTCATTTGTATAATAAACTTTTGGCAGGTCACCAACTCGGGCAGTCAGCTCAACACGATTTTCTTGAGTCAGGAATTGGTTGGCAAAGTTAGTGATCTCTTCTGTTGAACGATAGCTGGTCGTCAACTCGAAATGAGTTAATGCCTGATCAGGAAAAATTTGTTCCAAAGAATGAACCATACTCTCATTGCCGAAGACCTTCTGGTTTAAGTCGCCGCAAAGCGTATAGGTTGCTTTGGGATATAAATGACGCAACAATGCTACTTGTGCTGGTGAGAAGTCTTGCATCTCATCGATAAAAATGAAACGAGCTTTTTGTTTAACATCTAGCGGATGAATAGATTTCATTAAAAGAAACATCAAAGTACCATCTTCTAGGCTGATATCCTTCCGCTTAAAATCATTCAATAATTCTTCAAGCATCAGTTTCCAATTTTGATCGGTTAGCTGGTAGTGTGACAACAATTGATTCGGTACATTTTGTAAAAAATGCAGGTATTGTTTAGCGTAATTAACGAAACCAAATCGATTGATTTGTCTGCGAATAGGGCGTAATTTTTTACGAACGACCTTTTGTGCCATTTGACGACGCAAACGACGTTCGGCTTTTTCTGAATCTTCCATATCAGGATTGTTGATAAACAGAGCATCGACTAACTCATCGGCTGCCTTTTTAACCCAATCTTTTTTCATTTCGTCCTTTTCTAATCCGCCTAATTTCTTTAAAAGTTTTGTTTGCAATAACTGCATTCGTTGATACATTGGCAGTTCAGGGTTGGCCTCTTGATACCAATTCCGAATTTGTTTCTTCGAAATTAATACATCCTGTTTCAATTTGAGATCACGGAACAACGGACCTAAATCGGCGATTCGGTCGACATATTTATACAATTCTTGTACGATTGCATAACTGCTTTTTGCTCGCAATACCCGGTCGTCTTGTCCAGAAAGAAAGACTTCTTCGTGGCTGTCTTCGGTGTGAATCTGATAAGAAGGCAATAGGGCACTTAAAAAAGTTTTGAACGTTTCCGTGGGTATCCCGCTTTCACCTAGCGAAGGTAAAACAGTTGAGATGTAATCTGAAAAAATGTGGTTAGGAGAAAATAGCAGAACTTGCTCGTTGTCTAACCATTTCCGATTGTGATACAGCAGGTAGGCAACACGCTGCAGCAACGCGGAAGTTTTTCCGCTGCCGGCAATTCCTTCCACTACTAAAACTTTACTTTTTGTATCACGGATGATCTCATTTTGTGAACGTTGGATTGTTGCTACGATGTTCTTCATATGATTTGAAGAAGCTTCGTCTAAAATTTCCAATAGAAAATCATCATTGATAGCCTCGGATGTATCTACCATTGACAGCATTTGTCCTTCTCGAATCTTAAATTGACGTTTTAGTAATAATTCGATAGGAATAATGGCGTCATGGGCTTCATATTGTGTTTGTCCTAAGGTGCCTTCGTAATAGAGATTGGCAATTGGTGCCCGCCAGTCAATTACGACCGTTTCTTCATGCGTGTCTCGTAATGATGCGATTCCTAGATAAAGCGTTTCTGCTTCTTGATCTTCTTTAAAATCAATCCTCGCAAAATAAGGATTTTCTTTCATAAGCCGCAAAGCTTTTTGGCGCTTTTCCTGCGAGGCAAATGTTTGATAGCGTAAAAGCAAATCAGCCTCATGTTGTCGTGTATCTGCCATCGTCTCCGCTAAAGCTTCGAAAGAACCACCTTGAACTCTTTGTCCGGCGTTTTCTCGCATATCGGTATCAAATTTTGATTTGGTTTCTTTTTTTTGACTGTCCAAAAAAGCAATTTCCTGTTGGATCAATGCGCTTGTCTGTTGGACGTGCTCTTGTTCGTATTCTCTCGCGTTCATTGAGCATCCCCCTTTGTTTTCCATCAACTGTTTATAACAGCATAATAGTATAGCATACAAAGAAGGGGAGAAGCAAAAAGCTGAATTTAAGGGGAATTTACTTACCAGGCTGCTCGAATTGACGCTAGTATAAAGTAGTACATACACGCGTCAAAAAAGGAACAGAGTCAACTCTGTTCCATAAATAGTTTATATCAGGCCATCATGGGCTCGTTGAATCTGAGCAAGATCAATTTTTTTCATTTTATACATTTCCTGAGTTGCACGTTGAGCCTTTTTTGTATCAGGATCGGTGGTCATCTGGAGCAGTTCCTTATTAACCGTTTGCCAGTAAACACCATAACGATCCTCCATCCAGCCGCAAGGCCACTCTTTTCCGTCAGCGGTGATAGCCTCCCAAACCTGATCAATATCTGCTTGATCCTTGAGGTAGAAGTAGAAGGAATTTCCCATTGTAAAATCAAAATCGTGTTTTTCTGGACTATCCATTATGATCAGATCGTGACCGCGAAGTTGGAAACCTGCCGCACGTAAGCGATCGTCTTTCCCCTTAATTACAAAATTCTGCTTTCCTCCGAAAGCGTTGATCCATTCGTCCATTGCAGCTTGAGCCATGCCGTAGTTTTCATTTGCAAACATGATGCAGGGAACAATCGTTTGTAAGCTTTCACCTAAGCGAACTTGCCAAGAAAAACCAAAACGATCGTTTGTCCAACCAAATTTTCCTAATTCCGGATAGTCTGTTAACGGCATCAATGTTTCACCACCTGCATTCAATTGCTCCCAAACACGGTTAAGTTGCTCTTCATTCTCACAATTTACGACATAAGAAATCGCAGGTGTAGGTGTGAAAGTGTCCCCTCCATTTAGTAAAAGAAATTCACAACCAGCCAATTCCAAAGTGATTGTTAGCAAATCCCCAATTTTTCCATGCTCATCCGTAATAAAGTAGGTTTCATTTTCTTTTTTACTATCTTCGAAAATTTCTAAATAAAAGTCAGCCGCTTCGGCCAAGTGACCATTAAACCAGAGACAACAGCCAAATTGCTGTTCCATGATTCGTTCATCCTCTCATTAATAAAGATTGATGTGCCAGTTTACGCCATATTGATCTTTGACCATACCGTATAAGTCTGCCCAAAAAGTCTTTTCAAGTGGAAGCAGTATAGTTCCGTTCGTCGCTAATTGCTGAAAAATATTTGAAGCTTCATCTGCAGTTTTCGCATTAAAAACCAGCGCGACATTATTCCCAACAACTATTGGCGGTGCCATGCCTTCCGGACTATCAGAAATCATAACATTCGTGTCATTAATTTTCAGGTTAGAGTTCATCACTAAATTTTTAATATTTTCGTCAACAGGATGTTCTTCGTCGTGAGGCATCTGTCCAAAGGTCATAATTTGGGCAGGCTCAGTCTTGAATACAGTTTCGTAAAAGGCAATTGCTTCTGTCGCTTGATCGCTAAAATGTAAATAAATATCCATTAGTTTTCCTCCGTTCTGATGCTCTTACTTTACCATGAAGAAAGGGCTATCAATAACATTTTGACTCGCAGAAGTGATTATCTTTGACGTATTTAGAGGAACTAATTATGCTTAGGGTAAGTTTTGGGAACGGAGGGACAATGAATGGAGAAATTTAAACTGGGCGAGAGCGTAACCGTACATACGGGACCTTTCAAAGGGATTTATGGGATAATTGTTTCTTTTGATAAGAAACGAGAAAAATATTTAGTCCGCTTCAATGGTCAGCAGCAACTCTATTTTTCGCCAGATGAAATTATTTTATGGTCAGAAAAATAGTAGATTAGTTTTACCTTCATTTTATTGTGAATTATGATAAAATGAAGCGACAAAAATATAGAATTAAAGGAGCGATTGACAATGCCGTTCGTACACATTGAGTTAGTCGAAGGAAGAACAGAAGAGCAATTAACAAAAATGGTAGAAGAGGTAACTAAGGCAGTTTCAAGTACTGTTGGAGCACCAAAAGAGAATATTCATGTTATCATCAATGAGATGCAAAAAGGGAAATATGCACAAGGCGGCAAGTGGAAATAATAAATTATATTATACTTGCATTTCAAATCAATAAGTGTTTATAATAGCCTTGTAATTGATTGATGAAGAAAGACACCTGAACTTGAAGGCTGTTTACCAGAGAGGAAAAGCAAGGCTGAGACTTTTCCAAACAAGCGCAAGTGATGACCACTTTCAGAGACTTCTGCGTAAATGCGGAGGCGGACAGCGCCGTTATCGCTTGTGAGGGGCAGAAATTCTGCTCAAAGATTAGGTGGAACCACGTTTATTCGTCCTAGTACCGTATGCGGTACTAGGACTTTTTTTATCAATCAAAACTAATAAGGGGGAACTACAGGATGGTAAAAATTTCATTTCCAGATGGATCAACAAAAGAGTTTGATAATGGTGTTACAGGCTTAGAAATCGCAAAAAGTATCTCTAGTTCATTAGCCAAAAAAGCACTGGCTGTCGTGGTAAACGGCGAGCTAGAAGATTTAGATCGTGCAATCGAAGAAGATGCGGAATTAAGAATTGTAACTGAACAAGATGAAGAAGCTTTGCCGCTTGTTCGTCATTCAAGTGCACACTTGATGGCACAAGCCATCCGCCGCTTATTTCCAAATATGCATTTTGGTGTAGGACCAGCGATCGAGTCAGGATTCTACTATGATACAGATAATGGTGAAAACCAAATCAGTGAAGAAGATTTTCCAGCAATCGAAAAAGAAATGAAAAAAATCATCAAAGAAAACTTGCCGATTGAACGCAAAGTCATGAGTCGTCAAGAAGCATTGGATTTCTTCAGCTACGATCCTTATAAAGTCGAATTGATTTCTGACCTTCCAGAAGATGAAGTGATCACTGCTTATACTCAAGGTGAGTTCACTGATCTATGTCGTGGGCCTCACGTTCCATCAACTGGCAAAATCAAAATTGTTAAATTATTATCAGTAGCTGGAGCCTATTGGCGTGGAAACTCTGATAACAAAATGATGCAGCGAGTTTACGGAACAGCTTTCTTCAATCAAGCAGATTTAGATCATTTCTTGAAAATGCGTGAAGAAGCGAAAGAACGTGACCATCGTAAATTAGGTAAAGAATTAGATTTATTCATGGTATCGCCAGAAGTTGGTTCAGGACTTCCTTTCTGGTTGCCAAAAGGTGCAACAATCCGTCGTGTAATCGAACGTTATATTGTTGATAAAGAAATTTCAATGGGCTATGAACATGTATATACTCCAGTATTAGCTGACACTAGCTTATATAAAACTTCTGGACACTGGGATCATTATAAAGAAGACATGTTCCCAATCATGGACATGGGTGATGGCGAAGAATCATTAGTTTTACGTCCGATGAACTGCCCACACCACATGATGATTTATAAAAATCATATTCATTCATACCGTGAACTGCCAATTCGCTTAGCTGAACTTGGAATGGATCATCGTTATGAAAAATCTGGTGCTTTATCAGGATTGCAACGGGTTCGTGAAATGACAATGAATGACGCGCATATCTTTGTTCGTCCAGATCAAATCAAAGAAGAATTCCGTCGTACTTTAGACTTGATTTTGGAAGTTTATAAGGACTTTGGTTTCGAAGATTATCGTTTCCGTTTAAGTTACCGTGATCCAGAAAATACTGAGAAATACTTCGATGACGACGAAATGTGGGAAACTTCTCAAGGTCTCCTAAAAGAAGTTATGGATGAATCAGGTTTTGATTACTTTGAGGCTGATGGTGAAGCTGCTTTCTATGGTCCAAAATTAGACGTTCAAGTATTGACTGCCATTGGAACAGAAGAAACGTTATCTACTATTCAATTTGATTTCTTATTACCAGAACGTTTTGATCTGACTTATGTCGGCGAAGATGGTAAAGATCATCGCCCAGTCGTTGTTCACCGCAGTGTTGTTTCAACAATGGAACGATTTACTGCTTACTTGATTGAACAATATAAAGGTGCATTTCCAACTTGGTTAGCGCCAGAGCAAGTAGCGATCTTACCAGTATCACCAGAACATCATGGCGATTATGCGTATGAAGTGAAAGATCGTTTGGTTCGTGAAGGGGTCCGTGTTGAGGTAGATGATCGTAATGAAAAACTTGGTTACAAAATCCGCCAAGCACAAACTCAAAAAATTCCTTACCTATTAGTAATTGGAGATAAGGAAGTCGAAAGTGCTTCAGTCAATGTTCGCCGTTATGGTAGCGAAGAACAAGAAGCTCAAGATTTGAATATGTTTGTCGATGCTATCAAGGATGATATCGAAAACTTAAGTCGTAACTAAGAAAAATCCGGTGAGGTTCGCTCACCGGATTTTTTTGTCAATCAGACGCCCAATTCATTTGTGGAAAACTTTTTAAAGAAAATGCGTAATACCTTGTTTTCAAATTTCTAAAGTTTTCCACAATGAAATGTAAAATAGAATGTTTCACGGAATAGAATCTTTTCGTTAGATACGAATCCATATTTTACGCAAAAAAATCAAATGGTCCAAAAAAATATTGTTTAACTGTGAAACACTTTGGCTTTTGATCTATAAAAAGACTTTAAAGTTTTTAAACTATGTTAAAGGAACTACGATTAATCCTTTTGAAAAAACACTTTTTCGGCTACAATAAGACAAGTAACTGTCAAAGTGGAAGGAACAGATGAATGAAATTAACGAATCCATTAAAGAAATTCTTTGAAAAACTGAAACTCGCGGATGAATCCGGCCGCAATCAAAATAGAAGCCACATTCCATTTCGGCTAAACTTTTTGTTTTTTGTCATCTTTGCTCTTTTCGTCATCCTAGTCACTCGATTGGGGTATTTGCAAATTGTTGAAGGCGACAAGATGAAAGCGGAAATGAAGGCTTCGACGACGATCACTGTAAAGGAAAATGCACCTCGTGGTGTGATTTATGATGCAAAAGGCACTGCTTTAGTCAAAAATGTTTCTAATGCCGCAATCACCTTTACCCGCGGTAATAGTATGGAAGCTTCAGACATTCTTAAATTAGCCAATGAGCTCAACAAATTGATTGATGTACCAGCGGATGAGAATTTGAGTGATCGCGATAAAAAGGATTATTGGTTAGCTGATAAGGATCATCTGAAAGAAGCCGAAGATCGGTTATCCTTTAAAGAAAAAAATCTCGACAATACGAATGAATATCAAAAATTGGTCGATAAAGTCAAAGACAGCGAAATTCAGCTTAACGAAGATCAGTTAAAGGTTGCCACAATCTTTAAACGGATGAATGCCGCTTCAGCGCTAAGCACGGTCTTTGTTAAAAACGAGGGCGTGTCTGATGAAGAATTAGCTGTTGTTGCTGAACGGGCCTCAGAATTACCAGGTGTATCTACAGGAATTGATTGGGATCGCTCATATAATGATGCACTCGATGGTTCATTAAAGAGTATTTTGGGGACAATCACCACTGAAAAAGAAGGATTACCTGCCGAAGAAGCAGATGCCTTGTTGAAAAAAGGATACGCACGTAATGACCGTGTCGGTAAGAGTTATTTAGAGAAACAGTATGAAGATCAGCTTCAAGGTAAAAAAGGAGAATATAAAGTTACCTTAAATCAAAATGGAAACATCGAGAAACAAAAAGAAGTTAAAAAAGGCGAGAAGGGATCAAATATCGTCCTGACTATTAACTCGGATTTCCAGAAAAAGGTTGAAGATATTTTACGGAAACACTATCAGGGATTAGTTGACAGCGGTGTTGCCAAGTATTCACCAGGTGCTTATGCCGTTGCGATGAACCCGAATACGGGTGAAGTATATGCCATGACCGGTTTTACGCATGATCCGAATAGTAAAACGCTAGAAGAAAATTCGTTAGGAACGATTACCAGTGCATTTGTTCCGGGCTCTGTTGTCAAAGGCGGAACGGTGACTGCGGGATATCAGACAGGAGCCATCAGCGGAAATGATACGTTGATCGATCAACCGATAAAACTATCTGGAACAGCACTTAAAGGCTCTATCTATAATAAAGTATTAGGGAATCAGATTCCATTGAATACTGTTAAAGCACTGGAATGGTCTTCAAATGCCTACATGATGCAGATCGTCTTACGTATGTTAGGGGTTCAATACCAGCAGAATATGTCATTGCCGGATAGTGCATCTTCAAAAGAAATGTATGATAAATTACGAAATGCTTTTGCGGCGTATGGGATGGGTGTGAAAACCGGGATTGATCTGCCAAATGAATTTTCAGGATATATCAATGATCAATTTGGAACGGATAACGCACCAGGCGGAGGGAATTTACTGGATCTCTCCTTTGGTCAATACGATACTTATACACCTATGCAGCTTGCTCAATATGCAGCAACAGTAGCGAATGGGGGAACAAGAATTTCTCCTCATGTAGTCAAAGGAATCTACAACAATAATGATAGCGGCGGCTTAGGAACGATCCAACAGGAAATTACTGGTAAAAAACTGGGTCAAGTCAATATTACCGCAGATCAAATGGGTATTATCAAAGAAGGGTTCTATCAAGCAGTTCACGGGAGCGATGCGTACACAACGGCACGTGATTTGGCTTCAGCCAAACTAAATCCGGCTGCTAAAACTGGTACGGCTGAAACAGTACCAGAAAGCAATCCGAATGTTAACACGATCAACAGCAATATTGTAGCCTATGCACCCTATGATAAACCGCAAGTGGCGATCAGTGTTATGCTTCCGAACTTAGATGAAGAACACGATGATACTAATAAGGCCATAGCAAAAGACATAATAGATGCATTTGCTGACACGTATGGCGTACAATAAAGGCTGAGGAGCATTGCTCCTTGGCTTTTTTTGAGGAGTTCTGTTTCCCACTTAGCAGCTTATACTCTAAGTAAGAAGCAGCTAGGATAAAAAAGGATTGTACAGAATATACTATGCGGTATGAAAGCCGCGCTCATTTTTTAGCATTACTATGATTAAGGAGTGGAAGATATGACAGTATACAATTTTGAAGTAAAAGAAACCGATGGAACTGAAAAGTCTTTAGCGGATTATCAGGGGAAAGTTCTTCTGATCGTCAACACAGCGACTGGTTGCGGTTTTACACCACAATATGAGGGGTTACAGCACTTGTATGATCAGTATAAAGACCAAGGATTTGAAATTCTTGATTTTCCATGTAATCAGTTTGGAAATCAAGCACCAGGCTCGAATGCAGAGGTTGCTGAATTTTGCCAGTTAAAATATCACACAACGTTTCAAACCTTTGGTAAGATCGATGTTAACGGTGAAAATGAAGATCCGCTATACAGCTATTTGAAGAGTGCGCAAGGTGGTTTACTTAACAAAGCGATCAAGTGGAATTTCACGAAATTTTTAGTCGATCGCGAAGGAAACGTGATAAAACGCTATGCATCCCAAACAAAACCTGAAGACATTGCAGCGGATATTGAAGCACAGCTTTAAAAACGTCAAGTAGATTTACTTAACAAAATTCGCAAAAAGACTAGTCAAGGAAATAAAAACATGATATGATATCAAAGTCTGAGAATTATCTTGGAAAACTGATTTTAATTAGGGAGGGAAAATCATGCGCGTAAATATCACTTTAGAGTGTACTTCTTGTAAAGAACGTAACTACCTAACAAACAAAAATAAACGTAACAACCCTGATCGCTTGGAAAAAATGAAATATTGTCCACGCGAACGTAAAGTTACTTTGCACAAAGAAGTAAAATAATGGCACTTATAAGTCAGCAATCTAAAATGATTGCTGACTTTTTTTGTTCTTCTCTATATTAATAATCAAAAAAATGTGCGATGTTTTTTTGGAAATCTACATAAAATCTTCATAGATTCCTAAACAAAAGCTAACCTTCCAGTGATAAAACTAAGTATTAAAGAAAACTTTTTAGAAAGGAAGGATCACATGCGTAAAGTTCCACCGATTTTGAAACCAATTGCTCTTTTGACATTGTCAATTTTGATCGCAACGACTTCAGGGATCTTAAATAATTCCAGTTATCGTCAAGTTAAGGCAACAACACCTACGACAGAATCTACGAGCGCACAAACGACCGATTCTTCTCGTCATTCAAATAGCGTTATCAGCGAAACAAGTACGACAGAGGAATCAACACCCAATCAAGATGCCAATGCAGGAAATACAATAGAAGAAGATTCTACGGCGGCTAATAATAATGCAGTTCAAAGCACACAGGCACCGTCTAGCAGTACCTCCGTGAGTCCGCAGACATCATCGGAAGAGTATCAGACCACGCCGACACAACAACAACCAGCTAATGAACAAGTTAATCCAGAAACGAGTGATGATCAATGACCCTATTGTTAGATATTATTAATGGAATAAATAAGTTTCTAGGTTTTTTGGACATTAGTCCTAAGTATTCGAATCGCGGATACACTTTGCTGAGTGCCATACCGACAATCTATATTTTGCGGATTATTTATGGACTGTGGCTTAATCAAAATTATCTTCAATTAGTGCTTTATAGTTTGGTCTTCATCGGATTGGTCTATTTCTTTGTGCTGAACTTTTTCTATTACTTTTTGGATAAAAATCTAAAGGGAGATGTTACGCAGCTTTTTGTTAAGTATCTTCCGGATGATGCTTTCAACATTCAAAATGAAAAATCTATAAAAGCAAAAAAGGTTTTTGAGCAGGCTAAAGAAGTCCCAGTTGATTTCAACGAAGACTATCAACTAAAATTAGTAGAAAATATTCAAGCGTTAATTGATGGGCAAGAAATTACAACTCGCGATTTAACGCGAGAAGAAGGTTTCTTGATTGAGGAAAATACGTTGTACCCTTATTATTATGTCAAAGAAACTGCACCAGAGACATATCTGCTGCAGATTGGTAGAAATTATCGTGACTTGGAAACAATTGGAACGATTCATCAAGTGGAACCATTAAGACCAGTCGGTTTGTTCATTGTCGGAGGAGACTTCGTTAAGGATGGGGTTCGTTATCATGAACCTTATCGTTTAAAATTTTTGGCTAAGACGGAAGAAGCTGCAACGCGAACTCGTCGCAGTAAAAAATAAATGCCGTCTGATCGAGAGCTTCTTTGAATGGAAGCTGTCTCGATCAGAACGGCATTTTTTATTTTAAGACGGTCTGAATGCTTTCTACCATTTTGGTATAGGCAATTGGGCCGTTATATAACCAGCTAGATTCACCATCGAACTCAAATAATTGATTGTTTTTAACTGCTGGAATATTGCTCCATAATGGATCTTTAAACATTGCGGCTCCGGAATCACTATTAACTAGGAAGATATAGTCCGCATCCAATTGAGACAAACTTTCTAGTGAGACTTGTGAAAAGTCTGCCGTTGCTTTTTTACTAATATCTTTAGTTAATTTAGGTACTTCAAAACCTAGTTCTTGGTAAAGCAATTGACCACTAGAACGATTATCTGCCACCATGAATGCTGAATTATTTGTTACCCATAAAACGACCGCGGATTTTCCTTCAATTTTATCTTTCAGGTCTGTTTTCGTTTTTTTGACTAATTGATCATAGTCTTTTTCAACTTCTTTTGCCTTATCTTCTTTAGCTAGAACTTTTCCGATATCCTCTAGTTGATCACGCCAAGTAACATTGTCACCATTTTTTACAACATAAGTTGGTGCAATTTTGGCATACTCTTTATATTTTCCACCTTCAAGTGAACCATTCGAACCGATTAATAATAGGTCGGGCTCAAATTTCAAGACATCTTCGTAAGGCAGATCGTAATTGATAGTTGGAATGCCCTTCAGTTTGTCTTGTAAGTAATTCTGAATTTTTCCTTCACCAACCGTCCATTGGGCGACCGGTTTTTCATCTAAAGCGACTAGATAGTCTTCAAGATATGAAGCAATGATCCTTTTGGGCTTATTGGGAATTTCGACTTTATGATCTTGTGCATCAGTCAACGTTCGTACATCATTTTTTGTATCTTTACTTTCACTGCCTTGCCCACAAGCAGCTAAGCTAAATAGCGCCAACAGAGAAACGGTTCCTAAAACTATTTTTTTGAACATAAAAAAACTCCTTCAAGGTTAATTGAGAAATGTTCTCAATTGATATTATTACCGAAAGCACAAGGGGTGTCAACAGTGAGTTTTCTTTAATAGATAGTTGACGATGATGAAAAAGAAGGTCATAATTGAGAACGATTATCAGAGAAGTGAGGAAGGTCTATGACAAAATTAAAAACAACTGATCTTTCGATTGGCTATAATAAAAAAATTGTTGTAAATGACATTACAGTAGAAATTCCCAATGGACAAATTACTAGTTTGATCGGTCCGAACGGCAGTGGAAAATCGACTTTTTTAAAAGCTTTGGCGCGGATTCTGGATCCTGCTAAAGGTGAGGTTTTTATCGATGGTGAAAACGTTCAACGCTTAGATACTAAAACAGTCGCGCGAAAAATTGCTTCGTTGTCACAGACAAGCAGTCAAATCAATGGACTGACTGTCGAAGAAATTGTTTCCTATGGCCGATTTCCTTATCAAAAGGGTTTTTCTGGATTAAAAGAGCAAGATCATCAATTAATCAATTGGGCCTTGGAAGCTACGAATCTGCAAAAGTTAAAAGAACGGACATTGACCACTTTGTCAGGCGGCCAGCAGCAGCGTGTTTGGATCGCCATGGCGTTAGCGCAAGATACGGATATTTTGATTTTGGATGAACCAATAACTTTTTTAGATCCTGCTCATCAATTAGAGATCTTAGAATTGTTGCAAGAAATCAATCAGCAAGGAAAAACGATTTTAATGACGATTCATGATCTGAATCATGCTTCGCGTTTTTCCGATTATTTACTCGGGATGAAAAAGGGTGAATTAATTTTTCAGGGCACGCCCAAAGAAATTTTTACTGCGGATAAATTGTTAAATCTTTTTGATATCCAAGCGACATTTGCCACTCTGCCTAATAGTGATAAACCATTAGTTATTGCTTATGATTTAGTAAAGGAGCACTAGAAGATGACTAAACGAAAATATTTCTTTCCAGTCGTTTTCATATTGCTCATCGCGGCAATGTTCTTATCTTTGCGTTATGGAGCGGTTACCAGTAAATGGACCGATGTTTCGCAGGCGCTGCTAAATTTTGATCCGAATAACCAGGGCGAACAATTGGTTCGTTATTTACGTCTGCCGCGAATGATAGGTGCGGTTTTAGTTGGTGCAGGCTTTGCGATATCCGGGGCTTTAATACAAGGGATCACTTCTAATCCGATTGCTGATTCCGGTTTGCTGGGAATAAATTCAGGAGCAGGCCTTGGCTTGGCTTTGGTTTTTGCTATCAGTTCAAATCCTTCGCCGACTGCCGGTGTCATAGGTTCATTTCTTGGAGCTTCGGTTTCGATTCTTTTGATTTATTTGGTTTCAAGTAGAGTTTCATTCGGGCTGTCACCAGTGCGAATTGTTCTGCTTGGCGCGGCATTGAGCTCTTTTTTTGCAGCAATTAGTCAGAGCATCAGCCTGTTATTTGATTTAAACCAAGACATGACTTTTTGGTTTGTCGGAGGCACGGCGAATCTTTCGTGGAATCAATTGCAAACGATTTTTCCGTTGATTCTAATTGGAGTTCTAGGAGCCTGCTTGATTAGTCCACAGGTTACGTTACTGAGCATGGGAGATGAAACGGCGATCTCGTTGGGGAAAAAACCGAATCGAATTCGTCAGTTAAGTATGCTTTTTGTTCTACTATTAGCCGGAAGTTCGGTAGCTTTAGTTGGAACCATTAGTTTTATCGGATTGATTGTTCCTCATGTAGTTCGTTTTTTTATTGGTCACGATTATCGTTACGTGATTCCGGCCTCAGGTCTGTTTGGTGCTCTGTTTTTTGTTTTGGCGGATATTGCGTCACGTTTGATAGCTCCTCCTTTGGAAACACCGACCGGGGTAATTGTGACGATCATTGGGGTACCATTTTTACTTTTACAAATTAGAAAGGGAAGCTTATGAGAAAAAGAATAGGTTGGCTTACTTTGCTTCTTCTACTGATTTTTGGTATTTTCCTTAGTCTGACAGTTGGAACGATTCCTTTAGGGTTAAATGATCTACTGCATGTTTTTCAACGAACTGCTAGTACTAGTCAACAATTGATCGTTTTTGACTTTCGTTTCCCACGGCTGCTTGTTTCAATATTAGCGGGTATGGGGTTGGCGGTATCGGGCTATTTGTTTCAAACGATTACTCACAATGATTTGGCTGATCCTGGGATTTTGGGAATCAATGCCGGCGCAGGATTAACTGTTTTGATTTATTTGGGTTTTTTTGCCACCGGGGAAAGCAGCTGGTTTTTGCCACTAATCGCTTGTGCAGGCAGTTTTATTGCCACTGGATTGGTCTATTATTTTGGCCGCCAATCGAAACGAATTACACCTAATCGTTTATTATTAGCCGGAGTTGCAGTGAACGCTGGGATTTCGGCGTTAACCCTCATTGGGACGATGCGTGTCTCTAAAGACAATTATCAGTTCGTGACTTCATGGCTTGCAGGCACGATTTGGGGAACCACTCGTCAGCATGTCCTGTTGCTGCTTCCTTGGATTATTTGCTTATTGCCATTGGTTTTATTGAGAGGGCGTTCATTGGAAGTGTTGGAGCTAGGCGATGAGGTAGCCGTTGGATTAGGTGTTAAGCTAAAACGAACGCAGCTGTTCTTTTTAGTTTGTGCCGTTTGCCTTGCAGCGGCAAGTGTCGCAATTGCTGGGAGCATCAGTTTTATCGGGCTAATTGCTCCGCATATCGCCCGCCAATTAACAGGCAGAAAAAATAATCAAACATTAGTAATGACCGCTTTGATCGGCGGGCTTCTATTATTATTTAGTGACATTTTGGCCAGAGTCATTTTGCCTAGTGGTGAAATGGCAGCCGGAATCATTGTTTCATTGATTGGAGCCCCTTATTTTATTTTACGATTGCTGAAAAGAAGCTAAAAATTAATTGTTTATGTGAGGAGAAATCTAATGAGCTGGACAACTATCTGGAGTCATGCGCAACGTGGAATCGCTCGCTATAGTTCAAGTAAAGGAACAGTTCAATTGACGATGCGGCGAATTGATTCCGTTGAAAAAATCCGTTTGGTTTTTGCTAATGAATATGGCAATCAAACGCAGCAAATTCAAAATTTGACCATTAAAACAAATGAAAATCAGCAAACTATTTCTGATTTTTCAATTGTTTCTAGCGAGATTTTTAAAACACCGTCTATTTCGATTGATCCTACGGCAAAAAAATGGCACATTTCTTTTCAAGTATCATCGATCGAAAGTGGTTTTTCATACAATGATGCCGATTTTTTTCCTGAAGCTAGAACGCTTGATTTTTGCTCTGGATTAATTGCGATCGAAGCAGAAGTCGCTGGAGAGTGTGTGATCGCTTTAGGAGATTCCTTAACTGAAGGGGCAACTTGGACTGCGCCATTACAAAGAACATTACGTAAACAAAAGATCTACTTGGTCAATCAAGGAATCAATGGCAGCTGTTTGTTAAAGGCTAGTAGCGATGTCTCAACAAATGAATCACGGAACTTTTTTTATGGCTTTGATAGTTTGAAGCGATTAGAATTTTGTTTGACTAGTCACAGCAATGTCAGCAAAGTCATTTTGTTTCTTGGTGTCAACGATTTGATTAATGGCGGACTAACTTTAGAGAGCTTTCAAAAGATGATCCAAAAGTTGATTGAACTTTGCAAGAGACACGATATTACTTATCAACTATGCACTTTGACTCCTTGCTTAGGGTATCCAGGGATGAATCAAGCAAAAGAAGCTTTGCGAAAAGAAATAAATCATTGGTTAACTGAGAACTATGATGAATTATGGGACTTTTCCGCGATCGTTGAAGAAGAAGCGGGACGATTGAATCCATCATTCGATAGTGAGGACCATTTACATTTTAATGCGGCAGGCGGAATGGCGATTGCTCGTCGAATTTCTAGTGATTTTGTTAAAGGGGAGTAATCCCCTTTTTATTTTGTTTCGATTTTGTTAGTATTTCTAGATAAGAAGGTGAATGAATGGAGAAAGAAAAACTTCGGCAGTTGGCGATTACCCGGTTGCAAAAAATTGCGGATAACGAGAATAGACAGGACCAAGTTGATTGTATCCTTGAAAAATTTTTTGAAAGTGAAATTTGGAAAGAAGCGACCAGCATTGGCGTAACAATGGCGACTCAATTTGAGTTTCCAACTTCTTCGTTGATTCAGCGGGCTTTTAAAACGGGGAAAAAAATAGCCGTTCCTAAATCATTGCCTAAAGGTAAGATGGTTTTTCACTGGGTTGACTCAGATACGGCATATTATACGACAAAATTTGGCGTTGAAGAGCCTGAGATTGAGAAAGTCGCAAGCCCTGATGAACTAGATTTATTGATTGTTCCTGGGTTAGTATTTAATCGATCAGGTTATCGTATTGGTTTTGGTGGAGGATATTATGACCGCTATTTAGCTAATTATAAAGGGAAAACCTGCAGTTTTGTTTTCGCTGAGCAGCTAATGGAAGATTGGCAGATAGAAGAATTTGATCAACCGATACAGCAATTATTTTTTTATTAGTAAAAGAGTAACCGAAGAATGAGAGAGGTAGATATATGAGAAAAGATAAACCTTATGTAATGTATGTTCTTTTTGCAATTAATACGATTGTTTTTTTGATGCAATATTTACTGCCAGGATTATCAATTGAGAATCAACTAGGCATGTTCTCGCCATCAGTTATTTGGCAACACCAGTATTGGCGGTTCATAACACCTATGTTTATCCATTTTGGATTGATGCATTTTGCCTTAAATGGTGTCGTTCTTTATTATATGGGGCAACAATGTGAAGCAATTTTTGGGCATTGGCGTTTTGCAGTAATCTATTTGTTAAGCGGCGTGATGGGAAATTTTGCGAGTTTCGCCTTCAACTCACCGACAACACTGTCTGGCGGGGCGAGTACAGCGATCTTCGGGTTATTCGGAGCCTTTTTAGTAGTTGGATTGCATTATCGTGACAATGGAGCGATCCAAGCGTTGACACGTCAATTTGCTTTGTTCATTTTAATGAATCTAGTCTTTGGATTATTCGATTCAACGATTGATATCTGGGGACATCTAGGAGGCATTATTGGTGGGGCATTATCCGGTTGGGCAGTAGCAGTACCTCATTCACAAGATCGGTTTTCTACTCGAGCAAGGGTTACTACTGTTCTGTTTTTCATTTTTGCCATTGTTCTCTTTGTCTTCTTCGGGTTAAGAAAATTTAGTATGTATCAATAATCGCGGACAGAGCTGTCCGCTTTTTTTACGAGTATAGGAGTGAAGATATGCGATATTTAGCGTTATTTCGTGGGATTAATGTCGGCGGAAGAAATATTGTTAAAATGAAAGAGCTAAAAGAACTTTTTTTAGAATTAGGATTTTCCGATGTTCGCAGCTACATTCAAAGCGGGAACCTCCTCTTTTCTAGTGATCAAGCGATAAGTGAATTTTCAGAGACTGTTACAGCTGCTTTTACAGAACGTTTTGGTTTTTCTGTGCCGATTATCTATCGAACGAAAGATGAACTATTTTCTTTGATTGAAAATTTGCCGTTTACAGCCGAGGAGATTCTTGAAGCAGAGATGGAAGAGACTAATGTCGAACATTTATATGTTTATTTTTCGTCAAGCGAAATGGTACCTCAGGAGCTTTCAGAAATTGGTGAGCGAGCAATTGTGAAGTCGAAGGATATTTATTATCTTACAGACAGAAGCATTAGATTTTCCAAGCTAACGCCTAAACTGAATAAACTAACTGATGAATTGACTGCGCGCAACTGGAAAACGGTAATAAAGCTAGCGGCATTATTAAAAGAATAGTCTTATTCAATTTGCGAGTGTCGAGTGAATGCTATAAAATGTAGAGTGGATTAAATGACTAGTTTTTAAAAAATAAACTAGGAAATAAAAATTGGGCTATAAAAAAGGTTTTTTTTTCTGTATAATACTGAGGATGTGGTTTGATGGAAAGTTTATATGATGTACAACAGCTGCTGAAACGATTTGGTATTTATGTTTACGTTGGAAAACGGATTTATGATATCGAATTGATGCAGATCGAATTGAAAAATTTATATGAGAGTCGTGTAATTGACCGCGATACTTATTTGCAGGGTTGGGGCATTTTAAAACGAGAACATCACATTGAAGAAAGTCGAGAAGGTGACTAGAGTGGATAAAAAATTATTAGGAATTGACTTAGGTGGTACGACTGTCAAATTTGCCATTTTAACAGAGGCTGGTGAAGTTCAGCAAAAGTGGAGTATCGAAACAAATATTTTAGATGATGGTTCGCATATTGTTCCGGATATTATTGAATCAATTAATCATCATTTGTCATTATATGGGATGAAACCTGAACAATTTATTGGAATTGGCATGGGGACTCCAGGGAGTGTCGATATTGAAGCGGGAACGGTTATCGGTGCATACAATCTGAACTGGACAACTTTGCAACAAGTCAAGAGCGAGATCGAAAAAGGCACGAATATTAAATTTACGATCGACAACGATGCGAATGTAGCAGCCTTAGGCGAACGTTGGAAGGGTGCTGGAGAAAATGAACCAGACGTGATTTTTATGACTCTAGGTACTGGTGTTGGCGGTGGTATTGTGATGAATGGCCAATTGCTTCACGGCATCGCTGGTTGTGCCGGTGAAGTCGGACATGTGACGGTTGATCCAAATGGGTTTGAATGTACTTGCGGAAAACGCGGCTGTCTAGAAACAGTGGCTAGTGCGACGGGTGTAGTAAGAGTTGCCCGCCAACTGGCAGAGGAATATGCTGGCGGATCAAAACTAAAAGCTCGTTTGGATAATGGTGAAGATATTACTAGTAAAGATGTTTTTGAATTGGCGGAAGATGAAGGCGATGATTTGGCTCTAATGGTCGTTGATAAAGTAACCTTCTATTTAGGATTGGCTTGCGGAAACCTTGGAAATACCTTGAATCCATCAACGATTGTCATCGGCGGCGGTGTCTCAGCAGCGGGGGAATTTTTACGTAGCCGGATAGAAAAATATTTCAAAGAATTTACTTTCCCACAAGTGCGTGAAAGCACAAAAATCAAATTAGCGGAGTTAGGTAATGAAGCAGGCGTGATCGGCGCAGCTTCATTGGCAAAATAGATTAAAGGTAAGCGAGGAATCAAGTTATGTCAATTTGGTGGAAAATTAATATTGTATTAATCTCAGTAATCGTTTTATTTGGTTTGTATGAATTAGTAGTTCGAATCATGATGAGGCGAGCTGCAAAAATTATTACCCAAGAAGAATTTCAGGCAGGAATGCGGAAGGCACAAATTATTGATGTTCGTGAACGGGATGAGTTCAATGCAAAACATATTTTAGGAGCACGTAGTTTTCCATTTAGTATGTTAAAAGAATCTTACAGCTCTATACGCAAGGATCAACCAGTTTATATTTATGATCATAATAAAGCAGTCAGTGCTCGTGCAGCAAATCTGCTGCGCAAAAAGGGTTATAAAGACTTGTTTATCCTTAAAGGCGGAATGCAGGAATGGACCGGTAAAGTGAAGCAGAAAAAAATCGATTAGTTTTAAACAGCTAGATAGTTGTCTAGCTGTTTTTCTATGGTCATGACCATTTTAAATTAAAGGATAAATGGCTTGTTTACTGAAATCGATAGTTGTTGCTTGGATTGACGAAGAAATGGATTACGCTTATCATGAAATTTGAAAACTTTTACAGGAGGAATCTATGAGTATAAAATTAGTTGCCATCGATTTGGATGGAACATTGTTGAATGATCATCACGAAATCAATCAACCAGTGGTCGATTGTATTAAAGCGGCTCGCAAGGCGGGGATTTATGTAGTTCTTTCCACTGGACGCCCGTTGTCAGGAACAAAAGCACAATTGGACGTATTAGGGTTAAACAATAATGATGATTATATTATCACGTACAATGGAGCTTTAGTATTGAACACTAAGACTTGGGATATTGTGGCAGAACACAGCTTAACGCGAGAAAATTATCTGGAGATCGATCATATGGCACGATTGCTAGATGTTCATTTGCATATTGCGGATAAAAAGGCGATGTATACAGCAAATCGCGATATCAGCCCATATACAATTTTAGAATCCTATTTAGTTAATATGCCGCTATTTTATCGGACACCTGAGGAAATCGCGGAGAATGTATTAGCTGTTAAGATGATGATGATCGATGATCCCGAAATTCTCAGTGAGGCGTTTAAAAAAATTCCAGCAGAGTATTTTGAAAAATATACAATTGTCCGCAGTACACCATTTTTCCTTGAAGTACTAAATTCGAACTCCAGTAAAGGACTGGCTTTAAAAGAATTGAGTGAACATTTAGGAATTCAACAATCTGAGGTTATGGCGATTGGCGATGCGGAAAATGATTTATCTATGATTGATTTTGCCGGTACTGGTATCGCAATGGGAAACGCTAGTGAAGCAGTTAAGGCTGCTGCTGACTATACTGTCGCAACCAACTTGGAAGACGGTGTGAAGGAAGCTTTTGATCGTTGGGTCATAAAATAAGGGTAGGCAAGCTTCTGATGAATAAATTCATCAGAAGCTTTTTTTTATTGCTTATTCTCGAAATATTCTCTACTCTAAAAGAGATGAATCTATAAAAATGAGGAATGTGTATGAAAAAAATTGCGATTATCGGGGCTGGTCCATATGGTTTGATTGCATTGGATCGCCTAATCAAACAGGCATCTAAGAATGAAAAAATTGAATTATTGCTCTTTGATCCTGATGGGCCAGGCGGAAATATTTGGCGTGAAAATCAAAATGATCAGGTTATCATGAATACAGTAATGCAGCATGTGACCTTATTTTCTGAGGATGAAGGCCCGAATTTAGCCGAGTGGAATCAGACAGAGGCAAAAAAATACTTAACCTCTTTCAAACATGGAAAAGAATTTTTATCAGAGCTGAAGCTGGATAAAAATGATTACTGTCAGCGGCGCTATTATGGAGTTTATCAACGCTGGTTTTATGAGGAAATAACCAGAAGGCTACCAAAAAATATCACGGTCAATTTAATCAAAGAGAGAGTAAGTGATTTAACTCTGGTAGAAGAGACTATTCTAGTTCAATCATCACAATCTTTTTTAGTGACCGATGTGATTTTAGCGACAGGTCATTCCACGAACCTTTTAAGCAAAGAGGAAACCAAAAATCAGCTGTTTGCTGAGAAACATGATCTCTTTTATCAAGGACCAGGAAATCCATCGGATACACGTCTAGATCATTTGAAGGAAGGAGAAACAGTGATTCTTCGTGGACTAGGGCTGAGTTTTTTTGACTATATCGCACTATTTGTTGCCAAATGGGGTGGTAGGTTCAGTGAAGAAAAAAATTGTCTGGTTTATGAGCCTTCTGGAAAAGAGCAGCGTTTAGTTGTAGGCTCAGGCAGAGGACTGCCTTACCACGCACGTCCAAACAATCAAAAAGAACCTGGAGAAGAAGCTCAACCGCAAATATTGACAGAAGGGTTCATGGGAGAGTTTCAGGGAAATGCAGAAGAGCTGTTTGACTTATTAAGAAAAGAAGCTGAGTTGGTGTATTACCAAAAGAAACTAGCAGAGTCAGAGATTGATTTAGATGAATTTTTACGGCTCTATCGTGAACGTGATCGGGAGGAAGTCTTAAATACGTTTCGAGTTCCTAGCGAGGATCGTTTGGACTGGACAAAACTTTTTGATCCCGCAAAAGAAGTCAGCTCACAAGATTTTCCTGATTTTATTCAAACGTACTTGAAGAAGGATATTGCTGAGGCAGAGCTGGGCAATCAAATAGGAGCAATAGCTGCGGCGATTGACACATATAAAGAACTGCAAGCACCTTTTAATTATATGTTGGATCAGGGCAACTTTACACCGAAAGAGTATTATGAAGATTTCTTCGGTACGTTTAATCGGAGTTATAGTTTTTTGACGATCGGAGCACCTGTGATTCGACAAAAACAATTGTTAGCTTTAACGAAAGCGGGAATCGTTGAATTTTTGGCGCTAGAGATGGTAGTAGAAAGATCAGAAGACAGTTTTTTGACGTACAGCAAAAAGAATACTTCTCGTATATTCAAAGGAGAAAATCTGATAGAAGCACGCTTGCCAGCAACTAGTCTGAAACGTACGAAAAATAAGGTACTGATCAATATGCGAGAAAAAGGCTATCTAACCTCTCACAGTGTGACTTTTGAAGGTAAGGAACATCCAACGGGAGCTATCAAAGTTGTTCGAAAGACTCATCAATTAATAGATAAAAACGGGGATGTGCTGTCAAATATTTATTGTTATGGCATTCCCTTAGAAGGGCTAGATTGGTTAAATGCTGCTTCGCCACGTCCCAAAAGTAATGACCGGTTATTTTATTTAGCGAATCAAATCGTTCAAAATATTTATAGATAGAAAAAAGAAAGCCAGTTGGCTTTCTTTTTTATCTAGAGATTCTTTTTCTGCGAGCTTTTTTACGATTTTCATCGATTTTTGATTCTTTTTCTTCAATTGGGTCAATAACTTTCTTTTTCACGCCCATTACTACGCCTGCAACTACCGCTGCGGCAGCTAAAGTACCAGTAAAGAATCCGGAAGCAAATTTACGCATTGTTCCATCACTCCTTTCTCAGATGTAAGGAATGTATTTTTTCACTGAAAAATACATTTGCTTTATAACTAGAGTGGCTTTAATTATTAATATATCTCTATTATGAAGCAAAAACTAAAAAATGAAAAGTTAAACGAATGGAAAATGACCTTGCAATTATTTAGTAAACAAACTATAATTTGTTTACTAAATAAAAATGAAAATGACAGGAGTAGATCAAATGGCAATTTTAGTTCTAGGTGGAGCAGGATACATTGGTTCTCATACGGTCGATAAGCTGGTTTCACAAAATTATGATGTAATCGTAGTGGATAATTTATTAACGGGTCACCGCGAGGCCGTTCATTCTAAAGCAAAGTTTTATGAAGGTGATTGTCGCGATAAAGCATTTATGACAGAGGTCTTTACAAAAGAATCAATTGACGGTGTCGTTCATTTTGCAGCGAGTTCATTAGTCGGCGAATCCGTAGAAAAACCGTTAAAGTATTTCAACAATAATGTCGTTGGTATGGAATGCCTGCTAGAAGTCATGGAACAGTTCGACGTGAAAAATATTGTCTTCTCTTCGACAGCGGCGACTTATGGTGAACCAGGTGTTTCCCCAATTACGGAAGAAGTGGCGACTAATCCAACTAACCCTTATGGCGAAAGCAAATTAATGATGGAAAAAATGATGAAATGGTGCGACAACGCCTACGGTATGCGTTACGTGGCTTTACGCTATTTTAATGTTGCTGGCGCAAAATCTGATGCAAGTATCGGTGAGGATCATGATCCTGAAACACATTTAGTGCCAATCATTTTGCAAGTAGCTTTGGGACAAAGAGATCATTTGACTATTTTCGGTGATGATTATGATACGCCAGACGGTACATGTATACGAGATTATGTTCAGGTTGAGGATTTAGCCGCAGCGCATATTCTTGCCTTGGAATACTTGAAAGCTGGCAATCCAAGCAATTTCTTTAATCTAGGTTCTAATAATGGGTACTCGGTGAAAGAAATGTTAGATGCAGCACGTGAAGTAACGGGTAAAGAGATTGCGGCTGAAATCGGACCGCGTCGTGCGGGTGATCCAAGTCGTTTAGTCGCTTCAAGTGATAAAGTGAAAGAAACGTTAGGCTGGAATCCTGAATACACGGATATCAAAGCAATCATTGAAACAGCGTGGAACTGGCATGTCAGCCACCCGCATGGATATGAAGATTAGGAGGAAAAAACGTGTCAGTCAGTCAAACAGTCAGAGACTTTATTACGTTAGCCATCCAATCGGGCGGTTGGATGGAAATGGATCGCTTATATTTAGAAAATCGGGTCATTGCTATGATCGGAGAGGATTCCTTATCAAAGGCTGAAATTCGCATTGTTTCGCAGAACGCTGTGGAACTGGTGGATCGGCTTTTGGTTCAAGCAGAAAAGAATGGAATAATTACTGATTTACAGGCAGAAAAAGACATGTTAGAAGCTCAATTGATGGATTTGATGACAGCTCCACCATCAGTGGTAAATGCTTATTTTGCTCAGTACTACTCTAAAGATCCCGTTCAAGCAACGGATTATTTCTTTAAATTAAGCAAAGACAATGATTATATCAAGACACGCGAGATCGCACGGAATATTATTTTTCCTGCTGAAACTGAGTACGGTGAACTGGAGATCACGATCAATCTATCGAAGCCAGAGAAAGATCCAAAGCAAATCGCGGCAGAACGTCAGGCAGTGAAATTAGATTATCCCGAATGTATGCTGTGTATGGAAAATGAAGGGTATAAAGGTCGATTGAACTATCCTGCACGAACCAATCATCGAATTATTCGAATGAATCTTGATGGAGAAAGCTGGGGCTTTCAGTATTCTCCCTATGCTTATTATAATGAACATTGTATTATTCTGTCGGAAGAACATCGTCCTATGAAGATTACAAAAGCTACTTTTCAACGTTTATTAAAAATTACAGAAGTTCTGCCGCATTATTTTGTCGGATCAAATGCAGATTTACCGATTGTGGGCGGTTCAATTCTTTCTCATGATCACTACCAAGGCGGCCGCCATACATTTCCAATGGCTGTAGCCGAAATGGAACGAACTTTTGAGTTAAAGGATTATCCAAGTATTAAAGCTGGTATCGTAAAATGGCCAATGTCAGTGATTCGATTGCAAGGGAAGAATCAAAAAGAATTAATCGAGGCCTCCAATAGGATCTTTGAAAAGTGGCAAGCTTATTCAGATGAATCCTTGCAAATCGTTGCTCAGACAGAAGATGGTGCATTGCATCATACAATCACTCCAATTGCTCGTCGAAAAGGAGATCTTTTTGAAATGGACCTTGTTTTACGTGATAATAATGTCTCGAAAGAGTTCCCTGATGGCATTTTCCATCCGCATCCGGATGTGCAACATATCAAAAAGGAAAATATCGGCTTGATTGAGGTAATGGGATTAGCGGTCTTGCCTCCACGTCTGGAAGCAGAATTAAAAGAGGTTGAAAATTATTTGTTGGATCAAGAAAATCAGGTTGCTGACTATCATATAGAGTGGGCAGATCATTTAAAATCGAATAATCAGCTTACTCGTGAGAATGTCACTCAAGTTGTGCAAAAAGCAGTAGGAGCTGTTTTTGCTCGTGTGTTGGAAGACGCAGGGGTTTTTAAGCGGGATGTTGAAGGACAAGAAGGCTTTACGCGTTTTATCAAAACTTTGTAGGAAGGGGCAGCGATGGCAACTATTCGGGATATTGCAAAATTAGCAGGGGTTTCTCCTGCCACGGTTTCTCGCGTGTTAAATTATGATCAAGAATTATCCGTCGCCCAAGAAACAAAGCAGCGCATTTTTGAAGTGGCGGAGGACTTGAATTATACCAAACACAAACGTGCGAATAAAATAGGAAAAGCTGTGATACGACTGGTTCAATGGTATGACGAAGCTGAAGAATTAGCCGATCTCTATTATTTATCTATACGTTTAGGAATCGAAAAAAAGGCGGAGGAGTTAAATATTCAGATTCGGCGAGAGGCTTTGAATGAACTGTCCGATATTCAAGTCAACGGTACAATCGCTTTGGGAAAGTTTGATGCAGAGCAGATTCGTCAGTTGAAACAAACTGATGAGAATTTATTGCTCGTTGATTTTGATGGAATGAATATGGGATTAAATTCTTTGGTGGTAGATTTTGATCAGAGTGTGAATCTTGTAATTGATCACTTTATCCGACAAGGGTATCAAAAAATCGGGATTCTATCAGGTGAAGAAAAAACTAAGCATAACTTACAGCCTATCGAAGACCCGAGACTCATGGCTTTTAAACACAAGATGAAACAACTCAATCTATATCGTCCAGAGTTCACTTTGACAGCTGCTTTTTCCATGGAGACAGGAAAAACGGCAATGGCAGAATTTTTGTCTAGTACAGAAGAATTACCCAATGCATTGTTTGCATCGAGTGACGCACTTGCTGTCGGTGCTATGCAGGCGATTCAAGCTGCTGGTCTGCGAATTCCAGAAGATATTTCTGTTATTGGATTCAATGATGTTAGTGTAGCAAAATATGTATCACCGGCATTATCAACCATCAAAGTCGAAACCGAATGGATGGGAGAATTAGCAGTTTCAACGATTCTAGACCTAGCCAAGGAGTTTTCACCAGTACCAAGAAAAATTATGCTGGGAACGAAACTGATTCAGCGTGAATCGACAAAATAATTTTGAGCAGTGTGCTTTGCTGCTCTTTTTTGTGCTATCAATTAAGGAAAGCAGAAATTCTTAACACTTAGTAGGAAAGCAAATATAGTTTGTGTTAAAATATTGCTATCTTAAATGCGAGGAAATGAACTTTTATGAAATTATTAGCGATGGATACATCCAATCAAACATTAGCCGTGGCTGTCCTAGAAGACGAAAAAGTGTTGGCTCATTTTCAATTGAACCGAAAAATGAATCACAGTTTGAGCTTAATGCCGGCAATTGAATCTGTGATGGAAGCAAGTGGACTGAAACCAGCGGATTTGGATCGAATCGTCGTAGCGGAAGGGCCGGGATCTTACACAGGAATTCGAATCGCAGTAACCACTGCGAAAACATTGGCAGAGACGTTGAAAATCGAATTGACCGCAGTCTCTAGTTTGGCCGTCATTGCAGGAAATGCTCGTACAGCTAAATTAATTGTTCCGTTGATGGATGCACGTCGAAACAATGTGTATGCCGGAATTTATCGTTGGGAAAACCAACAGTTGGTAAATGTCTCAGCGGATCAGCATATCGCCTTCCCTGATTTATTAGATCAGATTAAGGAACCTGCCTTGTTTATTGGCGAAACAAGTAAGTTCAAAGAACAAATAGAATCAGCATTATCAGATGCTGAGGTGTCAGAAGCAGATGAATTAAATTTACCTAACGGGATCATTTTAGGGAAGTTAGGATTTCTCGCAAAGCCAATCGAAAATATTCATGGATTGGTTCCAGAGTATTTAAAACGAGTGGAGGCAGAAGAAAAATGGCTGGAGACGCATCAACCAGAGGACGATAACTATGTTGAAAAAATTTAGCGGTTTAGTGAAGACGATCCTGTATGGGAAACAATACCCATTCAGTGCGAAGTATGTAAACTTAAGTGATCAAGAATATCTATTGAGAAAAATCATTGATCAGGATATCAAGGAGTTGATTGCACTGGAACGTGATGTTTACTTTGGTGAGACTCCCTGGACGAAAAGTGCGTTTCTTTCAGAAATTCATTCACCTATCCCTCATTTGTATATTTGCATCGTAACCCCAAAAGAAGAAATTGCTGGTTTTATCGGCAGCCGTCTGATTGGCAATGATACGCATATTACTAATATTGCGGTGAGGACTACTTTCCAAAATCGCGGGATAGGCAAGCTATTGATTGACGAAGTAGAAAAATTCGCTATAATGAACGATTGTGAAACGCTCTCCCTGGAAGTAAGGCTCAGCAATACTGATGCCCAACGTTTATATCGAAGGTTAGGATTCTCTGCTCGAAATATTCGCAAGAACTACTATACTGAGAATAATGAAGATGCTTTGGACATGATCAAACGTTTGGAAGTGAAATAAGTTGGAAGATTTAGCAAAGAAATTCTGGGAGATCACTCAAATGGCGTACGCTCATGAGTCTCCATGGACTGTGGCTCAATTTGCTAGCGATATGAAGCAGTCTCATAGTCACTATTTCACTCAAGAGTCAGAAATTGTAGCTTTTTTAGGATTCCATCAGGTTTGCGACGAAATAGAAATTACTAATATTGCGACCAAAATCAAGGGTCGAGGTCACGGTAGAGAGCTAATGAAACGCCTGATTGAACATGCAGAATTTCAGGAAATAGCGAGTATCTTTTTAGAAGTACGTGCTTCGAACCAAGAGGCGCGTCTTTTTTATGAAAAGTTCGGTTTTCAGGAAATTGGACTGCGGAAAAATTATTATCAGTCCCCTCAAGAAGATGCGGTACTGATGTCTTTGAAAGTAGGAAAAACAGATGAATGAAACAGAACTTATTTTGGCAATTGAAAGTAGCTGTGACGAAACTAGTGTTGCGGTAATCGAAAATGGTGAAAAAATTTTATCTAATATTGTTGCTTCACAGATAAAAAGTCATAAGCGTTTTGGCGGCGTTGTACCTGAGGTGGCTAGTCGGCATCATGTTGAACAAATTACGATTTGCATCGAAGAAGCATTGAATGAAGCAAATGTTACTGCTAAGGATCTTCGAGCAGTGGCAGTAACTTATGGACCAGGTCTGGTTGGCGCGTTGTTGATCGGGCTGAGTGCAGCGAAAGCTTTTGCTTGGGCAAATGGTTTGCCGCTACTGCCAATCAATCATATGGCAGGTCATATTTATGCGGCTCGTTTAGTAGAACCTTTAGAATTCCCACTGATGGCATTACTTGTTAGCGGTGGTCATACGGAATTAGTCTATATGAAAGAAAACGGTTCGTTTGAGATAATTGGTGAGACTCGCGATGATGCAGCTGGTGAAGCATATGATAAAGTCGGTCGTGTATTAGGATTAAATTATCCTAGTGGAAAAGAAATTGATGAGCTAGCTCATCAGGGATCAGATACGTATAACTTTCCTCGTGCGATGATGAAAGAGGATAATTTTGATTTCAGCTTTAGTGGGTTAAAAAGTGCGTTCATCAATTTGACTCATAATGCGGAACAACGTGGCGAGGTATTAGATCACAATAATTTAGCAGCAAGTTTTCAAGCAAGTGTCATTGATGTGTTAATTGCAAAGACGATTAGGGCATGTAAAACTTATCCAGTTAAACAGTTGATTGTAGCTGGTGGGGTAGCAGCTAATCAAGGATTGCGAAAAAAAATGTCTAGTACAATTGAATCAGAATTGCCTGAAGTGAAACTGATTGTTCCACCATTGCGCTTATGTGGAGACAATGCGGCGATGATTGGTGCTGCCGCGCATGTTGAGTTGCAAAAACACCACTTTGCTGGAATGAGTTTGAATGCGAATCCAAGTTTAGCTTTTCAACATATCTAGCCCCTTGCTATACTATGTTGAAGGAGGCGATATGATGGATACAAATTGGCAAGAAAAATTTTCAATAGACAATCAGCCGACACTAGAACAGATGAAGAAGTTTGGCGCTGACACATATTTTGAAAGACTATTAGATTATTTGTCTGAGGAGTACCAACCTAAATTTTCTATTGAATACTCAAAAGAAAAAGGAAAGTTCGGCGGTTGGCACTTAAAGGCTAAAAGATATGGTGGAAATTTTGGCACAATTTATCTTCGAGAGGATTCTGTGAGAATGATGGTCGTTGTGTCGGATCTTTTTGAAGAAGAATTATCGGAAAATATTCCTTTGATGTCCGAACAAGTACAAAAAACATTTAATGAAAGCAAACCTATTATGGGGGGATATTGGTTTGTCGTCGATGTTGACTCTGAGCAGGCTTTTGAAGACCTCCAATATCTGATAGCTCTACGTGTTCGGAAATTAAGAAAAAAATGAAATAATTATCCAAACGGCTAAACCTTAGCCGTTTTTTTCTGTGCAGAAAAAGTAAAATCACAAACTTTCATTTTTAGAGATTAAAGCAAAAAGAGAGCAAATATTCCCTTAGTAAAGGGATTGTTAAAAATTATTTAGGTCTTTTTATAAGCTCAAAAATGAAAAGAGGTAATTTTTTTAATATCGATATATAAAAAAAGGTTGTGCATTTTCGTGAAAAATCTCTTATCTTAATTGAGTAACAATCGTTATAATTTTATACTATTTTTTGCAAGTGAAAGATAGCAAAACGGAGGTGAAGGAATATGAACTTACATCGAAATTGACTTTGATCAAAAATGGAACTTAGAGTTTCTAAGGGAGTAAATTCATGTTCTTTACAAAAAGCCATCGTTGTCAATGTGAAATCAATCACTTGCGGAACAAAAATGAAATCGCTTAATTGACGAATGCTTTATCTTTTGGAGACTCAGATTGAAAGATCGGTGATCTTTAATAAACAATTTGAAATGGAGTGATTGGGTGTTATTAGCAGTATCTTTTCTTATCGTGTTAGGTTGTTTGTATGGTTTGATCTATTTAAAACAAAAAAAATGGTCCTTCTCTAAACGTGTCGTAACGGCTTTGGCTATCGGAATTATTTTAGGTTTGATCTTCAGTCAAGTGCTGTCAAAATCAGACGGTGTCATTCTATCTGATTGGATCGGGATTATCGGTAGTGTTTATGTAAAATTATTACAAATGATTGCTGTTCCTTTAATTCTAGTTTGTGTTTTATTAGCGTTTACTAAGATTGAAATCAAAACAAATGTCTTGAAAGTTGGAATGTCGATCATTGGCACGCTAATCGTAACCGCTGGTGTCGCAGGAATTGTCGGTATTATAACTGGTTACTTCTCAAATATCGACGGAGACTCTTTTAATATTTCGCAAACAGCGTTGCATTCAGCAAATGAGATTCAGCAAAGTTATGTTTCTGGCGGGGAACAAACATTGACGATGCCGCAAAAAATTATTGCGATTTTCCCATCGAATCCATTCTTTGATCTGACCGGTCAAAGGCCGAGCGCTACTTTAGGAGTAGTCATCTTTGCATTCTTTTTAGGAATTGCCTATTTAAAAATCAAGGATAAGAAAGTCAAAGAGGCTCAATTATTTAAGGATTTTCTTGATAGTGCTTATGAAATTATCATGTCTGTAGTTCGTCTATTTATTTCTTATGCACCTTATGCTGTATTAACGATTATGACCGCAACCATTATTAATAATGATGTAACGGCAGTTTTAAAATTAGCTAAATTCTTCGCGGTTTCCTATATTGGAATGTTGATCATGTTTTTAATTCAATTGTTGATTTTAGCAATTTGTGGATTGCCACCAGTTCGATATTTAGCAAAGGCCTTTCCGGTTCTTTCTTTTGCATTCATTACTGCGTCGAGTGCCGGATCAATGCCGATGAATATTGAAATGCAGGACGAATTGAATATTCCGCGAGGAGTGTCAAGTTTGGCTGCTTCTTTTGCGACATCCATGGGAATGAATGGTTGTGCGGGGGTGTATCCAGGAATCATTATCGCCATTGTTGCTATGACACAAAATATAAATCCTCTATCTCCGCAATTTTTACTTTACGCTGGATTCATTATTGCAATGACATCTTTCGGTATTGCAGGGACTGGCGGAGGCGGTACGGTCGCTACGATCATTTCTCTATCAGCTTTAGGATTGCCAGTTGGATTGGTAGGAGTCTTTATTGCAGTGGAACCATTAATTGATATGGGGCGTACCGCAATTAATCTAAATGGCGGTGTAGTAGCCAGTGCGGTTACATGCAAGCTAAACAGGATTAAATTATCACAAGTGAAATAACTTGATTACTTCCTCAAAACTTTTTGAGGAAGTTTTTTATCTAAACAATTATAGAATGAGGTTGAAAATTTCTCTTTATTCAGTTATTATGAATAAAAATGAATTATTAACGCTATATGCGAATTAATATTCAAAAACGGAGGAATTATTATGACGAATGTCTTTCAAGGGAAAAGCTTTTTAAAAGAAATCGACTTTACTAAAGATGAATTACTTTACCTAATTGATTTTGCAGCGCATCTGAAAATGCTGAAACAACAAAATATCTCGCATAAATATTTAGCTGGAAAGAATATTGCATTATTATTTGAAAAAACATCGACTCGTACGCGCGCGGCCTTCACTACGGCAGCCTATGATCTAGGTGCTCATCCTGAGTATTTAGGCAAAAACGATATTCAACTAGGAAAAAAAGAATCTGTCGAAGATACTGCGAAGGTTTTAGGCAGCATGTTTGATGGTATTGAGTATCGTGGCTTTTCGCAAAAAGCTGTTGAGGCTTTATCTGAACACTCAGGTGTGCCGGTTTGGAATGGCTTGACCGATGAATGGCATCCGACACAAATGCTTGCCGACTTTTTAACAATTAAGGAACACTTTGGAAAATTAGAAGGATTAACTTTGGCTTATGTGGGTGACGGACGAAATAATGTGGCTAATTCTCTATTGATTACTAGCGCGATTTTAGGTGTAAACATTTCGATTGTGACTCCGGAAAAACTATTCCCAGAACAAGATTTGATTGCTATGGCTGAAAAATATGCCGAAGATTCAAACGCAAAAGTTTTGGTCACAGATGATATTGCCCAAGGTGTTGTACAGGCAGATATTATTTATACTGATGTATGGGTGTCAATGGGAGAGGAAGATGCCTTTAAAGAACGGATTGATTTATTGCTGCCATATCAAGTTAATCAAGAATTAATGGCAAAAACACAAAAGAACGAAACGATTTTCCTACATTGTTTGCCAGCCTTCCATGACCTTGAAACAGAAGTAGCCGAGGAAATCAAAGAAAAATATGGTTTATCAGAAATGGAGGTCACTGACGAAGTCTTTCGTGGGGAGAATGCATTGCAATTCCAACAGGCTGAAAATCGTATGCATACAATTAAAGCGGTGATGGCTGCGACATTAGGCAATCTATTCATTCCTAAAGCATAAAAAAAGCTATCTTGACTAGTCAGATGAAGAAATTTCTGTTAGTATAAATGCCAGATAATTATTTCATCGATGAAAAAGAGAAGTCTATGGTCTGTTTTGCAGCGAGTTCGGGCAGGTGAGAGCCGGATAAACAAAAATAGAGGGCGCACTTTTGAGGTGAATCGGCAGCTACCGTTATAGTCTGAGTTGGTCGTTTACGACAATAAGAGTGGTACCGCGGGAATTCTCGTCTCTGATGTTATTATACATCAGAGACTTTTTTTTGCGAGTTCTGCTTTAAATTTTCAAATTATTAATTGAACCGTAGGCGAGATAGAAATCAGACTCGTTTTTCTGGTATTTAAAGATGATTTCTGTATTAGGAGTCAGCCGTACAATAAAAGGAGGAATTTTGGATGAATAATAAAGAAATCGTTGCACAAGCTGTTTTTGAAGTGGTCAAGGATAACCTTACGTTGCCGGAAGTGGAGCGTTTGTTAGAAAATCCTAAGTCAGTGGATCATGGAGATGTTGCATTTCCAGCCTTTTCCTTGGCAAAAGTGTTCCGTAAAGCGCCACAGCAAATCGCCGCAGAGTTAGCTGAAAAAATCAATCCAGAAACATTTGAAAAAATCGAAGTTGTTGGACCCTATTTGAACTTTTTTATGAAAAAAGAAGTCATTTCAAGTATGGTCTTAAAGCAAATTGCAAAAGAAGAAAAGCATTTTGGCGACAGCAATATTGGAAATGAAGGTAATGTTACTATTGATATGTCTTCGCCAAACATTGCCAAACCAATTTCAATGGGACATTTGCGTTCAACGGTAATTGGTAATTCAATTAGTTTGATTTTGAGTAAAATTGGCTACAATCCGATTAAGATTAATCATTTGGGTGACTGGGGAACACAATTTGGTAAATTGATCGTTGCCTATAAAAAATGGGGCTCTGAGGAAAAAGTTAAGGCCGAACCGATTACTGAACTATTACGTCTATATGTAGAATTTCATGAAAAGGCTGAGGAAGAGCCTGAATTAAATGATGAAGCGAGGGCTTGGTTCAAACGCCTAGAAGAAAATGATGAAGAGGCTTTAAATTTGTGGAAATGGTTCCGCAGTGAATCATTGAAAGAATTCAGCAAAATTTATGGTATGTTAGAAATTGACTTTGATTCATACAATGGTGAGGCTTTCTACAATGACAAGATGGATGAAGTTGTAACAATGTTAGAAGAAAAGCACTTGCTGCAAACGAATGAAGGCGCTGAAATTGTTGACCTTGAAAAATATGATTTGAATCCAGCATTGATCAAAAAATCTGATGGTGCGACCCTATACATCACTCGTGATTTAGCCGCAGCACTTTATCGTAAACGGGAGTATAACTTTGTTAAATCATTGTATGTTGTAGGAAACGAACAAAGCGGACATTTCAAACAATTAAAAGCGGTCCTTAAAGAAATGGACTTTGATTGGTCAGACGAAATGGTTCATATTCCTTTTGGGTTGATTACGAAAGATGGTAAGAAATTATCTACACGTAAAGGAAAAATCGTTTTACTAGAAGAGGTTTTAAACGAAGCAAAAGAGTCTGCGTTAGCGCAAATCCAAGAGAAAAATCCTGATTTACCGAACAGAGAAGAAGTTGCTCATCAAGTTGGTGTCGGTGCGGTCATCTTCCATGATCTAAAAAATGATCGTTTGAATAACTTTGATTTCAATTTGGAAGAGGTTGTTCGCTTTGAAGGGGAAACAGGCCCATACGTTCAATATACTCACGCTCGTGCTATGAGTATCTTAGAAAAAGCTGGGTTTACAGTAGATGCAGAAACGGTTTATGCATTGAACGATTCTGATAGCTGGGAGATTATCAAATTGTTGCAAAGCTATCCGGAAGTTGTGATGCAAGCGGCAGATCAATATGAACCATCTGTTATTGCGAAACATTCAATTAGATTGGCTCAAGCGTTTAACAAGTATTACGCACATACGAAAATTTTGGTTGATGATGAACAAAAAGAGGCGCGGCTTGCGCTGGTTCACGCAGTAACAGTAATTTTAAAAGAAGATTTGCGCTTATTAGGTGTTCATGCACCAAATAAAATGTAAACAAAAAACCGGAGAAGATATTCTCCGGTTTTTTTCTAATTAAAAATGGATGTACTGGTTGGATCTTGTAAGAAGGTGGCAACTTGCGCCGCGTCTTCGGGTGCTCTCGAGATAATGATGATAGTATCAAAACTCGCCATCGTAGCAACAATTAACTCGCTTGAAAGGTCATCTAAAACAGAGGCTAGTAAGTGCGCATTATCTGGTAAGGTACTAACAATGGTCATAAACTGTACTGTGTCGACTTTCACGATTACTTCGTTAGTCATGCGGATTAGACGTTTGATATCATCATCTTCGGTAGGCGCTTGATGATCCTGAAAAAGTTCAAAGCGTGGTTTGCCGGTATCGTCAATAGTTTTGACAATTTTCAAATCACGAATATCTCGCGAAATGGTCGCTTGTGTGGCGGAAACATGAAATTGTTGTAGATAATCCATTAATTCATTTTGATTTCGGATCGGGTTTTCCGAAATAATTTGTTTAATTAGTTCGTGACGGTCCTTTTTTCGCATAAAAAATCTCCTTAATCGATAGTAATAAATTAAATTTTTAATCAAAAATTTAATTTGATCTTCATGCCATAAATCATTTTAAGGGACAATTCTAAAATTTTTTTATTGAGAGGTATGTCCTAACCGATTCTGCCAAAGACAGAACCAGCATACTAAATGATAATTATGCACTCAGTATAGCAGAAAAAGTTTTTTTAAACAGTATTCCTTGATAAATATTAATCATACATAGTATAAATAAAAAAGATTGATTTATCAAAAAGACTCTTGTATAATTACTAATTGTGTGTGGGCGACTATACACATAAAATCCACATCTTGGCTTGATTTGTAAGGCGGTGCTGCTTGTCAGTTCCTTGCAAAGAAGAGAGCAGGAGAGGAAAACAAAAAACCAATTGGAGGAAACACAAATGTCAGTATTGTCTATGAAACAATTACTAGAAGCCGGCGTACACTTTGGTCACCAAACTCGTCGCTGGAACCCAAAAATGAAGAAATACATCTTCACAGAAAGAAACGGAATCTACATCATTGACTTGCAAAAAACAGTCAAATTGGTAGATGCAGCTTACGACTATATGAAAGATGTTGCTGAAGATGGCGGCGTTGCGTTGTTCGTAGGTACTAAAAAACAAGCTCAAGATGCAATTAAAGAAGAAGCTATCCGCGCTGGTCAATATTATGTGAACCATCGTTGGTTAGGTGGAACTTTAACTAACTGGGATACAATCCAAAAACGTATTTCTCGTTTGAAACAAATCAATGCTATGGAACAAGACGGTACTTTCGAAGTATTGCCTAAAAAAGAAGTTGTTGGTTTGAACAAAGAACGTGAACGTTTAGAAAAATTCTTAGGCGGTATTGCTGATATGCCTCGCATCCCAGATGTTATGTATATTGTTGATCCTCGTAAAGAACGTATTGCTGTTCAAGAAGCTCAAAAACTTAACATCCCAATCGTTGCTATGGTTGATACAAACTGCGATCCAGATGAAATTGATGTGGTTATCCCGTCAAATGACGATGCTATTCGTGCTGTGAAATTAATCACTGCAAAAATGGCTGATGCTTTCATCGAAGGTAATCAAGGAGAAGATCAAGTAGCAGAAGCAGACTTCGTAGCTGAAGATGGCGGACAAGCAACTTCAATCGAAGAAATCGTTGATGTAGTAGAAGGTAAAAATGCTTCTACTGAATCAGCTGAATAATTTCGCAGCATATGCTGCTTCAAAGTAAATAAAATCCTTTGAAGCAGCTTTTTTAGAAAAAATAAGGAGGCCTTTAAAATGGCAGACGTAACAGCTAAAATGGTAAAAGAACTACGCGATATGACAGGCGTAGGTATGATGGATGCTAAACGAGCATTGGTAGAAGTAGAAGGCGAAATGGAAAAGGCTGTTGATCTTTTACGTGAAAAAGGTATGGCTAAAGCTGCTAAGAAAAATGACCGGATCGCTGCTGAAGGTTTAGCTTCAGTTGCAGTCAACGGAAATACTGCGGCAATCGTAGAAGTGAACTCTGAAACAGATTTCGTTTCTAAAAATGAAATGTTCCAAAACCTAGTAAAAGAGATCGCTGAATTAGTTGCCGAAAACAAACCAGCAGACATGGATGCTGCGATGCAATTAAAAACTGCTAAAGGTGAAACTTTAGAAGCTGCATTAATCGAAGCGACACAAGTTATCGGTGAAAAAATCAATTTCCGCCGTTTTGAAATTGTTGAAAAAGAAGATAACGCAGCATTTGGCGGATACCTGCACATGGGTGGACGTATTGCCGTATTAGCTTTATTAAATGGCACAACTGATGAATCAGTTGCAAAAGACGTTGCAATGCACGTTGCTGCAATCAACCCTCGTTATGTAAACGAAAGTCAAATTCCTGAATCAGAATTAGAACATGAAAAGTCAGTTCTAACTGAACAAGCATTGAATGAAGGCAAACCAGCTAATATCGTTGAAAAAATGGTTATTGGTCGTTTAAATAAATTCAAAGCAGAAATCGCTTTGGTTGATCAGCCTTTCGTCAAAGATCCTGATATGACTGTTGAAAAATATGTATCTTCTAAAGGTGCTACAGTTGCAAGCTTCGTTCGTTTCGAAGTCGGCGAAGGTATCGAAAAACGTGAAGATAACTTTGTTGAAGAAGTTATGAGCCAAATTAAAAAATAATTCTGCTTTTTAGCAGTCGGGAACGCACGAGCATGTGCGCTCCCTTTTTTTAAGCAAATTCAATTTTGACTCGCTTCAAAGACAGAGTATGATAAAATATCAATAGAGTGACAGTGGAGGTATTGTGATGAATGAACCAAAGTATAAACGTGTAGTATTGAAGCTTAGTGGGGAAGCCTTGGCAGGCGATGAAAAGTTTGGTATTAACCCGCCAGTGATCCAAGAAATTGTTGAAGAAATCAAAGAAGTACATGATTTAGGGATCGAGATGGCAATCATCGTTGGCGGTGGAAACATCTGGCGCGGACAAATCGGTGCTCAAATGGGAATGGAACGTGCACAAGCAGATTATATGGGCATGTTAGCTACTGTAATGAATGCACTAGCTTTACAGGATGCGTTGGAAAATATCGATGTGCCAACACGCGTTCAAACATCAATCGAAATGCGTCAAATCGCTGAACCATATATTCGTCGGAAAGCAGAACGCCACCTTGAAAAAGGACGTATTGTGATTTTTGCAGGTGGAACTGGGAATCCTTACTTCTCAACGGATACGACAGCGGCATTGAGAGCGGCAGAAGTGAATGCGGATGTTATTTTGATGGCGAAAAACAATGTTGATGGTGTTTATTCGGCTGATCCAAAACTTGATGAAAATGCAGTGAAGTATGAAGAACTGACTCATTTAGATGTGATTGCTAAAGGATTACAAGTCATGGATTCAACGGCAAGCTCATTGAGTATGGACAATGATATTCCACTTGTTGTCTTTAACTTGAATGAAACAGGAAATATTAAACGTGTTGTACTTGGTGAAAATATCGGGACAACTGTAAGGGGGAAATAACATGGCAGATGTAGTAATGAATGAAGCAAAAGACAAGATGAAGAAGGCCCAAGAAGCTTTACAACGTCAATTAGGTCAAATTCGTGCAGGTCGTGCGAACGCAAGCCTACTTGATCGTATCACTGTTGACTACTACGGTGTACCTACGCCGGTTAATCAAATGGCATCAATCACAATACCAGAAGCACGTGTATTAATGGTTACACCGTTTGATAAAAATATGATTGGTGACGTTGAGAAAGCAATCATGGCTAGTGATATTGGGTTGAACCCAGCGAATGATGGAAATGTAATTCGTCTTGTAATTCCTCAATTAACAGAGGAAAGACGTAAAGAATTGGCTAAAGAAGTGAAAAAAGAATCTGAAGGTGCTAAGGTTGCTGTTCGTAACATTCGACGCGATGCAATGGACGATTACAAGAAGCAACAAAAAAATGGCGATTTGACAGAAGATGATTTACGCGATCTTGAAAAAGATATTCAAGCGTTAACAGATGATAATATCAAAGCCCTTGATCAAATTGTTGCTGAAAAAGAAAAAGAATTACTAGAAGTTTAATTTACTACTCAAGCCTGAAGAGTATTCTTCGGGCTTTTTTCTTTTTTTCTCAACCTGATAGAAGAAGCGTATATTATAAAGAATTCCAACAAATACTTAATTTTTACACAGCTCTTAAATCATGGATGTTTCGATAAGGTTGTCTGGATAATAAGGTCATGACTAAGAGTTTACGGCATAAAGAGAGAGTTTTCTGAAAAAATAATCGATTAAAAAAAATTGAAAAAGCCTAAAGGTCTTTAATTTTCGTAGGAATAACTGCATTTTATTGTTATAATGGCAGATGACTTTTCAAAAGTATTTTCATTTTGTATTTTAATAGAGGAGGGAAAACATGGTATTGCGATTTTTTCCACAAAAACAAAAATATACACCGGAAGAAACGTCCTTCGTTTTTGATCCTGAAGGTGCTGTCCCAAAACATATTGCAATCATTATGGATGGTAATGGACGGTGGGCACAGAATCGCCGCCTGCCAAGAATAGCAGGCCATAAAGAGGGCATGGAAACGGTCAAAAAGATTACGAAACATGCGAATCGTTTAGGCGTAAAGGTACTAACCTTGTATGCATTCTCGACAGAAAATTGGAAGCGTCCGGAAGAAGAAGTGAACTTTTTGATGCAATTGCCGGTGGATTTTTTTGACACCTTTGTTCCGGAATTAATTGAGGAAAATGTACAGGTTCATGTAATGGGATACGAAGAATATTTGCCTACTCATACGCAGGATGCAGTGAAACGTGCAATCGAGCAAACAGCGCAAAATGACGGCTTAGTTTTAAATTTTGCTTTGAACTACGGCAGCCGTGCTGAGATCATTACGGCGATCCAACAAATGGCTGAGGAAGTTAAGAATGACGAATTGGCTGTCGAAGGAATTACGGATGATGTTGTAGGGGAGCATTTAATGACGGGATTTTTACCAAAGGAATTACGCGACCCCGAATTAGTTGTTCGCACAAGCGGAGAAGAGCGTATCAGCAATTTCTTGCTATGGCAGCTAGCATATAGCGAATTATATTTTACTAAAGCATTGTGGCCTGACTTTGACGGTGAACATTTGGAAACGGCGATCGCTTCTTTCCAACAGCGGAACAGGCGCTTTGGCGGCTTGAAAAAGGAGGATAAAAAATGAGACAGCGAGTCATTACTGCGGTCGTCGCATTAGTGATCTTTATTCCAATTTTGTATATTGGCGGGATTGCGGTAGAATTAGCGGCGGCCGTTTTAGCGGGAATTGGTGTATATGAATTATTCCGTATGAAGGGACTTGCAATTCTGAGTTTTGAGGGTGTATTGTCAATCATAGGAGCAGTATTTTTGGTTTTACCTGCAGAAAGATGGATGCCCTTCTTAAGCGGGAATAACAGTAATTTTCTATTATTTTATTTAACAGTAATGATTATTCTAGGATTTTCTGTTATTTCAAAAAATACGTATACTATAGACGAGGCTGGTTTTCCGGTTGTGGCGAGTCTTTATGTTGGTGTTGGTTTTCAAAATTTAGTAACTGCACGAGCTGACGGTCTAGCAATATTGCTTTTTGCTTTCTTTATCGTTTGGGCGACAGATATCGGAGCTTACATGGTTGGCCGGAAAATCGGCAAACACAAGTTATGGCCAGATATCTCACCGAATAAGACTATCGAAGGGGCGATTGGCGGAATCGTCAGTTCAGTGGTTGTTGCGGTAGTATTTTTCTTAGTCCAACCGCAAGTTTTTCAGCACAATTTAGTGACGATGATTATTTTTACAATTATTTTCTCGATTGTTGGTCAATTTGGCGATTTGGTTGAATCTGCGATTAAGCGTCATTATGGTGTAAAGGATTCTGGCAATATCTTACCAGGACATGGAGGTATCTTGGATCGCTTTGACAGTATGCTGTTCGTCTTTCCAATGATGCACCTATTAGGAGTGTTTTAAAAAGAGCGGAATCGCTCTTTTTTTGTAAGTTGAACGAGTGCCTTTATTAATTAGGTTCTGATAGCTAAAAAGTAATCTAATCAGCAATTAACAAAAGTTGAAAAGAGAGATTTGAAGTTATTCGGAGCTTTTTTTAAATTTTCTATGAAAAGAACGAGAAAAGGATATATTTTTTTGATACTGTGATAAACTAACTCTAAGAATTAGTGAAGGTAGGGAAATTATGCGTACGATTATTACGTTTTTAATCGTTTTTGGTGTCCTTGTTATTGTTCATGAGTTCGGACATTTTTTCTTTGCAAAACGTTCAGGAATTTTAGTTCGAGAATTTTCAATCGGCATGGGGCCAAAACTTATTGCTCATATGGGAAAAGATGGTACGACCTATACATTACGCTTATTGCCAATCGGCGGGTATGTTCGAATGGCTGGTTTAGAGGATGAAGAGACTGAACTTAGTCCAGGATTGCCATTATCGGTTGAATTGACTTCTGATGATGAAGTACGGCGAATCAATGTAAGTAAAAAAATTCAATTGCCTAATAGTATACCGATGGAGTTGATCTCTGCTGATCTAGTCGACGATTTGATTATCAGAGGATACGTAAATGGTGATGAGAGTCAGGAAATCACTTACAAGGTAAAACATGACGCTACAGTGATTGAGGAGAATGGCACGGAAGTTCGAATTGCGCCACGGGATGTGCAATTTCAGTCTGCGAAGTTAGGCTCACGCATTTTAACCAACTTTGCCGGTCCGATGAACAACTTTATTTTGACAGTCATATTATTTATTGCACTGGCCTTTTTACAGGGTGGAGTTGCGGATTACAATACGAATCAAATTGGAACGGTTCAGGCAGACAGTCCGGCTGCTGCTGCTGGGCTAAAGGATCATGATGCGATTCTTTCAGTTGATGGTAAAAAAATCTCTTCCTGGGATGACTTAACGAGTACAGTTACGAAAAAACCAGGTGAAGATTTAAAAATGGTCATCGAACAAAACGGAAAAGAGAAAACGGTCCAATTGACCCCGAAAAGTGTCAAGAGCAATGGTGAAAAGGTTGGGCAAATTGGTGTAACCCCGTACATGAAGACTGGTTTTGGTGATAAGATCGTTGGGGGAGTAACTCAATCATGGGATATGGTTAAAAGAATTTTTGGTGCCTTAGGTTCCCTTTTCACTGGATTTAGTCTAGATAAGCTTGGTGGACCTGTTATGATGTATCAAATGTCTGCGGAAGCATCGCGTGCAGGAATCAAGACAGTCATTTATTTGATGGCACTCTTATCAGTTAACTTAGGCATCGTCAATTTACTACCGATTCCAGCATTTGATGGCGGAAAAATTTTATTGAATCTGATTGAAGGGATTCGTGGGAAACCGTTAGACCCAGATAAAGAGGGTATGATTACCATGATTGGTTTTGGGTTTATCATGCTTCTGATGATTTTAGTCACATGGAACGATATTCAACGCTTCTTTTTTTAAATGAAAGGATCGAAATTTTTTCGATCCTTTTTCTAATGCAATCATAAAAAAAAACAGGTATACTGGAACATACTTGAAAAAGTGAAGGAGATGTCATTTTGTCTAAAAATCGTGAGCTATTCGAAAATTTATTACGACAAATTGAATTGCCCGAGACAGAGCAACAGCATTTAATGATTCAAACTTCTGAGATTAAAGAAGTTGTTGTTCATGAAAAATCTCGTGTATGGGAATTTTTTATTCAAACCCCTAAAATTTTACCAGCAAATTTGTTTAACTCATTTCATCAAAAGTTGCAACTTGCCTTTCAATCGATTGCAAAGGTGAAACTACATATCATACCAGAAGACGGTCAATTTGAAGAAGAACTATTGCAGAACTATTGGCAGTTGGCCTTGAATGAACAAGACTGTGATACGCCATTAGTGAAACAAGTATTAAGCAAGACTTTACCGTTAATTCAAGGAAAACGGATTGTCCTATTGATTGATAATGAGACAGTCATTCCATTTTTGAGGCAACAATATTTACCCTTAATAGAAGAAAACTTAGTTTCTTATGGTTTCCCGCATCTGCGAATTGATCCTGAAGTTGATAAGGAACAAGCTGATAAAAAGCTGCAAGAGTTCGAAGTTCGAAAACAAGAACAGGCTCAAGCGATGCAGGAGCAAGCTGCGGCTAGCTTAGCTCAATACGAATCAAAGAAAAAAGAGAAGAAGGAAAGTGCTGGTCATTTCGATGGACCAGTTCAAATGGGCCGCAATATACCTGCGGATGAAGCAATTACACCGATGGGAAATATTATCGAAGAAGAACGCAGGATCACGATCGAAGGGTTTATCTTTGATAAAGAAGTACGTGAACTGCGATCAAAACGTAAAATCCTGATTATTAAAATGACGGATTACACTTCATCTTTTGTAGTAAAGAAATTTTCTAATGGTGAAAAAGATGAGCAAATATTTGATGCGATCGCCAATAATAGTTGGATTCGTGTACGCGGAAGTGTACAAGAAGATACCTTCATGCGAGATCTGGTTATGAATGCACAGGACATTCAAGAAGTGAAGCATCCGGAACGGCAAGATACGGCGAAAGAAAAACGGTCCGAATTACATTTGCACACCAATATGAGTACTATGGATGCTATCAGCAGTGCTAGTGATTTAGTGGCTCAAGCAGGTAAATGGGGACACAAAGCGATTGCGATTACAGATCATGGCGGTGCGCAGTCATTCCCTGATGCTCATGCGGCAGGGAAAAAAGCCGGCGTCAAAATTTTATATGGAGTTGAAGCGAATGTTGTTTCTGATGGTGTACCTATCGCTTACAACAGTGCTCATGAATCTCTAACTGATTCGACATATGTTGTTTTTGACGTGGAGACCACTGGGCTGTCAGCGGTTTATGATACAATCATTGAATTGGCCGCGGTCAAGATGCACAAAGGAAATGTCATCGATACTTTTGAAGAATTTATTGATCCGGGACATCCTTTATCTGAGACGACCATTAATTTAACTGGTATTACTGATGAAATGGTTCGAGGATCAAAACCTGAAAAAGAAGTCATGGAATTATTTGAAAAATTTTGTGAAGACACAATTTTAGTCGCTCATAATGCGACTTTTGATATCGGGTTTATCAACACTACGTATGTCCGTCATGGTATGCCGGAAACACCTAACCCGGTAATTGATACACTGGAATTGGCACGTTTCTTATATCCAGAGTATAAGCGTTTTGGACTAGGAGTCTTGACGAAAAAGTTTGGTATCAATTTGGAACAACATCACCGAGCAGTTTATGATGCGGAAGCTACGGGACATCTCGCGTGGATTTTTGTTAAGGAAGCAATTGAGAAACACGACATGAACTATCACGATCAACTAAATGATCACGTGGGTGAAGGAGATTCATATAAACGTGCACGACCATTTCATGTCACAATTTTAGCGAAGAATCAGGATGGTCTAAAAGATTTATTCAAACTGATTTCGATGTCGAATATCGAATATTTCGAACGTGTGCCGAGGATTCCCCGCTCACAACTAAATAAATTGCGTGAAAACCTTTTGGTCGGTTCTGCTTGCTCACAAGGTGAGATCTTTGAAGCAATGATGCAAAAAGGGGTCGAAGAGGCGAAAAATCGTGCAGCCTTTTATGATTATATTGAAGTCATGCCCAAAGCTGTTTATGCCCCCTTGATCGAACAAGAGCTAGTAAAAAATGAATCGGATTTAGAAGATATCCTGCGAAACCTGATTCAGATTGGAAAAGATCTGGATAAAACAGTGGTCGCTACTGGAGATGTGCATTACCTGAACAAGGAGGATGCTATTTATCGGAAGATTCTAGTTAGTTCAATGGGAGGAGCCAACCCATTAAATCGCCATAGCTTACCTGATGTTCATTTCCGGACAACGGATGAAATGTTGCAGGCCTTTAGTTTCTTAGGTCCTGAGTTGGCAAAAGAAATTGTTGTGTATGGACCAGACAAGATTGTCGAAACTTGTGAAGAAATCATTCCAGTCAAGGATGCTTTATACACACCTAAAATTCCAGGTTCGGAAGAAGAAATCAAAGACTTAAGTTATAACCGTGCACGTGAATTATATGGGGATCCATTACCAGATATTATCGAAAAACGCTTGGAAAAAGAATTAACCTCGATTATCGGTAACGGATTTTCGGTTATCTATTTGATCTCACAAAAGCTAGTGCATAAAAGTAATGCCGATGGCTATTTAGTGGGTTCTCGTGGTTCAGTTGGCTCAAGTTTTGTGGCAACGATGACTGGGATTACCGAAGTAAATCCATTGCCGCCGCATTATTATTGCCCTGAGTGTCAATATTCGGAGTTCTTTGAAGATGGTTCCTATGGTTCTGGTTTTGATATGCCGGAAAAAGCTTGTCCTAAATGTGGTGCACGTCTGAATAAAGATGGACACGATATTCCATTTGAAACGTTCTTAGGGTTCCATGGAGACAAGGTCCCCGATATCGATTTGAATTTCTCCGGTGATTATCAAGCGGAGGCCCATAATTATACGAAAGTTCTATTTGGTGAAGATTACGTTTATCGTGCTGGAACGATTGGTACGGTTGCTGATAAGACAGCGTATGGATTTGTAAAGGGTTATGAGCGAGATCATAATCTGCATTTCCGCAATGCTGAAATTGACCGTTTGGCAAAAGGTGCGACGGGTGTGAAACGAACAACCGGACAGCATCCGGGTGGGATTATCGTTATTCCAGACTATATGGATGTATATGATTTTACACCGATCCAATACCCAGCTGATGATCAAAATTCTGAATGGAAAACAACTCACTTTGATTTCCACTCAATCCATGACAATGTGCTGAAACTAGATATTCTTGGACACGATGATCCGACCGTAATTCGTATGCTGCAAGAATTATCGGGGGTCGACCCAAAAACAATACCTACAGATGATCCAGAAGTAATGAAAATTTTTGCCGGTCCGCAGGTTCTTGGTGTTGAGGCTGACCAAATTTATTCTAAAACCGGTACATTAGGAATTCCTGAGTTTGGTACACGTTTTGTTCGTGGTATGTTGGAAGAAACGGGCCCAACGACTTTTGCCGAATTATTGCAAATTTCTGGTTTGTCTCATGGTACGGATGTGTGGTTAGGAAATGCTGAAGAATTAATCAGTCGTGGCGAAGCAAACCTAGCTGAAGTTATCGGTTGTCGGGATGACATCATGGTTTACTTGATTCATGCGGGGCTCGATAGTGGTATGGCTTTTAAAATTATGGAGACGGTTCGTAAAGGGCAGTGGAATAAAATAGATGATGAATTGCGCGAAACCTATTTATCAGCTATGAAGGAAAATAATGTACCAGATTGGTATATCGATTCTTGTTCAAAAATCAAGTATATGTTCCCGAAAGCCCATGCGGCAGCGTATGTGTTGATGGCGTTACGGGTAGCTTACTTTAAAGTTTATTTCCCAATCCTGTATTACTGTGCCTATTTCTCTGTTCGGGCGGATGATTTTGATTTAGTCGCAATGGCAAAAGGAAAAGATGCAGTAAAAGCTGCAATGAAAGCCATCACTGACAAAGGAATGGATGCTTCAACGAAAGAAAAAAATCAATTGACCGTCTTAGAATTATGTAATGAAATGTTGGAACGTGATTTCCATTTTGGAATGATCGACTTGTACAAATCGGATGCACAAGATTTTGTAATTGATGGTGATACTTTGATTGCGCCATTCCGTGCCGTTCCAGGACTTGGACTGAACGTAGCAAAACAAATTGTTGAAGCAAGAAAAAATGGCATTTTCTTATCAAAAGAAGATTTGGCTTCACGCGGAAAAGTTTCGAAGACATTGATCGAGTATATGGATACTCATGGTGTCTTGAAAGACTTGCCAGATGAAAATCAACTTTCATTATTTGATATGTAAAGAAAATGATAAATTCAGCTTTAAAATGAAAGAGAATTCCACCATGAAAATACCAAGGTTGAATTTTCAGTAGAATTGTGCTACTATAACAAAGTAATCAAAGACTGATGGTGAGTGAGCGGATTTTTCGCTCACTCTTTTTAATGGAATAAAGGAGGCCGACAGTTTGAGCAGTGTAGTCGAAACAGTGACTGACTTAGTAACACCAATTTTAGATGAACAAAATTTTGATTTAGTCGAAGTTGAATTTGTCAAAGAGGGAAAAAGCTGGTTTTTAAGAGTATATATTGATAAAGATGGCGGCATTGATATTGAAGAATGTGCGTTCGTTAGCGAAAAACTTAGCGATAAATTGGATTCGATTGATCCAGATCCGATTCCACAGGCGTATTTTCTTGAGGTTTCTTCACCTGGAGCCGAACGCCCATTGAAAAAGGAAGAAGATTACCAAAAAGCGATGAATCAATACATCAATATTTCTTTATACCAGAATGTCGATGGTGAAAAACAATACCAAGGCTTTTTAAAAGAAGTAACGGAAAATGAGTTGACATTGACTGTAAAAATCAAAACACGCACTAAAGATATAGTCTTTGATCGGAAAAATATCGCGAAGGCACGCTTTGCGATCGAGTTTTAATTTATTGCTCACCCTTATTTAGAAAATGTTTTTTTAGTACGAGCTAGGAGGAAAGTCAAAATGAGTAAAGAAATGCTGAATGCGCTGGATACTCTAGAAGCAGAAAAAGGTGTTTCGAAAGAAATCGTGATTGATGCGTTGGAGGCTGCTTTGGTCTCTGCCTATAAGCGTCATTATGGTCAATCACAAAATGTTGAAGTTGAATTCAACGAAAAGAAAGGTGACATTCATGTCTATGCTGTCAAAGAAGTGACAGAAGAGGTAATGGATTCACAATTAGAAGTTTCTTTAAAAGATGCAATGAAAATCAATCCAGCGTATGAAATCGGCGATACAATTCGTTTCGAAGTTACGCCAAAAGATTTCGGCCGAATCGCAGCTCAAACAGCGAAGCAAGTTATCTTGCAGCGTGTACGCGAAGCAGAACGCAGCATCATCTATAATGAATATAGTGCCTATGAAAAAGATATTATGCAAGGTGTAGTCGAACGTCAAGACAATCGTTATATCTATGTCAACCTAGGCAAAATTGAAGCAGTTCTTTCTAAACAAGATCAAATACCCAACGAACATTATAAACCACATGATCGTATTAAGGTTTATGTATCTCGCGTAGAGAATACGTCAAAAGGACCTCAAGTTTTCGTAAGCCGCAGTCATCCAGATTTATTACGCCGCTTATTTGAACAAGAAATTCCTGAAGTTTATGATGGTATTGTCGAAATCGTAAGTATCGCTCGCGAAGCTGGAGATCGTGCAAAAGTAGCGGTTCGTTCAACTGACCCTAATATTGATCCAGTGGGGACATGTGTCGGACCTAAAGGACAACGTGTCCAAGCCATCGTTAATGAACTAAAAGGCGAAAATATGGACATTGTTGAATGGAATGAAGATCCAGCAGTATTCATCGCGAACTCTTTAAATCCAGCTCAAGTTGAAGATGTTATCTTCGATATTGATAATCCAAAAGTTTGTACCGTAGTTGTACCTGATTACCAATTGTCATTAGCTATCGGTAAGCGCGGACAAAACGCTCGTCTTGCGGCTAAATTAACGACCCACAAGATCGATATCAAATCTGAATCGGATATGGAAGAGTTCTATGCAAATTATGATGAAACAGAAGTTGAAGAGATCGATCCAGCAGCAGACGAAGAAGTGGAAGAAACAACTGTAGAAATGACAGAGGATGTTGAAAATAACACTTCTGAACAAAATGAAGAATAAGCAAATGGGAGGACAGCAAATGAAAAAAAGAAAAGTTCCTTTGCGTAAATCGGTTGTTTCCGGTGAAATGTTCCCAAAAAAAGAATTGATTCGCATCGCTAAGTCAAAAGAAGGAGAAGTTTCGATTGATCCTTCAGGAAAAAAACCAGGACGCGGAGCATATGTTGCGTTAGAACCTGCTGAAGTTGAAGAAGCATGGAAAAAACGTATTCTAGACCGCACGCTGGGTACTGATTTAAGTGATGATTTTTATCAAGAACTACTTGATTATGTGAAGCACCAAAAAGCCAGAAAAGAGCTCTTTGGCAATGAATAAACAGAAGGCCTTGAACATGTTAGGCCTTGCAATGCGTGCAGGCAAACTGATCACAGGGGAAGAAATGACGATCAACGAGATTCGCAGAAATAAGGTGAAACTCGTGATTGTTACTACTGATGCGAGTGAAAACACTCAAAAAAAGGTATCAGACAAAAGCAAATATTATCAAGCGACATGTTTTGTCGAATTTACTCAAGGAGAAATTTTAGGTGCAATTGGTAAACCGCGAAAAGTTATCGGGGTTTTAGACCAAGGGTTCGCCAACAAAATTATGACGTTAATAACAGGTTAGGAAGGTGATTGCATGGGAAAAAAAAGAGTATACGAATTTGCCAAAGAAGTGGATCAATCAAGTAAGGATGTTGTAGAGAAAGCACATACTTTAGGTATTGATGTAAAAAATCATATGGGTTCATTATCTGGGGATGACGAATCAAAATTGAAACAAGCTTTTTCGAGCAAGCCTGAACAAACTACTCAAGCAAAACCATCAGCTAACCAGCACGAAAAACCAAAATTCCATGGAAAGAGCTCGAAGAACAACCCAAATTTCCAGAATAGAAAAGGAAATAAAGACTTGACACAAAATAATAGACAGAATAACTCAGCGAACGCAAACCGTTCAAACCAAGGACAACGTCCAACTCAAAGCAATACGAATAATACGCAAAACCAAGGCCAACGACCAGCGCAAAGCAATACAAATAATGCGCAACGCCAAAATCAAGGTCAACGACCAGCGCAAAGCATTACAAACAATGCGCAGCGTCAAAACCAAGGGCAACGACCAACACAAAGCAATACAAATAATGCACAACGTCAAAACCAAGGCCAACGACCAAATACACAAGGCAATACGAATAATGCGCAACGTCAAAATCAAGGCCAACGTCCGAATACACAAGGCAATGCGAATAATGCACAACGCCAAAACCAAGGCCAACGACCAAATACACAAGGCAATGCGAATAATGCGCAACGTCAAAATCAAGGC
>NZ_JAQDPG010000008.1:0-8689 GCF_027659535.1 Enterococcus malodoratus | reverse complement strand
AATAATACGCAGCGTCAAAACCAAGGGCAACGTTCAAATACACAAGGCAATGCGAATAATACGCAGCGTCAAAACCAAGGGCAACGTTCAAACACACAAGGTAGTGCAAACAACGCACAACGTCAAAACCAAGGCCAACGTTCAAATACCCAAGGTGGCACAACCCAAGGCGGCAATCAAAATCGCAGTAATTATGGTAACCAAAACCGTAACAATAGTTTTGGTGGTAACCAAAATCGCAATAAAAACAGATTCAATAAAAAAGGTAAAAAAGGCAAGTATCAACAAAGCCAAAAACCTGCTGTACCACCGCGTAAATTCCGTGAACTGCCAGAAGTACTGGAATACACAGAAGGTATGAATGTAGCAGATATCGCGAAGAAGATTCACCGCGAACCAGCTGAAATCATCAAAAAATTATTCATGATGGGTGTCATGGTCAACCAAAACCAACCATTGGATAAAGATACGATTGAATTGCTGGCTACGGACTATGGGATTGAACCTCAAGAAAAAGTCACAATCGATATTGCTGATATTGACCGTTTCTTTGATGCAGAAGAATCTAATGAAGAAAACTTAGTTTCTCGTCCGCCAGTTGTTACAATTATGGGACACGTTGACCATGGTAAAACTACTTTACTAGATACTCTGCGTCATTCTCGTGTAACAAGCGGAGAAGCAGGTGGGATTACCCAACATATTGGTGCGTACCAAATCGATATTAACGGCAAACCGATTACTTTCTTAGATACACCAGGACACGCGGCCTTTACAAGTATGCGTGCTCGTGGAGCTAGTATCACAGATATTACAATCTTAGTTGTTGCAGCTGATGATGGTGTAATGCCTCAAACGATTGAAGCGATCAACCATGCAAAAGCGGCGAAAGTACCTATCATCGTTGCAGTGAATAAAATTGATAAACCAGGTGCTAATCCACAACACGTGATGCAAGAGCTAAGTGAATATGAACTGATCCCTGAAGCATGGGGCGGCGACACAATCTTCGTTGAAATTTCTGCTAAGTTTAACCAAAATATTGACGAACTATTGGAAATGATTCTTTTAGTTGCGGAAGTAGAAGATTTGAAAGCTGATCCAACACAACATGGAATCGGAACTGTTATCGAAGCTCGTTTAGATAAGGGTAAAGGACCAGTTGCAACTTTATTAGTTCAACAAGGAACGATGAAAGTCGGAGATCCAATCGTTGTTGGGAACACTTATGGTCGTGTTCGAGTTATGACAAACGATATTGGTCGTCGTGAAAAAACTGCTGGACCGGCAACACCAGTTGAAATTACTGGATTGAACGATGTTCCTCGAGCAGGCGATCGTTTTGCTATCTTTGATGATGAAAAGACAGCTCGTGCAGCAGGTGAAGAACGTGCGAAACGTGCATTGCTTGAACACCGTAGTTCTAGTGCGCGTGTGACATTGGATAATCTATTCGAATCCCTTAAAGAGGGTGAATTGAAGGAAGTTAATGTCATTATTAAAGCGGACGTACAAGGTTCTGCTGAAGCATTGGCTGCTTCATTGAAGAAAATTGATGTTGAAGGTGTACGTGTGAAGATCGTCCATTCAGCAGTAGGTGCAATTAATGAAAGTGACGTTACTCTAGCAGCAGCAAGTAATGCGATCATTATTGGATTCAACGTTCGTCCTACGCCGCAAGCAAAACAACAAGCAACGGCTGAAACAGTAGATATTCGTTTACATCGAATTATTTATAAGGCTATCGAAGAAATCGAAACAGCGATGAAGGGTATGCTTGATCCTGAATACGAAGAAAAAATTACTGGTCAAATGACCGTTCGTGAAACGTATAAAGTTTCTAAAGTTGGTACGATTGCCGGCTGTTACGTTAATGAAGGTTCAATTCAACGTGATAGCGGAGTTCGAATCATTCGTGATGGCATTGTCATCCTCGAAGGAAAACTTGCCAGCTTGAAACGTTTCAAAGATGATGTTAAAGAAGTCAAAATGGGCTTTGAATGTGGAGCTATGATTGAAAACTTCAACGATCTTAAAGTTGATGATGTGATTGAAGGCTTCATTATGGAAGAAATCAAACCCAAATAATTTTTAAACAATAAAGGAGGCAGTCGCTATGCCAAATTATCGCGATCGTCGTCTCGCTCAAGAAATTTTAAAAGAGGTCAATGACATCTTACGTAAAAAGGTTCGTGATCCGCGGGTCCAGGATGTGAATATCACTGATATTCATGTCACTGGCGACTTGCAGCAAGCGACGATTTATTACAGCCTGTTGTCTGATAAGGCTTCAGACAAGCAAAAAGCACAAGAAGGATTGAACAAAGCAAGCGGCTTGGTTCGTCGTGAATTGGGCCATGCTTTGTCGATTTATAAGACACCAGAATTGTTTTTTGAACTAGATGAATCCGTTGAATATGGTTCTAAGATTGATCAAATGATTCGTGATTTAAATAAAGAATAAGTTTGTTAGAATCCGAAAAATTTTTCGGGTTCTTTTTTGCATTATTTAACAAATCCTGTTAAAGTGTATGCAGTTTGTAAGTAATCCTTTTGCTGGATATTTTTCAAGGAGGCAAAGTCTAAAATGACAACTGAATTTGAAGAACGGATGAAGGAGCTCCATAAAGAATTTGATAATTTGAGCCCTGAAGAACGTAAAGCCGTTAAACAAAAAATAAAAAGAATCAATGTCTTAACTTCTCGTAAATTGGAACGAATGAAGCATGACTTGTTACGTATGGAAACCAAACGTGCACAACTTTCGTTAGATGGTGAATCGAAAGAACTGTCTGATTTGGAAGATCGCATAATTAGTAAGAAAAGAGAGTTCTTAAAATTATTATTTAAGGCAAAAGAGAATTGCTCCAAGAGGTGATTGAGTGGGTCTAATTGAGATTATCATCATTTTAGCCATTTCCATTACCTTATCAAATGTTTTAGCAAAAGTTTTTCCATCCTTTCCTATCTTTATGATCCAAATTATCATAGGGATTATTCTTGGATTGACCGAAGTAGGTAGTTCAATTAATTTTGAGCCCGAAGTTTTTCTAGTAATGATTATTGCTCCCTTGTTGTTTCGTGAGGGAGAGACAGCGGATATCCCATCAATTTTGAAGCATTTCGGGTTGATCCTGCTACTAGCCTTTGGCGGTGTCATTTTTACGTTATTTGGACTAGGATTTGTTTTACATAGTATTTTGCCGGCGATCCCGATCGCTGCTTGTTTAGCTTTCGGAGCTTCATTAGGGCCAACCGATGCTGTTGCGGTAAGTTCGCTGGCAAAACGCTTGAATATTCCTGAATCAGTGATGCATGTTTTAGAAGGCGAGGGATTAATCAACGATGCTACAGGCGTAACGGCCTTTCAGTTTGCTGTTGCGGCTTTGTTGACTGGTCAATTTTCGGCCGCTGATGCGTCGATCTCCTTGCTGGAATCCAGTATTGTCGGTGTATTGGTTGGATTAGCAATCATTTGGGTGAAAAATGAAATCATAAAAATTATTGAACGGATTTCCGCTCAAGATGTATCCGCCTATTTATTGATCGAACTAATTTTGCCATTTGTGGCTTATTTTATTGCCGAATTATTTCATGCGTCCGGGATCATTGCAGCGGTTGTTACCGGTGTGCTGCAGGCAACTGGGTTCCGTCGCGTCAATCTGTTTGAGGCGCAATTATCGAATGTGACAGAGAGTTCCTGGAGTACGATCAGTTTCATGTTGAACGCGCTGGTATTTGTTTTCTTGGGGATTGAGTTGTCTCAAGTCTTTTCACCAGTTTGGAATAGCCGGAACTATTCAAATGTCCATCTTTTGGGAATTGTCTTATTGCTGACAGCATTACTATTTGTTTTACGATTCTTGTTTGTCAGTGGTTTTTATATAGTGACGCAGGGCTGGAAGAAGAGTCATGCACAATTAAGGGATCGATTATTATTAACCTTTGGCGGAGTCAAAGGGACGGTCAGTATTGCCACGATTTTTATTTTGCCAACGACGATCAATGGGATTGAATTTCCTGAACGATCGCTGCTGCTGTTCATTACCGCCTGTGTGACGTTTCTAACACTAATCATCGGTATGGTTTTATTGCCCATCTTATCTGAAGGGGAAGTTGTGCCGCCAACCGATCCAAAATTGATGTTGATTTTACGGGAAGTAATCAGTGAACTATACGACGATCTGGAAAATAAGGATCTCAGTGAAAAAGAACGCTTTGCGATGTTAGCAGTCATCGCAAATTATCAAGGTCGGATCCAGCTGGTCTTCAATAATTCAATGCCTGAAAGTGCCCAACAGGAATTTCAAGAAATCCAAGCGTTGATTATTTCGGTTGAGCGAGATGGGTTGGATGAAAGTTTCAGACGTCACCAAATTGATTCGGGTGCGTATCGATTGTACTCGCGGTTTATTTCAAATGTATCTGAGTCGGTGACAAAACAGATGTTGTCACTACTTAGTTTTTGGCTGATTTTTGTACGGCGCATCATTCGGGTTCTCTTACATCCGAAAATGTTTTGGCAGCGTCGGCAAAATCGTAAAGAAACGGTTGATAATCAAGATATTTCGTCACTTAGAAAAATCTTTGTACGCAACAGTGAAGCAATATTGGACAGTTTGGAAAACCTGCGAGATGTTTATGATGCGGACTTGATTGATTTCTTTGTTGATGAGCGTAAAAATCTGATGAAACAGGTTAGCGGGCATGGATTATTTGGAACGTATTTGATCCAACAAGATCCACTTTATGCCAAAGAGCTGATTCGCGGGTTTTATCTAGAGAGAAAGATTATAGATAAATACGAAGTCGATGAAGACATTACTAACTTTGCGGCGAATAATTATCGCCATCAAGTGAATCAGTTAGAATCATATGCTATGCGGCAGCCATCAGATCCAAGCATTTCGTTTGTGATCAACCGGCAGAGACAAAAGAAGCGAGCAAAGGAAAAGAATTATTAGAGCTGTCATTTTAAATGGCGGTTCTTTTTTTGTGTGACGATCTTTTCTCTGAGAGTGCGAGAGACAAGTTTGCTTTTTACGATTAACAAGGTTCTAAATTGCCATCATTATTTTTAGCTGATTAAAAAGCTCATGAGCTAAAAGCTGGCTTGCCAAATCTCGGATCAGCTATGCTATAATGGGAGCGTTGATTATAAAATGAAATGAGGAAACAGCGATGGACGGTATCTTGCCGTTATGGAAAGAGCGCGGCATGACGAGTCATGACTGTGTCTTCAAGTTAAGAAAAATTCTACAAACTAAAAAAGTCGGTCATGGAGGAACGTTGGATCCTGATGTGGATGGGGTGTTGCCAATCTGTATCGGAAAAGGAACCAAAGTAATCGAATATCTGCAGGATAGCGGGAAGATTTATGAAGGGGAAATTACTTTAGGTTTTTCTACCACCACGGAAGATCGTAGTGGAGATGTTTTAGAGACCAAGATGGTTGATTCGCCCTTATCAGAAGATGAAGTTGATCAGATGATGGCAACGTTTATCGGTAAGATTAAGCAAGTTCCGCCGATGTATTCAGCGGTCAAAGTAAACGGCAAGCGTTTATATGAATATGCCCGCGCAGGTGAAACAGTCGAACGACCTGAACGTGAGGCGCTAATCGAAAGTTTCAAACGCACGACCGAGCCTATCTATAATGAAGAAAATAAAACGCAAAGCTGGCGGTTTCAAGTAACCTGCGGCAAAGGGACTTACGTTCGGACTTTAGCGGTAGATCTTGGCGGAAAGCTAGGATATCCTGCTCACATGTCTGATTTAACGAGACTGGCCAGCGGCGGGTTTTCTGTCGGACAGGCAGTCACCTTAGCACAGGTCAGTGAGTTGATGGAAAAGGATCAAATTGATCAAGCCTTACAACCAATTGAAGAAGCGATGAAAGATTTTCCGCGGATTGACCTGACCGATGTTGATTGGCAAAAAGTGAAAAATGGGCAGGTCCTGCCAATGAAAGATTTTGGTTTGAAAAAAATGCCTGCCGATTTGATCGCCTTTTTTTATCAAAATCAGTTAGTCAGTCTTTATGGACAGCATCCAGAAAAAAATTGGCTTTTGAAGCCAAGTAAAGTGATTCGAAACGAGGTATAACAGATGGAAATTGTAAAACTACGTCATCCTTATAGACCCGAAGATATTCCGGCAGGAGACTGTGTATTAGTTTTAGGTTTTTTTGATGGTGTTCATCGAGGGCATCAAGAAGTAATTAATACTGGGAAAAAAATTGCTCAAGAAAAAAATTTGAAGTTGGCTGTGATGACCTTCAATCAGCATCCGGCAGTTGTATTTCAACAGGTCCAGAGCAAACCCATTAAATATCTTTCTACTCTAAAGCAAAAAGAAGAACGCATGGCTGAACTGGGCGTAGATATTTTATATGAGGTGGCCTTTACGTCATCGTTTGCCGCGTTGGCACCGCAAGAATTTGTTGATCGCTATATCGTTGGACTACATGCGAAAGTGGCGGTTTCCGGCTTCGATTATAACTTTGGTAAGGATCAAACGGCTGACGCAGAGAATCTGCCGAAATATGCCAATGACCGTTTTGAAGTAGTGATCGTTGCTAAAAAGACGGAGGAACATGAAGAAGAAAAGATCAGTTCCTCGCGTATTCGACGTTTGTTGTCAGAGGGTCGTTTAGATGAAGCAAATCATTTATTAGGTTATGTGTACGAAGTAAGCGGGACTGTGATTCATGGCGAGGCTCGTGGAAGGACATTAGGTTATCCAACGGCGAATATTCAAGTACCGGAAGATATGAACTTGCCGAAAGAGGGCGTATACGTCAATCAAATTAAGATTGGTGATACATGGTATCCAGCGATGGGGTCGATCGGTCACAATGATACGTTTGGTCCTAATCGGATGCTGACCGTTGAGATCAATATTTTGGACTTTAATCAAGAAATATATGGTGAAAAGGTCAAAGTCCGCTGGTATCATATGCTGCGTGGACAAGTTGCATTTGAATCGGTGGAAGGGTTGATCAAGCAACTCGAAGCGGATGAGCAAGCGACAAGGGATTATTTCAATCGTTAACAACTGGTAAGACATTCAGAAATGGGTGTCTTTTTTTTACGCATTTCTAATATGGGCATCAGATTTTGTTATCATTAAATAAAAAGGAGTTTTTTGGATGGAAGAAAAATGGAGCATTCGACGTTATCAAAAAGCAGATGCGGATGAATTATTCACAATGATGGAAAAGGAGGCGGATTGGGAAGGGTATTGCTATGGCGATGGAAAACAGAAATATTTACAGGCGCTAGAGACTTCTGTGACTTATTTACTTTTTGAAGGGGAACTATTATGTGGTTATGCTCGCTGTCGAGAGGACGATGGGTTTGGAGTCTATGTTTATGATTTGCTAGTGGATACTGATTGTCGTGGAAAGAAATATGGCCGCTATCTGATGGAACAAGCGTGTAAAGACTTTCCGGAACAAACGGTTTATGTCATGAGCGATGTTGATCCGTATTATGAAAAACAAGGGTATCAAAAAGAAGGGATGATTTTTATTGTAAAACCGCAATAAAAAATCTGTTGTTGACTCTCCCTTAACAGGAGACACTATTCTGTTAATGAGAGGAGTGATCAGATTGAGCACAGCCATCGTAGCTGATCAATTAACAAAAGAAATTGGCGGTAAAAAAATCGTCAACCAGCTGTCCTTTAGCGTAAAAAAGCGTGCTCGTAACTCATATGCTAAACTTTTATTATTAAGACAAAGGAAATCAACTCAACGTTTTAAAATAAAGTCATTTGCAAAGTTGAACATTGATTATCCAATCTGTCTATTTAATAAGGAGTGAGTAAAATGCACGCTTGGGAAGCTGTTCAAAAATCAGTAGACTATGTTGAAGAGAACATCAAAGAAGAATTATCAATTGAAGAATTGGCCAAGGTTTCTTTCCTATCCATGTATTATTTTCAAAAACTGTTTAGTCGTTTAGTTGGAAAAACAGTCAATGAATACATTAAGGCGAGAAGAGTGGCCAATGCAAAACCATTGCTGAAATCAACTAATAGACGGATCGCCGATATCGCAATTGAATATGGGTTTAATAGCCATGAGGCTTTTACAAAGGCCTTCAAAGAAATCTATAGTGTCACTCCGGAGACTTATCGCAAAAATGATCTGTTATTGACAGACTTTTTGAAGCCGGATTTATCAATTTACTATACGCTGGTAGATGAAGGTGTGCCATTGATGGTGGATGATATGGTACTTGAGGTGAATCAGCAAGCGCTTGAGCAGACTGAATACTACACCGGATTTTCTAAACAAGTGGATGCTAGAGAGATGAATAAAGTAGGGGTCAACGCTCTGATTGAGTTATGGGATGAATTTCATGAAAAGAAAGACACGATTCCTAACCTGTTGACAGACGGGCTGGAAATTGACTATTTTACAACAGATGCCACGCCTGGAAAAGTTCAATATTTTGTTGGAGGAAGCTCTGATGATCAGAAATCGGAAGGTTTTACGCAATTCGACATTGAACCTGGGACCTTTTATGTCTGTACATTCGAGGCAGAAAACTTTGAATATTTAGTGGAGGATGCGTTGTATAAAGCCAATAACTACTTCTTTGAAACATGGCTTCCAAGACACGGGATAGCGTAAAATATTTTGTGTAAATAGAATTTTTGAGTAGAAAAAAAGAAAGTCCAT
>NZ_JAQDPG010000007.1:0-246337 GCF_027659535.1 Enterococcus malodoratus | reverse complement strand
ATGGACTTTCTTTTTTTCTACTCAAAAATTCTATTTACACAAAATATTTTACGCTATCAATTTCTCCATTTTTTGTTATATCAACTATTATTATACATTAAATATATTATGTAAAATTATTTTTGTACAATTAAACCTTATCTTTCAAATAAAATAATTTTGTTACACTTTCCTTTTTTAGTCTATTTCTCAAATATTTATTTAGCTCTATCCCCGTTTACAAGCTTTACAAGCAGATATTACAGCAAATTGAAGATGATTCTCAAAATAAAAAAAGCCATTTTCTTAAAAAATAGAATATGACTTTTGGATGATTTGTATATGATTCAGTAAAAATATTTCAGTGATAATATACGTCGCAGCTAGCTCTTACTAAGGAAGACATTTTTCCAAAGAACGGAAAAATCGCATCATTATCGCTTCGCATACGATCCAACTAAATATCACGTAACTTGTCCTAGCTAATAACCATAGTAGTTTTTCGAATGTAATCAAACTGCAAAGAGTTGGACTCGCAGCTAGCTCACAAACAAGGAAATCATTTTCCAAAAAACGGAAAAATCACATCATTTTCGCTTCGCATACGATCCAACTAAATATCACGTAACTTATCTTAACTAATAACCACAATAATTCTCGGACATAGTCCAACTGCCAAAAGTTGGACTCGCAAAAACAAGCCTGGAACAATCAAATGTCTTTGATTGTTCCAGGCTCTAAGAATATAACCGCACAGATCAACCTTTTGGGAAACCAAATTCCCGACCGTCCTGCTTACTGGTGGCTGATTGATTAAACAGTAATTGCAAAAACTTTTTTATATAAAAGTGATACTGTGGCGGACTTCCTCAAATTAGTAGGCGCGTGCGATCCAAACAGTATGTTTCGCAGGCTTTCCAGTAACAATGTCGACTGTTTTTTCAACAGGCGGATTGAATGGAATGTTTCTTGTCGTGAAGCCAGTTTCTTCTTTGATCTTGGCTTCAGTCTCTTCGGTACCATCCCAACCGATCAAAACAAATCCTGGCGTTTCGCCGGCTTCTTTTGATTTTTCGATATGGGCTTTCAATTCGTCTAATGTTTCAATATCAGTATGTTCATTCTCTTCATAGCGTTTTTGTGCGCTAGTGAATAAACGTTTTTGCATAACATCTAATTGTTCAACGATGTGATCTTCAATACCGTCTAATGAAACGGATTCTTTTTCATCTAAATCACGCATTTTGATTACTGCTTGATTATTTTCTAGATCACGAGGGCCAAATTCGACACGAAGCGCCGCGCCTTTTAGTTCCCATTCATTGAATTTATAACCTGGTGTATTGTCAGTTGTGTCGATACGAACACGCAAGTCTTTTGCTGCTAAAGCTGCCTTCAATTCTTTTAAGCGATCAAGAATTTCAGGTTTCTTTTGCCAAGGTCCAACTGGAACTAAGATAACTTGTGTTGGTGCAACTTTTGGCGGCAATACTAATCCTTGTTCGTCCCCATGTACCATGATCAATGAGCCGATCAGACGAGTAGAGATTCCCCATGAAGTCGTATATGCATGTTCATGTTCGTTGTTACGGTTCAAGAATTTGATATCAAAAGCTTCTGCAAAGTTTTGACCAAGGTAATGAGACGTTCCTGCTTGGACGGCTTTCCCGTCACGCATCATTGCCTCTACAGAGTATGTGTCAACCGCTCCTGCAAAACGTTCAGACGGTGTTTTTTGTCCGCGGTATACAGGAATCGCTAGAGTATCTTCGATCAAGGTAGCATAAGCTTCTAAAATCGCCATTGTCCGTTCACGCGCATTTTCTTCTGATTCGTGTGCAGTATGTCCTTCTTGCCATAAGAATTCTGAAGTACGCAAGAATGGCATCGTCTTTTTCTCCCAACGGAAAACGTTCGCCCATTGGTTAATTTCATAAGGAAGATCACGGTAAGAGTTGATCCAGTTAGAAAAGGCATCGCCGATCAATGTTTCAGAAGTCGGACGCAATGCATATGGTTCTTCCAATTCTTCGTCGCCGACTTTTGTCAACCACGGTAATTCTGGCGCAAATCCTTCTACGTGTTCTTCTTCTTTTTCTAAGAAATGTTTAGGAATCAGCATTGGGAAGTAGACGTTGCGAATATCTTGTGTTTTCAGGTATCTATTGAAGTCCTCTTGAATATGTTCCCATAATTCCCAGCCATCTGCTTTAAAGATGATACAACCACGAACAGGTGAATAATCCATCAGGTCAGCCTTTTGAATTGTTTGTAAATACCATTTTGAAAAATCTTCTTTTTGTAAGTTTGTCATTCATGCATCCTCCTAGAAAATAAAAATAAAAAAACCGTTCCGTCCCTACATAATTGTAAGGACGAAACGGATAATTTCGCGGTACCACCTTGCTTGGTCAAACTTTGTTGACCCAACTTTCAGCTCCAATAACGCTAGAGTCGCGTGCTGCTTTCACAGCAATCAACTTTGGTAGGTTCATAAATCTCAGTGGGCGTGTTGACCTTTCAGACGGTGAATCAACTCTCTGCTGCCGATAAAATTTACTACTATTCCAAATGCTTAACACCATATTAAAGACTTCTCATCAAAATTGCAAGCCCAAATTTCAAATTTTTTTCTAATCTTCTGGAACGTAGCGTTCTTCCAGACGGCTCATCCACCAGCCCAAAGCTGCACCCAAAATACATAAAACCGCACAACCAAGGAAACCAAGGAAGCCAATTCCGCTATAATCTGTCGGTACGATCATGACCGTCGAAGCAAAAACGATCCCTAAAATAAAATGATACATCGGTGCATAATAATGACTGAAAACCCAGTCCATTACCTTCGATAAACTCAAGACCGTAATTAAACCGCCGATACCGATTGGAATAATAACTCCCATATCAACAGTTTTGAAACCATCCGCCATCGCTTTGTACATCCCCATATAAACCAAAAAGTTTGAAGGGCTTAAGCCGGGCACGATCAGACCCAAACCAATTAGAGCACCTGCGATCATCCAAGTGAAAAAGTTTTGATCAACAGTTCCAAACAGACTTGATCCCTTCCACAAGAATAAGAAGCCTACGACGAAACTAACAGCGATAATAACATAATCCTTTGTTCCTCGGCCTTTTTTCCCGGCTTCTTTCCATAACGCAGGAACGGTTCCGATAATACAACCAACAAAGAACCAAAGCATAATCGTTTCAAATTCTCCCAAGAGGAAGCTGACCGCAAAGGATAACACAAAAACGCCCGCTAATCCGCCTAATCCAACTGGAATAAAAAACAATACATTCTCTTTGAAGTTTTTCGTGATGTGGGCCAAAAATGAAATAATTCGTTCATAAATACCAAATACTGCTGCCAGAGCCCCACCGCTGACACCCGGTAAAATAAATCCAGAGCCGATGAACATCCCTTTGATGAAGCGTAAAAACCAGTCGCTTTTGTTCGGCTGTGTAACTTTTTCGTTTTCCATAAAAAAATAATCCCCATCTTTCTTTTATATCATTAGTTAGTGTAACGATAAAAAGAAAACGGCGCAAGACTATCCAAAGCGCTTCCGTCTAAAACTTAAAGAAAGTTTTGAGATTATGACGAATCTTAGTCGCTTCAATTCGTCTTTTTTTACCGTTTCTAACTGATTCAACTTTATTTTTTTTATTTATTAGGCTTTTATTTGCTTAAAAATTCGATGCGCGTTACGCTTAATTTTGGAGGTGGCAACATACGATGGATACTTCAAATGAAAAGAAATTGGAACAGCTCGGCTCTTTTGAAATCAGTGATCAAATGCTGACTTTGGCGCAAAATAATCAACGGCAAAATGTTTTTTTGAACGCAGGAAGAGGCAACCCAAATTGGATCAACAAGAAAGCGCGTTTGGCTTTTAATCGTTTAATCGAATTTGGCCTGCAGGAGTCTGAACGCACGATTGCTGAAGGTGACTTGATTGGCTACACTGAACTGCAGGATATTTCAACGCGTTTCACCGAATTTTTGTCGCCGGAAACAAACGAGATTGATCGTTTTTTACTTCAAATGTTGAAGTACACTGATCAACTAGGGATCGATAGCGATGATTTCGTCAAAGAACTGGCTGACGGTGTTCTTGGCAATAACTATCCCGTTCCTAGCCGCGTGCTTAAAAATAGCGAGATTATTTTAAATCATTACTTAGAATCCGTTTTATACAATGGAACTTCATTGACCAATCAAACAGACATTTTTCCAACCGAAGGCGGTACTGCTGCCATCGTTTATATTTTTAACTCGTTAAGAGAGAATAAATTGATTCGCCCCGGGGATCGGATTGCAATCAATACGCCTATTTTTACACCGTATCTGCAAATTCCAGAATTATCCGATTACGAATTGGTTGTGGTCGATCTGCAATCGACAGAAGAAAATCATTGGGAGCTGCTGCCAAGCGAGATCGAAAAATTAACTGATCCCGATCTTAAAGCCTTTTTCATCGTTAATCCCAGCAATCCTGGTTCAAGGGCATTAGATGCTTTGGCGCTCGCTGAAATAGAAAAGGTCGTTCAAACGAATCCGGATTTAATGATCATTACTGACGATGTTTACGGCACCTTTGTTGAAAATTTTCAAACGATCTATGCGGTCGTTCCCCACAATACGCTACTGGTCTATTCTTTTTCAAAATTATTTGGCGCAACCGGTTGGCGAGTTGGGTTGATTGCAGCCCATAAAGAGAACGTGTTTGATCGCTTGATTCAGACTTTGCCAAGTGAAGATCAGAAATTATTGACTCAGCGCTACCAACTAGTGGTAAAGGAGCCAGAAAAAATGGCTTTTATTGATCGTTTGGTAGCCGATAGCCGCTCGATCGGTTTATATCATACCTCCGGCCTGTCAACGCCCCAGCAAATCATGGAAGTCCTATTTGCTCTGACGCATTTACTGGCTGGTGAAACCGATCCTTATATTGATACCTCACGAAAAATTATCAACGAGCGGTACAAGAATCTACATGACGCATTGCAGCTTGCTGCGGATGAATCCTGTGATAATTCGAAATACTATTCTCTAATCAATATTTATGAACTAGCCGAAAGGAAATACGGTAGAGCCTTTCGCGAATACTTAGCCAGTCATTTCGAATATATCGATTTTCTTGTCCGCTTGGCAGAAAAAAATGGGGTGGTTTTAATTGATGGTGTCGGTTTCGGCACGGCCGCTGGACAAGTCCGTGTTTCAGAGGCCAATTTGCCGACAAAGGACTACAAATTGATCGGTCGTGAAATTCTTGAAGTCTTAAAGGAGTACCATGCTGCATTTGAAAAATTGAATTCTTCTACAAAATAAAAAGATTCGAAGCTCAAGCAAATGGGCTTCGAATCTTTTTAAATTTTGCTGTAAACCGATTCAAGATACTCCTGACGTTCTTCATCCGTTAAGTTTTTCACTGAACCCAAATGATGCCAAGTGATATTCCGCATGCCAATATCTTCTAGCGTTGTCGTAAGCTGGTGCTTATAACTGCGGGTACAGCGTTTTTCCAAGCCCTCTGTCGGTTGGTCGGAGGTGGTGAAGACAACGACTGAATCAACTGATAACAACGGTTGAATCCCGTTTCCACCGTCGAAAAAAGCGAATTCATTTAACAATACTTTATCAAGAAAGCCCTTTAAACTTGCCGGTGAGCTATACCACCAAATTGGGAAGATCAATACTAGCTGTGACGTTTCCCGCAACAAATTCATGTAATGCAATACTAAAGGATCTAACACCGACCCACTTTGGTACCCAGCCAACTCTTCTTCACACATGACTGGATTAAAGCCGTCTTTATTGAGATCAATTACCTGATAAATCTTCTGATCTTGTTCCAACCCCGCAACCAATTTGTTCAGCACACCATGATTAAAACTTTCCTTCCACGGATGATCAATAATCAATGTTGTTGTCATTTCATCCTCCTCTTTACCCTTTTTATCAAAAATAGCACAAATTCATTGCATTTAGATTTCAGTTTGATTTCAAACAAGCTAAGAACATGATAAAGTTAAGTTATCTTTCTTTAAGAAGAATACTTTTGCCCTTCTCAATTTTTCCGAGTAATAGCTAGGTAAATCAAAGAACTCCTACCACTTTCTTGGTCGTAGAATCATTATCTTATCATGAATAAGGAGCGAATATATGCATTATATTCCTAACATATTAACAACTTTTCGTATCTTGGCCTCACTATTGATTCTTTTTCTTTCAGACGATCTGTTCTTCCCTTTGTACCTTTTTGCGGGCTTGACCGACATCATTGATGGCTGGATCGCGCGTAAAATGAATTGGACGAGCGCTTTTGGGACATTACTAGATAGTATCGCAGACCTGATCTTCTTTATTGTGGTCGTCATAAAAATCATTCTGACAATTACACTGCCTGCTTTTCTTCTTTGGGGTGCATTGGTCGTCGTCATCATTCGCTGTGTCACGTATTTGATCGGTTATTTTCGCTTCCATCAATTTGCTAGTTTGCATACCTATTTGAATAAGCTGACTGGTTTATTGCTCTTTTTGTCTCCGATAATCTTACGCGTTCTCCCAATTAACGCGTTTGGAATCATTCTTTTGATCTGCGGTATTTTATCTGCTATCGAAGAATGTCTGATCGTAGCTGTCACTCAAAAGCTGGATAAAAACGTGAAAACTTTTTTTGATAAAAATTAAACTGTCTCATTGCAGGATATTTTTATCCTAGGTAAACTAGTACTAGGAACGACACGTGTCATGTCTCTCTTATTAAAAAATTAGGAGGTGGCCCTCATGGCCAACGAGGATCAAAAAGATTTCAACGCGATGATGAACGAAGATAAAGGAATGCCAAAAATGCAAATCGTGACCGATGAAGCAACGATCAAGCGTTACGGCGGAACAAAAATGTACTTTGCGCCCCCATTAGACTACAACGAGATCATGAAAAGAATCCCTTACGGAAAGATCATCACAACTAGCGCGATCAGAGACTACTTAGCCAAACAGAATGATGGTGATTTTACCGAACCGATCACTGCTGGTGCCTTCATCTCGATTGCTGCTTGGGCCAGTGAACAACGCGACACGGACTTGACTCCCTACTGGCGAACCCTAAAGGCTAAAGGAGAAATCAATCCGAAATTCCCCGGTGGCGTGGACGCTCAAATTGAGAAACTCGAAGCGGAAGGACACACAGTCGTTTGTCGAGGAAGAAAAAATTTCCGTTATTATGTTGAAAATTTTGAAGAAGCCATGTATGAGCTATAGCCGTTTTCTTTTCGAAAACGGTTTTTTTATTGTATTTTTTTGTTCTCTTTTTTTAACATATTTCCTACGATCCAAGCCCTCAAAGGCCTCTAGCCGCTTGGTCTTATAGTGCATATTTTTATTATATATTTTTACTCTGGGATTCGATAAACTTATTGGTAGGATAGGATTCTTGTGGGATTCACTTAGTTAACAAACCCGCATAAAATATTCGAACAGGAGGAAGACGATGGAGATTAGTGAATACACGCTCGCAGATTATTTGCTGAAGCGAACCGCTCTTTTTAACTCAACTAGTCCCCTCACCGTAACGGCTCTTTGCAACGAAAAAGACAAATACGTTGATGGCTACTTAAATTATCTTTACACCCTTAAACAGGGCAATCAAACATACATCGTTAAGCATTCGAAAAAAACGATTTCCAGTGGAATCTCGCTGGCTCCGATCGATCCTAAACGGAATTATTTAGAGTACATGACCTATCAGCTGCGGGCTGGTTTAGCTCCTCAGATGGTCCCAGAAACGTATTTTGCAGATCCAGCTGCGCATCTTTTTATCATGGAGGATCTTTCATACCTGACTGTTTTGCGTTTCGCGCTCTGCCGCGGAGAACAATTTCCGCGCTTAGGAAAGCAAGTCGGTGAATATCTCGCGCAAACGCACCTAGCAACATCAAAAATGAAATTATCGGCCGACTACTGGTACGCGTTGAAGAATTATTTCAAGAATTCGGATATGCGAGTAATTATCACCGATTTCATTTTGAAACCGCCGCCTAGAAATAATACTCAGAAGACCGCCTATCAAGAAGCAACACTGGATATTCTAGCGGCCATTTTGGAGGATGTCGAAGTAAAAAATGATTGGGAGACATTGATTGAACGGATTTCCAGCGAGGATGACTGTTTGATTCATGGTGATTTCCATTCTTCCAATGTTTTCGTCTCACAAACCTCCTTTAAAGTAATCGATATGGAATACACCATGACGGGTCCTTTTTCCTATGATATCGGCTATTTTTTGGCAAATATTCTTTCTCAGTATGCGGGATTCAGTATCAGGGGCGATGCTACGATGTGCTCTTTCCTGCTGCAGGTCATCAAGGACGTCTATAAAACGTACTTCGATTATTTTTCTGATCATGTCGCTGGCAATCATCAGGAGCGCTTCATAGAAATTTTCCAAGATTCGCTTGGTTACCTAGCCATGGCCAATATTAATCGAATCGCCAATTTAGGCGAATTTCCGGATTTTGACAGTTTGGGAGAGCCTCAAGCAATCTTTTTAGCCAAAGGACTTTCCATGATGCTGGCGCAAACCTTGCTACAAAAAAGAAAACAGTTAGAAACAACTGAAGAAGTCTACGAATTGATTCAGCGGACTCGAAACAAATTTTTCCATCAATTAATGCCTAACAATGAAAACGCTCTTATTTTAGTTTAAAGAAAGGAGGAACGAATATGCTATTGGAACAAATCACTTCTGCCGGTATCGTAGGCTGCGGCGGCGCGGGCTTTCCTACTGCTGTCAAATACAATACAAAAACGGAGTATTTTATTATCAATGCAGCGGAATGTGAGCCCCTCTTGAAAACAGACCACTACGTGATGAACCACTACGCAAAAGAGTGTGTTCAAGCCATCGCTGCAGTTGGCGAACTATTAGAAGCGAAACAGATTGTGATTGCCACCAAAGGACATTACACGAAGGAAATCAATGCCTTAGAACAGGCGATTCAGGAACAAAATGCTCCCGTCTCCGTCTTCAAAATGAATAATTTTTATCCGGCGGGCGATGAACAGATCATGGTCTTTGAGGTTACTGGACGAACCGTACCGCCTGGGGGCATCCCGATCGAAGTCGGCTGTGTGATTTCGAATATCGCTACTATGCTTAATATTTATCACGCTCAACAGGGGGAAAACGTCACTCATAAGCTGTTGACCATCACTGGTGCAGTCAAAGAACCAAAGATCTTGGAAGTTCCGATCGGTACCTCCTTTGACGATTGTTTGGCATTAGCCGGCGGCGCAACGATTGATGACTTCATGTTTATCAACGGCGGACCGATGATGGGTAAAACCGGCACTCAGGATGAATTTTCACAACAAGTCGTTACCAAAACAACTTCCGGCATCATTATTATGGAAAAACGCGATTTTATTTATGAATTGCTGGAAAAAGAAATTCCGCAAATGATTAACAAGGCTCGCTCCTCCTGTATTCAATGTCGTTTGTGCACAGAACTTTGTCCGCGTTATCAAATCGGTCATCCGATTCATCCCCATCGCGTGATGCGCCATTTGACCATCACCGAGATACCAGATGATATTGATGACGATCCGATCTGGAGAGAAGCGCTCCTTTGCTGTGAATGCGGCATTTGCGAAACGATCGCTTGTCCGATGGGGCTTTTACCACGGCAAGTCAATAAATATGTAAAGCAGCGTTTAGCCGAAAAAGGGATTCGCTACCAGAAAAATGATCAGCCGCTTACACCAACTTTGATGCGTGAATACCAGCAAGTCCCGCCAGTCAAAATCTTACTGAAGGATGGTTTGAAGCAATATGCCGATCTAAAAGTAGAAGAGCTGCTGAAACATGAATCAACTACCGTAAATATTCCGCTGAAAATGCATATTGGCGCTCCTTGCGAGCCGGTGATCCAAGTGGGCGATCATGTCAAAGCAGGCGACTTAATCGGTAGAAAACCTGAAAAAGCGCTAGGCGCGGATGTTCATGCCAGTATTGATGGCACAGTGACTGCGGTATCCGCCAGCATTACAATTGAAAGAAGGGACAACCAATGAAACTAATGGATACTATCGGATTTTTAGAATTGAACAGTATCGCTAAAGGAATCGAGGTCGTGGACTACATGTTAAAAGCAGCCGACGCAACCTTGATTATGGCGCGAGCCAGTTGTCCTGGAAAATACTATATTATGATCAGCGGACAAGTCGCAGCGATCGAACGTTCCATGGAAGTCGGTGTTGAAATGGGCGGGCGATACGTCGTCGGTGAATTATTGATTCCCCGAATTAACCCATCTGTGATTCAAGCCATCAACATGGCAAAGGTGCCAGAAAATATTCGAGCAGTCGGCGTACTGGAATATTATTCGGCAACCGGTTCGATTATTGCCGCAGATTTTGCCGTCAAAGCGGCGGATGTAGAGCTTTTAGCGATTCAGCTTGGAACCGGAATTGCCGGAAAATCATTTGTCGTATTGACTGGCGATGTTGCCGCAGTGAAAGCCGCTGTCGAAGCTGGAGCACAAGGCGCCAAAGATCAAGCGATGCTCATTAACAAGATCGTCTTATCTAACCCGCGTCCAGAATTAATCGATAGCCTTATACAATAAAAAAAGATGCCATGGATTTAGTTAAATCAATCCATGGCATCTTTCTATTAATTAAATCAAATGAAACGTATCTCTGACAATCATCAGCTCCTCGTTCGTTTCAACGACTAATACTTCAACCGAAGAAGCAGCCGAACTAATTCTTCTGCTGTTTTTCTGATTCTGGTCTTGATCGATCGCAATACCAAAGAAGGTTAAATCCTGACAAATCATCTCGCGGATAACTGCTGAGTTTTCTCCAATCCCAGCAGTAAAAATCAGGACATCAACCCCATCAAGCTCCGCAGCATAAGCGCCAATCGTTTGTTTGACTCGACCTGCAAACATATCAAGCGCCAGTTTTGCTCTTTCATTGCCCTTTTCTGCTTCACTAATAATATCTCGCGTATCACTGCTGAAATCAGTAACTCCTTTGAAGCCGGATTCAGCATTCATCAACTTATCCATATCACTGGCTGAAAGATTCTTCTCATTTTGTAAAAATGGAATGATCGAAGGATCAATGTCCCCACAGCGCGTCCCCATCATAAGACCTGCTAACGGTGTGAATCCCATAGAAGTAATCACCGATTTTCCATCTTTGATTCCACAAATACTCGCACCATTTCCCAAATGACAAGAAATAATTTTCATCGACTCAATTGGTTTTTCTAAATAATTTGCCGCTTCGGCAGCGACAAATTGATGGCTCGTCCCATGAAAGCCGTAACGCCTTACGCTGTCTTCTTCATAAAAGCGATATGGCAGCGGATAGACAAAATTCTTGGCTTCCATCGTTTGATGAAAAGAAGTATCAAAAACCGCAACCTGCGGACAATCTGGTAAATCCTTTTGTAATGCTTCAATCCCTACAACGTTCACAGGATTATGCAAAGGAGCCAGTTTTCCTAGATCTTTGATTTTTTGTAATGCGCACGAATCAACTAAGCTGGACGTTTTGAAATCTTCACCGCCATGAGCCACTCGATGACCGACACCTGAAAGCTCGTCCAAGCTGGTTAAGACCTTTCTTTCAAGCAAAAAGCGCAACAGAAAATCAATTGCTTCCTCATGCGATTTTCCCTTAACCGACGTTTTTACCTTCGCATCTTTTATCGAATAAGAAAAAACCATCTCATCTTCCAAACCAATTCGTTCAAATAATCCTTTTACTAACAGTACTTCCTCTGGCATTTCGAATAATTGAAATTTCAACGAGGAACTACCGGCATTAATTGACATAATTTTACTCGCCATATTTTCCTCCCTTATGACAGCAAAGTCGCCATCGTTTCTTCAAACGTCAGGCGACCTTGCTGTGATATTTTTTTATCCTAAACCTTTTACTAATAAGGTCGCAATACAAGCACCAATGATCGGGCCGACAATCGGAATCCATGCGTAGCCCCAATTGGCATCGCCCTTGTTAGGGATCGGCATCAACGCATACATCAATCGCGGACCAAAGTCACGACAAGGGTTGATCGCATAACCGGTAGTTGAACCTAGGGACAACCCGATCCCAATCAAAACGAATACCAGCATTAACGGTTGCAAGCCTGGTGGAATATCGGCCGGCATTAATTGGATCGCTAATACGAAGAAACAAGTTGCAATAATTTCACTAACTAAGTTTAATGCTGTGCTTGGAATCGCTGGTCCAGTAGCAAAAATCCCAACGCTGTTGCCTTCTTCTACAGTCGTATGCTGGAAATGCGGCCAGAAATGAATCGCAGCAATCAGTGCTCCGATAAATGCGCCGGCAACTTGAGCCAGAATAAACGGAGCGACTTGCCCCCACTCAAAGGAACCCGCAACGGCAAAACCAATTGTTACTGCTGGATTCAAATGACCCGGCGAACCAAAATGCCCGCTTGCTAAAACACCCAGCATAACTGCGACACCCCAGCCCACGGCAATATATAACCAACTGGCGCCTACACCTTTTGCTAAAGTACCTTTTAGATTGACTGAGCAACCAACACCTGAACCAAAAAGAATTAGAACAATCGTACCAAAAAATTCACCAAATACAGGACTATTCATTATGAGACCTCCTTATTCTTTTTAATGTCTTTATTTTTCTTGCAGAAAAACAAATGCGACTTTCGTGACATCCTCCTGACAATTTACCTATCTATATTATAATAGTTTTCTCACATCGAAAGTTGCAAAATATTGTCAGGAAAAATGATTATTTTATTATGTTTCGATAAATATCTTTTATTTCTTCGACTGAAAACTGAATCGGATTGGTCTTAAATGTCGTATCATTTAATGCGTTGTTTGCGATGACCTCTTCGGCCAGCAAGGCTGCCTCTTCTTGAATTCCAAAGCTATTCAGCTTGATCGGTGCCTTGCACTCGATTGCCAATTGCTGAACGGCTTGAGACAGATTTGAAACAGCTAAATGATCGGGCAAACTCGGTGGGCAAATGCCCAGTTTACGTGAAATTCGCGCGTAATTTCTTCTGGTCTCTTTATTCTTGCTGTTTGCTTCAATCACATAAGGAAGCAGCATAGAATTCGCCAAACCATGAGGAACTTTAAAATTCGCCCCTACCTGATGCGCAATCGCGTGACAGACACCCAAACCTGCTGCATCAAAGGCTAAACCTGCTAGAGTCGACGCTTCATGCATTTGAACACGCGCGTCTAACTCCATCCCCTGATTCACACAAGTTGGTAAAAACTGAAAGACCAATTCTGTCGCCTTCTCAGCCAAAGCATTTGTATAATTGGTTCGATTGGTCGAAGCTAAGGATTCCAGCGCATGAGTTAATACATCCAGCCCGCTAAATGCTGTAACAGATGGCGGGCTAGACATGACTAGACTTGCGTCTAAGATGGCCTCGTGAGGAATAATCGCTTCATGAAAAATCGGATACTTTATTTTGTTTTGTGTATCCGTGATAACCGAAGCGCTAGTTACTTCCGATCCAGTCCCACTAGTGGTTGGTATCGCAACAAACCGCTTCACTTTATTGCCGGTCGTTCGTTTGTAAAAGAACAGCATTGCTTTAGCTGTATCAATCGCAGAACCTCCGCCAACTGCGATGACCACAGTTGGTTGAATTTTAGTCATTCTCTCGATCCCTTCTACTACGGTTTCGATCGGAGGATCTGGGATAATATCAGAAAAAATCTCAACACTATTTGTTCGTTTTACATAACCTAAAATTCTCTTTAAACTATCAGACTCCGCTAAATAAGGATCACATACAAAACAGAGATTTTCTTTTTCAAATTGCTGCAGCCGCTCTAGACTGGCAAATCCAGAATAAATTTCTGGTTTCATCGCCCATTTTTTCAAAGAAAAGCCCCCTTTCTAGCGGATTGAAAACCCATCAGTCAGAACACAACGACGTTTCCGAGCAAAATCCCGTGCGGATGTCGTACATTCGCCTGTCGGTGTTGCGATCGTGAAGGTTGTTGGACCTTCCCCACCAAATCCTAAGCCAGCGAAAGAAGAGCCGTTTTTAACAAAGATCGATGTTTGAAATTTCTTGGCCGCAAGATTCATTCGTCCCACATTTTGAGAATGCATCGTTGCTGTGTGATGCCGACGATTCTCAATCTGCAAAGCGGTTGCCAGCCCTTCATCGAAATTAGTGACCGTAACGACTGGTAAGATCGGCATCAACATTTCTTTCACGACGAATGGATGAATCTTATCCGCTCTTAAAATGATGACCCGTACATCAAAGTCTACGTTGATCCCCGCTTCAGCTAAAATGTAGTTTGCATTTTTTCCAATAAATTTCCGGCTGGGAGCACCATTCTCCATAATCGTCATATCCACCATTTTTTGAATAATGGCTTCGTCTTGAACCAAATACGCACCATTTTTTTCCATCTGCAAAATCAAATAATCGACGATTTGCTCCACGGCTACGACACTTTTTTCTGCTGTACATAAGATATTGTTGTCAAAAGAGGCGCCGATCACAATATCTTTTGCAGCCTTTTCAACATTTGCGGTCTCATCAACTAGTGAAGGTGGATTTCCTTCGCCTGCTGCAATGACTTTCTTACCGCTTTGCATCGCTTGTCGAACAACTCCAGGCCCACCAGTAATTGCTAACAATGGAACATCTGGATGAATCATCATCTCCTGAGCGGCCTCAATTGAAGGCTCGGCAATCGTTACGATTAAGTTTTGAATGCCGCAAGCTTCATAAACTAGCTCATTCATCTTACTTACGACCCAACGCGAAACTTTCTTTGCTCCCGGATGAACACTGAAATAGACTGCATTTCCAGCCGCCAGCATTCCTATTGAGTTGCAAATCACGGTTTCCGCCGGATTGGTACTCGGAGTGACCGCCCCGACTACACCGTATGGAGACAACTCATATAGTGTCATCCCGTTATCGCCAGTCAAAGCTTCCGTGTGCAGATCTTCGACTCCCGGTGTTTTATCTAAAACGAGTTGGAGCTTCTGAAGCTTATCTTCATAGCGTCCCATCCCCGTTTCTTCTAACGTGTCGCAGGCAATCTTTTCAATATGCGGTCTCATTCCGCAACGAATCGCTTCAATCACGTTTCTTCTTGTTTCTAAGGTTTGATTTTCGTAGCATTCTTGGGCAAATTTCGCCGCCTGAATCGCTTCTTCAACAGTCTCAAAAACACCAAATTCCTTCGTCGGAGAGGTTGTTGTTTGAGCTTCTTGAAGAATTTTTGTGATCAGTTCCTTTATTTCTTCTTCACGCATGTCAAATCTCCTTCAACTTCTCTAAACCTTTTTGAGCGATCGCCATATCTTCCTCAACCGCGCCGCCGCTGATACCTAAACCACCGATAACTTTCCCCATTGAATCCTTAATTACGAAGCCGCCGCCGAAAGTGACGACTTGTCCATCAGTCGAGGTTTCCAATTGGTAAAGATCCCCTGCCGGTTGAACGAGCGCCTTTAATTCATGGGTATCTGTTTTCATTGCAACAGCGGAGTAGGCTTTTTTCTGCGCCAAAGATTCACTAACTAAGAGTGCTCCTGACATTCGATAAAAACTTACTAAACTGCCCGTTTCATCAACCAGCGCCATTGAGACTGGAACACCCATTGTTTCAGCTTGCTCCTCGCAAGCCTGAAAGATTTGATGGTGTTTTATCAAATGACTTTTTTGGCTTAAGGTTCCGCTTTGTTCTAAATACCGACGTAATATTTCATCTACTAACTTTTTTTCAGTCTCACTATGATCTTCCATTCGAGCAAAAATATAGAGACAATCAGATAATCGATTAACAAATTTCCGTACGTCCTCCCGCACCTCAGCCGATTCTGACAGCTCTGTCAGCAAGCGTTCGCCATGCCGACAAACAGCCCGTGCCACATGCAGTTGAGCGGCTGAAAGTGTCTGCCCCGGTAAAATGAAACTATGCACTTCAGGCAAACGTTTGGTGTATTGATCGATCCAGTCCTCCATTTGCTGAATATCGCTTGCTGCGATCAATGTACTTTTCGCTTCTAGCTTAGAGAAATCTTTCTCCGTTGCAATTTCCGCATTCAATAGGAATAGTTTTTGCTGAACCCATTCCAAATGCTGAATAGTCTCTGAATCCTTCGCTAGTTTCTGAGCCACACTGACTTGTGCGCAGCATTCGTCAAATGTTCCATATGTTTCTACTCGTGGATCTGATTTTTTTACTCTTGTTCCATCAAAAAGGCTCGTTGTTCCTTTATCTCCCGTTTTTGTATAAATCGCCATATCGTTCCTCAGCTCCCTAAAAATCAAACGTGTCAATAATTCCAACGATTGCATAATCAACAGCATCTGAAGGAGTCGAAAACATTTTTCTGGCAGAAGAACCACTGGTCAATAAGACATAGTCTCCGATACCAGCCCCTACTGTATCCGCCGCTACCTGTTGAAAGCGAATATTCTGTTGTTCAGAGTTAATCGGTTGGATGATCATCAGTTTTTTTCCAATTAACGATTCATCCTTCTGGGTCGAAACTACACTCCCAACTACTTTTGCCATCAGCATAGGGTTGAACTCCTTTCTACAACAATGACTTTCTTTTCCCGCAATCGATCCTTCGCCAAGTCTGTAACTAATTGTTTTGCCGCAAGCAGTAAAATATCCTCCTGCGTCAACATCGCTATTTGCTGGTAGGTTATGACCTTATTCGGAAATAGAAAATATTGTTTTCCTTGATTGTTAAGCAACTTCACACTGCACTCGTTGAATAATTCATTTGGAATCAAATCCGTGTTTGAGAAAGCCAGTTCAAATGTTAGACGACAATCATAGTCATAGCTTTGATACAGCCACCTCACTAGAGGATCTTCCGTGTCTTTTTTTATGAACCGCTCTAAAAATAGGATATCTACCTCAGTCAAATGAATCTGCTTATTGTATAAAAAGCCGCTGATTCCTTGATTAATATGGGAAGGCGTACGACAAGAAAGAAATAAGGTATTTTGTTCTCGCTGATTGATGATTGAAATAATACGCTCAACTAACTCGTCCATATTCTTACTCCCAATTCTTATTGCAGACATAGTTACCATACAATTAGAGATCGCTTTGCCGTCCATCTGTTACTCCACGATTGGGGTGGAAGACATCGCAATTCCAATTGGTGTTACAAATTGAGGATATTTTGGTTTATAAACCGTTTGATCCAAATAATTCGAAAATTCTTGTTCAAATTCAGATAGATAAGATGCTCCGCCAACAACATAGATTGGTTCTGTTGGATGCTTTTTTAACACATTGGCGGTAATGTTAGCCATTCGTTGAATCACTGGTCGGCAAATGATAAAATTCTCTCGATCACGGGCTGGATCTCGTTTGATCTGTTCCGCTTCCTCAATGGAAATCCTACTATTGCCCGCGATTACTAAAGTCATATGCGTGCCGCCGGTGGGCTCATCCTCTACAATGATCGGCTGACCCTTCTCAAAAATACTGATTCCAGTCGTCCCGCCGCCAACATCAACTACAGCGCCCTCATTGACACCTAAGACCAATGCCGCCGCTGTTGGTTCATCGACAAGTTCGTCTGCCAGCATATTCGCACTTTCAATCACATTGGCCACCACACGTTTGTTGTTTCCAACGGTGCCCGGCGGAATTGCACCCGATGCAGCTTTCAGAGGAAAACCGAGCGTTTCCTCTGCTTGAGCACGCAGCCGATTAACGATTTGAACTGACTTTTGATAATCAACAACCAATCCATCTCTGATAACATCCGCGTATTCAAAAGCACCAAAAACCGGTCGATTCTTTCCATCTAAAACAACCAAAACGATAGAGGAAGTACCCAAATCGACTCCAACTTTATAGCCATCTTCAGGATCAAACTCCTGTGCTTGTTTTGTATTCACAAGTTCATGAAAAGATGTTAATAATTGATTGGCTTTCTCGATTGACTCCATACTTCCTCCTTTGGACTATTCTCTAATAATTCGTCCTCGTGTATTTGGCTGAATATCCGCACCATTGGCCTCATCTGTATCTACATGCATCTCTAAAACAAAATTCTCTCCTGGCCGTAATTCAACATCGTTAAAAATGCCTCTTCGCGCACCTTCGAAAATTTCTACTGAAACGACTTGTCCTTCTTTTAAGTTCAAACGCTCCATATCCTGATAATTCAAATGAATATGCCGTTTCGCTATGATCGCGGCCGGAATCGTCAACTCTGCCGCATCACTGCGGATCGTGATTTCAATCGCATCATCCAAGTGACCAGACAACCGGATTGGAGGCTGAACACCTAGATTTCTTGCATCCGTTTTTGAGATTTCCACCTGTGAACGTTTGCGTAACGGACCTAAAATACGAACCTTTTTGATCTCGCCCTTTGGTCCAACTAAGGTCACCGTTTGCTTTGAAGCAAATTCTCCAGGTTGCTTTAACGGTTTCAAAGGTTCAATCGATTCATTAGGAAATAGAATACTGAAATGTTCTTCCGTTAGGTGTATGTGTCGGTTGGAAATGCCAATGGGAAATGTTTCTGCCTGCATCTCCAATAACACTTCACGAACAATTTTTCTAATTTCCTCAATGCTGTAATTATTCATTGCCTACTTTAGGTACTAAAATTTCGTCGACATCGCGATGCGGTCTTGGGATCACGTGAACGGAAACCACTTCCCCCACTTTTTCAGCTGCTGCACAACCTGCATCAGCTGCGGCCTTGACTGCACCAACATCGCCGCGTACCATAACTGTAACTAGTCCTGAACCAATTTTCTCAGTTCCAACTAGCGTTACATTCGCCGCCTTAACCATTGCATCGGCCGCCTCTACAGCACCAACTAGTCCTTTTGTTTCAATCATTCCTAATGCATCATTCATGTCTATTCCTCCTATTTCATCTCAAAGAATTAATTTTTCTTACGTAAAATTAGTTCTATTTTCAAGCCGTATACCATTCCACTAGATCTTTTACTCTGTATATGCGTTTCTTTTTTACTTACTTTCCTTCTGATGAAACTGTAAGTAGTGGAACTGGCATCCTATTTCATCTCAAAGAATTAATTTCTCTTACGTAAAAATTAGTTCTATTTTCAAGCCGTATGCCATTCCACTAGATCTTTTACTCTGTATATGCGTTTCTTTTTTACTTACTTTCCTTCTGATGAAACTGTAAGTAGTGGAACTGGCATCCTATTTCATCTCAAAGAATTAATTTTCCTTACGTAAAAATAATTCTATTTTCAAACGATCTACCTTCTGTGCCTATTTCTTCTTTTTGGATTCTGAAGATTTTTTTGACCCTTTAGGTGGATTCTTTTTCTTTTTTGGTTCTTCTTTGGTCACTTTTTCTTTGGTTGGCTCTTCCTGAATCGTTTCTTCTTTTGTAATTTCTTCTTTACTCGGCTCTTCTTTTATAGCCGCTTCTTTGATCGGTTCCTCGATAACCGTTTTTTCATCTGGTTGCGATTTTTCTTCAACCTTTTCCGGTCCTGGTTCCGCAGGTTCACTCACCACTGGCGTCTTCTCTGGATTCTCATCCGGCAAGTTCGTGTTCGACTCTTTCGTAAAGAAAAACTTTTCTAAATTATTGGCTGGGCGAGGAATAACCAGTGCTGATAGAAAGACATTGTTTGCGATGGCCTTCGCTTTACCGGCATCTACCGCCGCTTTTACCGCTCCGACATCGCCAGCGACCTTCACTGTCATCCAACCGAATCCTCGTGCTTTTTCAACACCAAGAAGTTCGACGTTCGCAACTTTGACCATCGTATCTGATACTTCGATTGCACTAGCCAAACCTTTTACTTCGACTAAGCCAATTGCTTGTTTCATAGTTTCACCTCCATAGGATCAATTGATTTGAATGGCACACCCTTTACTAAACGTGCCGCATTCCCACCGAAACTTTTTAAAACTAATGGTGGACAAGTTACAACTCGTTGAATCGATTGATAAGGAGTTTCTGGTGCCAAATTTTTATAATGAAGGGCCGCTTCATTATTTACGTAACCAATTCCAACATTTAGCGAAGAAGTGTTTGCCGCAACATACGCTGCTTTCGTCGCCGTTGAAAATTCTTTTTGTTCAATAGAAAAAGGAATTTTTTCTTCTTCTAAACCATAAAGAACATATTGAATATCCTCGATCGATGCTGATTTAGACAGATAGATCAATACCATTGGCCGAACATTTAGATCAAGCTCCATCGAATCCCTCCCTCAAGTAGGAAAGGATCAAACCAGTCGCCACTGCATTGCGCGGTCCCTCAATTTGTCGAATGTTTCCACGTCCAGCTACCAATCCGTAATGAGACAGCGCGTTCGTTACAATCTGCGGAATTTCAAAATCCAAGGCAGATCCGCCAACAATTACGACAAACGGAATATCTCGAATACTCCCTGTTGGACTGACGCGCCGCAAAGCCCGTAACGCGTTCGTTACAAAGACACGTTCCTTTGCAGTTTGTCGAACGATTCGAATTTTTTCAATCGAGTCATCACCAGGTATTGGTACATAGCCATCTGGTGTCACAACCACCACTTTAGCGAACAACGCTGGATCTAAAGGCGTATCAAAAAATTGAACAGAACCGTCTTCATGGCGAATGTAGAAAATATTCTCTACCTTTGCTAAGGGATATTTCTTGATATCCTCAGCTAAATAAACATCTTCTTGGCCTAATTCGGACTGAATCAACATCGTTACCATATCACCCGCACCTGCCAAGTGTGTTGCCACAATTGTCCCGTCCTTCTTAATAATGGACGCGTCTGTCGAACCGGCACCTAAGTCCAAGATCGCCAGTGGCGCAGAAGTTCCCGGTGTGGTCAGCGCTCCTAAGATCGCCGCTTCCGCCTCTGCACCGCCAATCTCAACCTTGATCCCTAAATCCTGTTGAATCTCATCCGCAATTTTCGACATCTGTAAATGATCGGATTTGACCATCGATGCGATTCCAACTGCCTGTTCCATTGAGAATTCACCGGCCACGCCGCCTTTGACACTGATCGGCACAAACGTATCGACCGCTAATAAATCTTGAATGAAGATTTGATTGACTGGACGATCCGTTAACTCCGCCATCGTTAAGCGTACTTTTTCCAGCATCCCGCCAACGTTTGTACCTGATTCGCCAGTGACATTGTCAATCACTTCGAATGCCGAAACCGTCTCCATAATTTTTTCTGCACCTGCTGATATGCCTACCGTACTGCGGCGATTCCCACCAGTTACTTCAATTTTCCCAGCAGGAATTGTTCGCGCTTTGACATCGCCTTTTGGTGTCTTTATAACTACCGCCGAGCGATTTCCGATTAAGGCGCGGGCAACAGGAACAATATTCTTAGTTGCTTCCGAATCAAGCTCAAAGACCGTGGCTATTCCATAAGGATTGGATAACTGTGATACACCGCGACCGGTTTCAGCTACCTCAACTGCCGCCAGCATATTCAATGGAACCTTATCGATATAAGAAACTTCATCAACAATCGGAATCTTCTTTGATAATCGGTTGTTCACCAAAACTCCATCATCCGATTGCATGATAGCCGCAGTAATCAGAAAGCCATTTGCTACAAAATGATTGATTTGGCGTGCCACAGCATCAAAGTCAAAGGACTTTTCAATGATCAAAATATAAGGAGTATCCTTCTTCCCGATCTTTTCAATCTCAGCAAAACGAAGCGTAGTTCCTACGCCTAAGCCTAAGCCGCCAGGTGTTTTGGGATTATGGCCGATCATCGTTGATTCGGTGATGATCGTTTCCGTAATCGTCTCCATCGCGACATCGCCGATAACTGGTGTTGCCTCATTGATTCGAATTAAATCGATTTCTTCGACCTTTAATCGATTTTTTGCGCAGGCTTCATTGATTGCTTTATAGATACCAAATAGATTCTTCTTCGTCCCTTTAATACCCGTCGTTTCAGCAATGGCAGATTCTAGGAATCGGACATGTTGATGATCATCAATTTCAACCAAAGCTACTTCAGTTGAGGAATTTCCAATATCAATCCCAATTACACGTTTCATGATTCATTGCTCCTCTTCCTGAATTTCCGAACTAGAAATTAATTATCACCTTTAAGTTTCTTCCGTTTTTCATAATATTCCGCTGCTTCGCGCACATAAGCCGCGCTGATTTTCGCATCATATTTGGTTTCCAACTCACTCGCGATATCTAATAGTTCCTGTTTGCTAGAACGATACGGACGCAACGCATTATACATTTCCAACACTCGTGCATCAGGAACAGCCGTTAACTCAGACGCACGGTCAAAATTATTAGAAATTGTTTTTCTACCTGCACTCGTAGCGATTTCTCCTTGCGCTTTCAAAATACGTGGTGTGATTTTTAAATCGTCAGGTGTTAATGATCCATTCAATACATTTTCTAATGTAATATCATCCAATGTCTTACCAGTATTTGTTTTGATCCAATCCGGATGATTTTTTGCGATCGGATAGTCAGCAACAGTCGCTGCCCCAGAACTTACAGTAGTTTCTGTCGCTGCCGGACTTGTACCGCTATTCATATCTTTTAAGATTCCTCGAACCAAACTCTCGATAGATTGCTCATTCATTCTAGTCACCTCACTATAAAGTTACAGAAATTTCTTCTGCTGGTTTACCGATTACTACGTGCTTCGTTTCCTTAATATGGAGCAATGCTGATAACGCTTGATATTTCGGCCGAGCCATTTGGTCATTCATCATTGGCACTGGATTGGGCGACTCGCCTTTCGCATATTTTGCGGCGTTTTTCCCAATCGCACGATAGGTTTCTAAAGTGATCAGCGGTGCTTGCGGGAATAACTCCAGATTTGACAGCGGTTGCAAATCCTTTTGATGGATAATCGCTGTACCTTTTGATTGAATCGAAACACAAACACCCGAACCAGATAATTTATCTCCTTCAACACCGGCAAAGGCTACATCAGAAGTCCGATAAACTTTAACAACCCGAGCTTTTAAGCCTTCTTCTTCAATACCGGCAATCACTTGTTTTAGGATTTCTTTATGGGGAACGCCAAGAATATTGGTTGTTTGTGAATCTGCAAAAGCTGGCGCCACAGCAATAACTACTTCATCCTGAGAATTTCCTGGTTGAGCAACGCCGACAGATTTAAACCAATCAGACGATGTTGTGGACTCTGTCTTTGTTTGTTCAAAAGCAACAGGTTGATCTCCTGTGTTTGCTTCCATTTCAGTTAACACTTCTTTGATAATGGAGCACAAAAGATTTTCATTCAGTTCTGTCATTTTTACTCCTCCTTAAATGTCTTTCGGATTGATTGCTTTAGGGATCGCTTTTACTTTTTCCCACTCGGCCCCATCTAATCGGTACCCAGTTCCCGGTCCAGCATAATCATTCTTGTCATTGACGGCAGAGATCACATTCCAATCTGCATCAAAGATTGAAGACGTTTGTAGGAAGTCTCCCGCTACACGTTGTTTCAAAAGATTGAGCAAGCTTGTTGCGACATCTTCAAAACCACTTTCTGACAAGCCCTTAACAAGATCCAAACCTGTCTTACCTTGAGTTAATAATTCTTGTGCTGCTTTGATATCTTGCACCATGTCACGTTCCGGCATGTCTTGTGATCCTCGAGCATAGGTTGCTGCTTCAACTTCTTCATCAGTGATCGTTGGCAAGCCTAGCTTATCAAACAGCCCTTGCAAAGCTCTCGCAGCCTTATTACGAACTGCCACAACATCCTCTTCACTAACCGGCCGTAATCCGCCATCAACTTTCAAATCCCGTTGAATGACATTGTAATCATCGAAATCATCAGCATCAAAGTTGGAACCGGCAAACATGTTGTCATAGTTTGGCGTTGCTGAATAACCTGATGAAATGAAGTCTGTACCTGGTAAGAATTGCATCAGCAAACGAGCCGTTCTCCGAATGTCTGAATGTGAGAAGGTTTGGTCATTTCCTGAAGCCACTTCCAAATCAAGCAGCATCGCAATCAAGTTTTCAGCTAAAATAGCTCGAATCCCTGAAGGAACTGCCCCTGGAACTCCGATACAGCTGATCGAACCATTTTGCAAGCCTTGAACTCCGGCTGCTTTTGTTAAATAGATACAGCGTGTTTCAAGGTAGAGCATTGATTTGCCTTCTGCGTATCCCATTTGTACTTCTGATCCAGTCCCTGAAGTAAAACGCATCTTCAACCCGCGAGAGGCATAACAAGAAGCCAAGAATCCTTTAGACCAAGGCGTATCATCGCCATCGGTAAATACTTGTTCCGTACCATAAACAGAGATTGTTTCCGCATAAGCGGTAAAGCCGCGCATCCCTAAATCAAGCTCCGTTGCTTCTTCTAATGAACACTGTGTCAATACGCCTGGACGTCCAGTTTGCGAACCAACCATGATCGCCACCGCGTTGAATGGTGCATAACGAGCAACGGCTACCGTTGTTTCCTGTTCATCAAAGCCACGCAAAGCACCTTCCGCCGCATCCGCTGCGATCTGTACAGGATTATCGCGAACGTTGGTTACGTGAGATTGAGTTGTTGGACGACGACGAGCCCGCATTTTTTGAACCGCCATCATCATTTCAACCACGTTCATATAACCGACTACTTCATTTAATTTCCCCGGTGTTGCCGCAGTCGTCAATTGAACGATCTCTTCTCTTGAAATATTTGGATCAACGATTTTATTCGCTAACTCTTTCGAAGGAATAGCCATTACTTCTTCAGTGCGAGTTAAATCAATTCCGTATTGAGCGATATATGAATCAATCAAATCAAAGTCAGCTTTGTCTTTCCCATCAAGTTCAACCACTTCACCATTAACGATCTTGATGCTTGGTTTAGGGTCATTCGGACTTTGCATCGCAATTAATCCTTCTTCTACCCATTCATCTACGAAACCATCTTGATTGACCGGTCTTTTTTCTAGTTCTTCAAATCGTTTTGATTTCATCTATTTTTCACTCCACTCTTAAATGTATGATGGTTGATCATTTTTAGGCGTACTACCCATCGTTCCCAATAATTGGCAACCAATATCGCGAGCTGAAATAATTGCTTGACGAACAGCTCCAGAATCGCCTGTGATTGTCATCGTTACCTCATTTGAGAAACTTTGGCCATTTTGCGGTGTTGCGTAAGATACTACATCAACATTCGCTGATTTCAGTGCCGTATCAGCCATTACTACACCAATTGCGGCAGGAGCTCCAACTAAAATTCCGAAAGCTTTTCCGACCGGAGCACCAAATACTTTATTGCATGCGTAACTAGCACGTGCTGTATATTGACATTCAATATGTCCAGCCTCGTTACCGTATACATCTCCAAATGTGCGCGTATCCACTTCTTTCAGCGTAACCTCTACCGCACGTTTCACATCAGATACATCATCGCCGCCAAAAATCACGATCGAACCATGACCAGCTCCGCCTTTTGTATCACGAGGCATTTCAATCAAGATGACTTCTGTATTTGTCGCTTTCACTGCTTCATCAGCAGCCATAATATGAGGTCCGGCACCAGTACGAGCACCAACAATTCCGATTGAACGATATTTTTTCTCTAATTTCATTGTTTCTAATAGAGATGAATCTACGTTAGCGATTACTAACCCGATCGTATCTCCAAATTCTGTAGCTCCTACAAATTCAGTCAATGCACATTGCTTTTCAATCATTTTATGATCTCCTCCGTTAGTGGTTTTCAACTCATTTCCTGTTTCCATTTTTGCGAGCACACGCTTCATGATCTCTTCGATCTTTTGATCTGTGTTTGCCATCAGCTATCCCACCTTTCTATTCTGACTTAGGGAGCAAGCCTTCAACTTCAGTATGTGGACGTGGAATAACATAATTAGAAACAACTTCTCCTACTGAGTTAGCCGCAGAAACACCTGCATCAACGGCTGCTTTTACCGCACCTACATCTCCTCGTACCATCACTGTCACTAATCCAGAACCAATTTTTTCCGTTCCAATTAAGGAAACATTCGCAGCTTTTACCATCGCGTCAGCTGCTTCAATAGCACCAATCAACCCCCTAGTTTCAATCATTCCTAACGCTTCCTGTTGCATAAAACATTCCTCCTAATTTTTTTGATAGCACTTACATTTATAATGATAAACAAAAAAGATAGAACAAATTTGTCCTATCTTTTAGTCGGATTATTCCCAATGTTAAAATATTGTGGTCACAAAGTGTCAAGACAACGCCAAATAAACCTTAATCAAAGTTCAACTAAGGTCAGAAAATAGTAATATTTTGTCTTCTGCTGGTCAAAATAATGTTATTGGTCTAAACGAGATTTAAAATAATTTTGTGTTCTGGTAAAATGATAGTTGACTAGGAGGCGCTTACATGGAAAATATCAGTACATTGAATTCGCAAAGTTCCTTGCAACTTTCCAAAACAATCCAAGATTTTGCTCTTGCAGCCGATTTTGGGTCGGTACTTGTTGATATACATGGAAAGGAAACTTCCGACCTATATAACTTCTCTCCTTTTTGTCAGTTAATGCGTTCAAAGCCAGAATTCAAATCTCTTTGCCAAAAGTGTGATGCATTCGGAGGCTTAGAAGCCTCAAAAAATGGTAACCCTTGTATTTACCGTTGCCATGCTGGACTCACAGATATTTCATTACCTATTATTCGCAATAATCAATTGATTGGATTTGCATTATTTGGTCAAGTAGAGATGAATGACGACTCGCAAAATTCATTTACCCGCATCCATCCGATCGTTACTCCTTGGGAATCTTCACAGGAATTACGTCAAGCCAGAAAGAAAATTAAGACCGTCAATACAACTCAAATTGAATCTGCTGCCGCTTTACTCAAAACGATTGGCGATTATCACTTCAATGACGATGACCCGCGGGATCAAATTAAATTTAACTTTCACTCAAGTAAAAAAGAAACTAAAGATTCTATCAACTCCAAAAATGATGAAATTCGCAAAGCCATTTCTTACATTGATACGAACTTAACGACCAATTTGACACTTGAAGACGTCGCTAACCATGTGTATCTTAGTCAATTCTATTTCAGCCGTCTATTCAAAAAGGAAATCGGTGTCAGCTTCATTACCTATTTGAATAGACAACGAATCGAACAAGCAAAGGTTCTATTGGCACAATCGAATTTAAGCATTAAATCCATTTCGCAAAATATTGGTTATTCCCAAACAAGCTATTTTTGTAAAATATTCAAAGAACTTGTCGGCATGACTCCGGTTAACTATAGAAAAGAAAAATAATCCATTAAGAGCAGCCGAATTACGGCTGTTCTTTTATTGCCACAGCAAACTCATTTAAAAAACCTTTTTGTAGCCATGCGATTCCGCTGGCGTCATTGTCCATGAATTTTTTTCGCTGCGAAAAGTGGAGCTCGCAAAAAAAGTGAGGTGTCTGAAAGACACCTCACCAAATAAACGTCACTTTGACTATTCATGGTGAAATAATTCTTCCAATACAATTACCTCAGCAAAAGGGCAGGTATCCTGACTTCGCTTCATCCTCCATCTCGCCTTCCCGAAAGTGGCTACTTGAGATTTCGTCTGCTTATACAGTAGAAAGGGTCTGCCAAGGATTCTCACCTTGTTCCCTGTTCCAAATGCTTCTATTCAATTCTTTACGAGTACATAATAACGCAGAATGTATCCGCTGTCAAAATTCATCTGTCAACAGATAATTTTTTAGGCCTGATATTCCTTCCTGATTTACTGCGGACAATGAGAAAACTTTTTGTGCTCCAGCCAGACGCAATCTCTTCTGTGCCAAATCATAATCTGCCTCAGTATGCTCCAAATCGGTCTTCGTAATAATACCGATCATCGGTTTGGTGAAACGTGATGAAAAACATGGCGGAAAATAATTCTGTCGGCTCGTGATGCTTTGGACCACCGCAATACAATCAGCTCCAACGGCCGAACTCACTAATGCATTATAATAAAAACGATTCTCCATAAATTCACCCGGCGTATCAATCACATTATCTGTAAAATAGACCTGCTGTGTTTTATGGTATTTAATTTCCCAATCATTCAGAAGCTGCATCAACGTTGTTTTTCCTGATCCGGTTTCGCCAATAAAAATGACTCGTTTCATAGTTAGGTCCTGGTAATTTCTGCAACATCAAAATCCAAGATGGTTGCTAGTGAATTTATTACTTGCTTTAACGCAAATTCTACTGATGATACTTCACCAATAATCACTACTGCTCCACTAAAACGATCCATAAAACCAATCGATACATTTCCTGATTTTTTGGCAATGTCGGCACCAATGATCGACGCTTCACTCGGAGTGATCGTCAAAATCCCAATCGCATCACCGGAATGTTCAAGACCAAGCTTTTCAAAAACTTCTTGATTGGCATGAGGAATCAAATGAGCAAGTGTGACCTGTTTCCCTGGAACATATTCTTGAATGGAACGCTCGATATTTCTTTTTTCACTCATAACAGTCACTCTCCCACCTTCATAAAAAGTTTAGCACAAAAAAATAGCATAGTTTTGTTCTAATACAACAAAATTATGCTTTCAGATTTCCTCTTCTTTAAAAAAGCCCTCGCCGATTCGGCAAGGGCTCAAATAATTATTTACCTAAACGCTCAACATCACGAGCGATCATTACTTCTTCATCCGTTGGAATCACGTATACTTTCACCCGAGAGTTTTCAGTTGAAAGTTCGGCTTCTTTTCCGTGGATGCTCTTATTAATTTCTTCATCGATCTCGATACCGAACCAAGTCATATTTTCTAAAACCATCCGGCGAACAGGATCGGCATTTTCACCAACACCAGCAGTGAAGACGATAGCATCAACACCATTCATCACAGAAATGTATTGAGCAATATATTTACGGATACGATCACAGTAAATATCCAAAGCTAAAATAGCTTCTTCATTGCCTTCTTCAGCACCTGTTTCGATATCACGCATATCGCTTGAGATACCTGTTAAGCCTAAAACGCCTGATTTTTTATTCAAAACATCGATCATTTCATTAATATCTGAAATGCCAGCTTTTTCCATAATATATGGTAATAATGATGCATCGATATCCCCAGAACGAGTTCCCATTGTCAAACCAGCTAATGGAGTAAAGCCCATTGATGTATCAACTGATTTTCCGCCTTCAACAGCAGTCACTGATCCGCCGTTACCGATATGAGCAGTGATGATTTTTGTTTCTTCGATCGGTTTGCCTAATAATTCAGCCGCGCGTTCGGAAACGTAGCGATGGCTTGTTCCGTGGAAACCATATTTACGCGCAGAATATTTATCGTAATATTCTTTTGGAATACTATATAAATAATTTGTCGCTGGCATGGTCGCATGGAAAGAAGTATCAAAAACAGCCACACTTGTTATGTTAGGCAAAATATGACGGAAAGCTTTGATTCCCATTGCGTTTGCTGGATTGTGCAATGGCGCAAATTCACTAAGACCTTCAATTTTAGCTAAGACATCGTCATCAATCAAAACAGAATCTTTAAAGTATTCACCACCAGCGACCACACGGTGACCAACGCCAGTAATTTCATCAAATGATGCAATGATTTTTAGTTCGATCAATTGATCCAACAGCATTTGAACAGCGACCTCATGATCTTTGATATCTAAAATTTGTTCAAATTTTTGTCCATCTCCGTATTTGATCGTAAAGATCGAATCATTCAAACCGATTCGCTCAACGATTCCTTTTGCGATTACTGACTCATCAGGCATTTGATATAGCTGCCATTTTAGACTTGAACTACCTGCATTGATTGCAATTGTTTTTGACATTTTAACTCTCCTTTTAATTAAATTGCTATTCGCTCATTTGAGCAGTTTATAAATTAGAAGACTTCCAGTCCTCGAATTTTTTAAAGAACTCTGTTACCTGTGTTGGATCTTTTAATGAAGGCAAATGAACAAGTAAAACTTTTTCTGCCTGTTCTGCTGTCTCGCCTTTTTTCTGCAATAATAAAATACTTTTTCGCGAATGTTCTGATTTGAACAACTCATCTGGCAATTGAATGATGCCTTGCAATAACACGTCATCCTTTAACCATTTTTGCAGCAAGGGTCCTTGGTCTGTCTCAAGAAAGTTACTTGGAACTAAAAATAATCCAAAGCCGGCTGGTTTTAAATAATTCATCGCTTGCTCCATCAATAAATGATGTGCATAGCTGTGATCCTTTTCAGAATGGGTGGCAAATTTCTCTGCCTGTTGATCGTTTGGATAGTAACCTACAGGAAGATCCCCGATAACGTAGTCAACTGGATCAACTAACAAATCTTGCAGGCTGTCTTGATGGAACAACTTTATTTCTTCTCCCATCAATAAACTATCTGAAGCGGCAATTGCAAGCAATGTTTCGTCATTATCCACGCCGATTCCATTAACCGAAAAATTTGCAGCTCGCAAATTGATCAATGTAGTCAACAAAAGATTCCCCATACCAACGGTAATATCTAAAATTTCTAACGATTGTTCCTTTTTAACCGTCAGCTGTTCGATCAAAAAGACAAACAAAAAGCCGATACTATCAGGCGTCAATTGGTGATTAGGCTGTAAACTTTCGGTTTTTGATCCTTTAAGTAAAATCAATTGCGTCAGTTTGCGCCAATCTTCATTTTCTAACTCCAGCCCTAGTAGTTCTTGATAAATTGCTTCTACTTTAGCCACCGTAACTTCATCAGGTTGTTGATCAAGCACACGTACTTTTGCATTATCAACTAAGTTCTCCGTATTTTCGATGTAAGCGTCAAAAAAAGAAGTCCCTAGTGAATGTTGCAACGCGATGATTGCTTCTTCCATTAAAGAAAAAGCGGTTTCGATTTTTTCTGGATTCATCTTGCACCTCACTAACTAATATAACACTCACGATACCTGTTCTATTTTAGCGAACATGTTCTAATTAATCAATCGCTTTCTTTCTTTTATCATTGTTTTCCTAATTCAACATAAAGGTATCTTCTACAATACATTCTCCTGCATTTGCCAGATTTCCGTAACTATATCAATCTGACGAGCTTGATGTGCTATTTTTTTCATAAAATTGATATGTTTTCTTTTTAATTTTCACGATAATCTTTAATTGTTCCGGTTCTTTTTCATAGATTAATTCCCCTTTATTAAAGATCCAGGTTCCTTTGCTTTTATTCAAGTTAGGATAATCAGTCAAGAAAAGCTCTTTCGCGATTTTTGCCTGATACAATTGTTCCGTTCTTGAAACCAAATCAGCTGTTTGGTAATAACTTGTTAATAGATTTAATAGTAGAAAGCTGAACAAAAAAATAGCCAATAAAACGGAGAGCAGTACTCCGCCTCGGCTATTCAAAGATCCATGTTCCCTCTTTCTTTTTCCCATCAGTGAAGGTGACAACAAAATCCACGCCATTATTTTTTTCTTGGCAAACAAATTGATTCACTCCCATCAACAATGGCTGATTTCCGCCTGATTGTCTTTTAATAATTCTATTATTTACTTTTTTTATTACTAGAGGAACCATCTTCCCCTTACTCTCTATTTCAGTGGATATTTCCGTTTGCGATGTCCCTATGTACTTTACTTCATGCAGCTCATTATCCAACTGGAGCAAAAAGATCTCCCATTCTAATTGGTGGTACCCGCTCAATGCCTGTTCCATTTTATCTTGCAAGAGAGCTTTGTTTACTTCTGTTGTAGCGTCCTTAGCCATATCCATGTACATTTTGGCTTGACGTGATGTTGCATTCATTACACGCGCTGTTGCGTTCATGCGTTTTATTTCTTCAAGGTCAGAATCAATCTGTTTAGATTGGCCTGACTTGATGTGATTCTCCATTTGATTAAATGCTTCGATGTATTTTAGCTTGAACGAATCTGCTTTACGTCCTGTAAAACCAACTGCAATAAAAGTCCAGCCGTCTCGGTTCATGTAGTACATTTTTTGTTCTCTTCCACGAGAATCTACATATGAACCTAACGCAAACATCTTTTTGTAATGAGCTGAATTTTCAGCCGATTGAATTTTAGATTCGATTACCTGGATTACATTCTTGTGCTCTTTCTCAAAACTTTCTGCCAAGTTCAAACTTGTCGTGACCGCTTGGCGATCTTTCATGATTACTAAATCTGTCATTCTGCTCCTCCTTTTCTTAATCCCAATGATTCATGATGTCGTTACAAACTTTTATTGCTTTGTCTGCTTGCCAATACCTTTTACCTTTATGGGTACCAGGCTTTCTTTTTTCGATCATTTGCATTCTTTTGTCTTTCACAAAATTTTGTTCTACTTCAGGAACAGACATCGAGTATCTAGCTGATAATTGTTTGATATCTAAATATTCAGCACGTTCAGTTAATTCCTGCTTTGCTTCGTCTATCACTTTTTCAAACATCTTTCTTAGAATCTTTTCTATAATGTTGAACAAAAAGTTCTGTGAGGATGTATCTAGAAAATCATTCATTTATTACCCCTCCTCAATGAAGACAATCCCAAGGTGTTCAGCAATCTCCTGACGATACTCTTTTGCTTTATCACCGTTTTGAACTCCTTTTACTACTTGTTTTACATATGTGTCAGATTTTCCAATGACATTTGCTAAATCTTTCCAATTCTTTTTTTGTCGATGCATCTGAACCAACACAATTTCTTCGAAATCTTTGATTAACAAGAATCTCACTTCCTTCCGTTTTATATAATTAGCTAGCTATTGAGCTTTTTTTATAACTAAATGTTGACTTTTTTAAACTTTATTGTAGAATGAAAGCATAGCTAAACAAGACTACATAAGCCTTTAAATTAACATTTCTAAGTTTGCCGACCGCGAAATAGTTTAATTTTTATAGGTTCTCTTTAGTTTTGTTTCAAGCTCAATAACTAACTTACGAACAAAGTATATTAAACTTTATTATAGATGTCAACCGCCTTTCTACAATAAAGTTTATATTCTGTTTCGAAGTGAGAGAGGAATGCCTGCATGACAACATTCGAAAGGGTAAAGAAACTTGCTGACAAACAAAAAATATCAATTGTAGAACTTGAAGAAAAATTGGGATTTGGCAGAAATTCATTATATTCATGGAAAACTAAAACCCCGAATGGAGATAGACTGAAAAAAGTAGCAGACTATTTTGGAGTTTCAACTGATTATTTGTTAGGACGTACTGAATCTATTGATTCGACAACTAATAACAAAACAATTGCAAAGCAAATCATGATGCGTTCTGATGTTGATACTATTTCTACTGAAGATGCAGAGGAACTTGAAAAGGAATTAGAGAGGTTTTTAAACTGGCGTCTAGAAGAAATTAAACGAGAACGTAACGAAAAGGATTGATTGGATGTCACTAGCACTTGATGAATATCGAAGGTTTTCGGCTAAGGTTAATGAATACCTTTCGGCCACAATGCTTGGATTAGATATGAATGTTAATAACTATAACCATGACGTAATTTGGGAGTCAATCACAGAAGGGAAAGTGGCTATAAGAGGATTTGGTTTTGAAGGTAAAGCAAGGCGAAGTATTTCAGGTATGATTGTTAAGGATAAGTACGAAACAACTATTACCTATAACAAGAATATGAATCCCTACAGAATAAACTTTACTATTTCTCATGAACTGATGCATTTTTTATACCATCTCAATGATGATATGCCTTATTATTATGACACTAATGAATCTCTAAAAAACTATGACAGCAATTCATTAGTAGAATTTCAAGCCAATGTTGGTGCAGCAGCAACGTTAATACCTGATCCAGTATTAGTTCACGTATTAAAACAAGGCGAACGTCCAACCGCTATTTCAAATCAGTTTGGAATATCTGAAAAAGCATTGAAGCGCAGACTAATCCAAACCATGCAATCTGAATTTGATGCTTCTTACGACGCTGCCATAAGAACCAGTTTTAAGATTTTTGATCAACATGGGATTTCTGGTCGAACCTTAATGAGGGATTTAGGGAATAATTTAGAGCGGAAAATTATCTATTCCAATCCTTTTTATGAAGCGTTATGTGTATAAAAAAAGCCCGTGCTGGGAACACGAGCCTGTCTCCCCTTAAGAAGGATTTCGACAAAAATAGTTTAACATAGAAAAGGGGAAAAAGAATGTCTAGTTTATTTACAATTATTTTCATCATTAGTTGTATAGGGGTTTGGTACTTTATTAAGAAATCGCCAAACAGAAACAACCGAAATATTGCTATTGGGGTTGCCATCATTTCGATGCTTTTAGTTGGTGTTACTAGTCCTTCGTCAGATAAATCTACTAAAGATGAAGACAGCAAAAAAGAAACTGTAAGTAAGAAAAATGAAAGCAAATCTAGTAGTAGTAAAAAAGAGAAATCCAATTTACAACTATCGCTCAACTCTACTGATATTGAAACAGATGACAAAGGAAACGCCACGATTACTGGAAAAACATCACCGAAAGCAAACGTTTCTGTTGGAATGGGAATTGTAGGTGATTCAACCGAAGCAGATTCAAATGGGGATTTCTCATTGAATTATGAACTTTCCGGTGATTCTAATAAGGAGATTACGATTTACTCAACTTTAGATGGAGATACTAAAAACTCAAAAGTAACCATCAAGCCAAACGCTCAAGTATTAGCAGCTGCTGCACAAAAGAAAGCAGCAGATGAAGCCGCTAAAAAGCAAGCCGAAGAGCAAAAAGCACAAGAAGCAAGTATTCCAACAGAGTATAAATCCGCTCTCAGAAAAGCAGAATCATATTCCAACACTATGCACATGTCTAGAGCAGGAATATACGATCAATTGTCCTCGGATTATGGTGAACAATTCACACCCGAGGCTGCTCAATATGCAGTAGATAACCTCAAAGCAGATTATAACGCTAACGCTTTGGAAAAGGCTAAATCATATCAAGATAAAATGTCAATGTCACCAGAAGCTATTAGAGACCAACTTACTTCTGATGCAGGAGAAAAATTCACACCCGAAGAAGCTGATTATGCTATACAAAATTTAAACCAATAAAAAATACACGATCCCACCCCGACAAGAGTATGATCGTGCAAAGAAATAAAACCTATCAATAGGCTTATTAACAGTGCCTATTTTACCACATGTAAAAGGACGTGAAAATATGGCAAATCTGAATTGGTCCAAAAAACACAAACATGTTTTTTCCTATTCGAATAAAAAAGGCGAGTTTTGGGGATACCGCTATCCCTTTTATACTTCACTAAAACATCGGAAGGAAGCTAGTAAGCGTGGGTTTGAAACTGAACGAGCCGCTTATAAAGCACTTCTAAAAATTCAATATGATTTGGAAACACAAAATACTTCTTTTTTTGAAAACAAGGACATTACTATAGATGAATGGATAAAGATATGGATACCTTATGCCCAAGACAATTGGAGCGTTTCGACAAAACAAAATATTGAATCTGCTATAGAGTTTCATATTAAGCCATTGATTGGAAACCAGAAATTATCTACTTTAAACAAAATAACGTATAAGCGAGAGTTTATTGACCACTTGAGACAAGAAAATAAGTATAAAGAATCCACAATTCAAACATGGCACAAAATTGTAATGAGAATGGTCAATGCTGCTGTAAATAATCAGATATTGCCTAGTAATACTCTCACGGGGTTCAAATTTGATTTAGGTAATAATGTTCGCTCTTTTACAAAAGACGAACTACATCAATTTATATCGGTTCTAGAAGGCAAAGATACTCGAATCCAAACAATATTTTTAACACTTTTAAAGACGGGAATGAGAAAAGGCGAGTTGATGGGGCTTCGATGGAACGATATTGATCTGAAAGAAAGGTATTTTGATATTAACTCCACACGAGGCGACTACGGAGAGAACAAACCTAAAACTAAAACAAGTATTCGAAAAGTTTATTTTGACGAATCGTTGCTTGTTTTAATCAAAAAACTTAAATCTGTTGAAAGAGAGAGACTGCTCAAAAGAGGAAAAATTCTTAAAGACGAAGACTACTTTATTTTGAGTTCATTTAATTTGCCTATTCAACAGTCCAAAATCACCTATATTTTTCGGTTATTATGCGAAGAGGCTAATGTACCTAACATAACAGTACATGGTTTAAGACACACTCATGCGACTTTCTTGATAGAAGCTGGAGCAAATATAAAATATGTTTCCAACCGTCTAGGACATAAGAACATTAATATAACTTTGGATGTTTACAGTGATGTACTAAAAGATGAAGAAAAAGAAACAGCAGATATTATGGGTAAATTAATAGATGATTTATAATCTGTGGTAAATGTGTGGTAAAAAATGATTTAAAGCTTTATAAATTGATGCATACCCACTCCCCATTTGAAATTGATAAATAATCTGTCCCTCAGCATTAAAGATAATCTTAGGTATATTTCCATTGCCTGATTGATCTGTTGTAATATTTCCAGTTTCTGCACCAAAGAAAACGGAACCCTTACTGACCAACTTCACTGATTTTGGAACATCTAATTGCCGCCATGGCAACTCCGTATGATTGGTAAAGAAAATGATGAACTGTTTGTCTGGATAAAGCTCAATGCGCGTTGATCGTGAATCTACAATAGCCACTTGCTGCAAATGCAAAATAGATTTTTCGAATTGATAATAAAAAAACTTTTTCTCTAACTCCTGCTGCCAACTTTTAATCGCAATTGTTGGTAACAGAACAAAACTGCACACTAAGACCAATACGATCAGTGTCTCGATCAATGTAAAGCCCGGCCTATGGTTGTTTCTGTGCTCGTTCATAAGCTTCATATTGCTCCTTCTTAACGTAGCCGCCAGAAATTAGTTCATTTTTACTTGGTTTGTGTCCTTTGTCTAGCTCAAAAACCTCGATTTGTGTTTCCACTACCTTAGCAATCGCCGCATCACTTTTCTTACTCGCACTCTCTTTTTGACTGATTAACTTGGGAACAAATAGCAACAAAAGCAGGCTGATAACGAAAAGAACAACTAGCATTTCTAATAATGTGAAGCCTGATAATTTCTTTTTCACAGAATTCCCTCCAAATTTGTTAAAGGTAAGAGCATCGTTAAATACAAACTGACAATCAAAATTGCTACAATAAGGAACACAAGAGGCTGCAGCCACGAACACAAAAATTCTAATTGATTAAAAAAACGGCGCCATACTAATTGACTGTAGGTGAGCAACTCTTTTGCCAAGTTTCCCCGCGCCTCTCCTTGAAATACAATCCGACTAAATTCTCTAGTCAAAAAAGGGTAGCGTCCCAACTCTTCGGCTAAAGTATTTCCTTGAGCCAAACGAACTTTTAAATCACCGGCCATTTCCTGCATCAGGGATCTGCCATTGACAACCAATAGACATTCGATGATTTGATTCAATTCCAAGCCTTGTTGAAAAAGTTTTCCCCACTCTAACGCAAAGTAGGCAGAATAATAATTGCTAAACAATGTGCCTAGAAGCGGTATTTTTGCTAGAACACGAAATCTAACTAAATAATTGTGTCTCTTTCCCCATGATTGCCAACATAAAAGCAGTACGAGCAAAAAAATGATCATTCCCAAACCTATCACGGGCACCATTTTTATTAATTGAACCGAGAAATCTTCTGCTCGGATCATGCCGCTCGCTAACAATTGAGGCAATAAGAAAAATCTCATTCCTAACAAGATCACGATCAGAAATATTAACAACAGTAATGGATACGAGACTGCTTTGAGAAAGTTCTCTCGTTGACGCTGAACCAAACGCATCTGTTCAGCAATTCCTGACAGTGTTTGGGCAAGATCGCCATGGGATTCTGCCAACTCAATCTGTAAAATTTGATCATTGGAGTAATTCAACTGCGCAAAGCTCGCGGCCAGACTTTTTCCTTGATTGAGATCTTGCTGGACAGAGGATAGAATTGACGGTACAAAAAGATTCGCATTGAAGAAAAACGCAAACGCCTGCTGCAAGCTAAAACCATTTTCCAGCAGATCACCCAGCAGTTGAACAAAATCAATTCGTTGTTTTCTTGTTAGTTTGGTTTTGTTCCACACATGCCAGCCCTTCTTCCCAAGTAAATAGCAGATTCTCTTGATAAAATCGATAGCTCGTCAGCAGTCCGATTGTTTCATTCACAGGTAACAATTCTTGATAAACAATTCCTTGTAAACATTCCTTAAGCAAAGAAGCCTCACCGCCCAATTCAAAAATACGGGCCTGAGCAGAATCTAAACTAGCTGCGTGCAATGTCGCATAAACACAATGACCGGTTAATGACGCTCTGATTGCGCCTTGAATCGTTTTCGTGTCACGAATCTCACCTATAATCAAAACATCCGGATGGTGTCGTAAAGATAATTTTATTAATTCATCGTAACTCTGATGAATCTTTTCATTCACCTGTAATTGTAAAAAATCGGGCTCCTCAATCTCTACTGGATCTTCGATTGTAATGACTTGTCCCTTCATTTTACGAGCCAGCTTGTACATCAAAGTCGTTTTTCCAGATCCAACAGGACCACAGAACAAGTAAAGTCCACGCTTTTGAGTCTGGGTCTGAAGAATTTTTAGCTGCTCAGGTAGATGGTACACTTCTGGACTACGACCAAATTGATGCAAAAACCGAATAACTAAACTTTCTTGCTGCAGATAATCACCAACGGTAGATAATCTCAGTCGTTGTTCACCATGAGGTAAGGAGTAGGAGATCGCTCCAAGTTGGGCCTTGCGTTTTTCACTAACGTCCATTTGACCTAAATATTTGAAACGATTAATCAGCTGCAAAGCGGTAACCACACACAATTCATTTTTAACATAGGATAGATTTGAGTTTTTATGCTCATAGAAGGGGCCTCGCCGAAAAAAGCAGCGGTACTTTTCTCTTTGAGGGAGTAAATATAAGTCTTGCATCTGATGTTCGAAACCATATTGGATCAATTCATCCGAAAGCTGTTCGATCTCCATTCCTTTCACCTCGAAAATAAGATACGTAAAAAAAATTCGTAGCTTCAAAAAAAGATGAACCAGAAATCTGGCTCACCTTTTTTATCTTTATTTTTTTGTTTTATCTTGGAAACGCGCTTCGACTCGATAAATCCGCTGCCCCTTATTCGAAAATTTTTCTTCATATTCAGTCATGATATTTCCTTCATAAGAGCTTTCATGCAAGTCTAACCAGACTTGCTCAATTGTCATACCGTATTTCGAAAAGCTGCTTAATGAATACTCAAACAACCCTTGATTATCAGTTTTGAAATGAATCTCACCGGCTGGTCGTAAAATTTCTTCATCAACTGCTAAAAAGCTTGGTGATGTTAAACGACGTTTCTCATGTTTCTTCTTCGGCCATGGATCAGAGAAGTTTAAATATATTTGATCAACTTCACTGCTCGCAAAATAATTAGTTAACTCTGAACCATCTACGTGCAGCAATTGCAAATTAGGCAATTCTTTTTCCACTAATTTATCTAAAGCCATCGATACGACACTGACTTGCATCTCCACGCCGATATAATTGATCTCTGGATGAGCAGCAGCCATTCCAGTGATGAACTGGCCTTTTCCCATCCCAATTTCTATATGAATCGGATGATCATTGCCAAATCGTTCAGACCAGCGTCCCTTCCACGCTTCAGGATCTTGTACCACATATTCAGGTCGAGCAGCCAGCATTTCTGCTGCACCCGGGCGGTTTCTTACTCGCATTGTTTTCCTCCAAATTTTTTTATATGAATGATTCATTTCCTTCATATGGAAACTTTTCTTTACTCATTGATAACTTTTAAAGCTGGACTAACAAAAAGCTGAACCCAATGTTCAGCTTCCGGCAAAAATTCGTTTTAATTGTAAGATCGATTGATTCATATGATGAGGCTCGTCACGTTTATATTGACGTGCTATTTCCAGCAGCAAGCTCATCAATCCATACCAATAAATCCGCTCCATATTTTCATCTGTTGGACGAATACCATAACGTACCAGCCACTTGCTCCAACTGGATAATGGTACATAATTCCCTAAAATCGTACCGATATCCAACGCAGGATCAGCAAACATCACAGAATCCCAATCGACTAAATATAAATAATTTGAACAAACCAACCAATTTCGGTGATTAACATCACCATGAACGACAGTGTAATTCTTTTTCGCATAGGTCGGAATATTTTTTTTCAAATAATCATACACCAATTCGATAAAAGCATTTTGTTCAATCATCGTCGGCAGATTTGCTTCGTAATCAGCTAATAGTTGTTGCGGCGAAACTTGACGTCCGCCCATCTTTTTCAACATCACTTTCAATGAAGGCGAATGATGAAGATGATACAACACGTCCACCACATCGTTTCGACGAGGAATTTCTTCCGGCTCAAGAATTCGGCCATCTAGCCATTCTTGTGCGGTCAATGTATCCCCATTGCCTGTTCGTTTGATCCAGACAAGTTTTGGTGCGATTCCTTCACGAGATAAAGCCGCCAACATTGGGGTGGTATTTCGTTTAATGAAGACGCGATCCTCGTCACGATAGCCGATATACGTTTTTCCTGTATCACCCTTAATCGGCTGTACACGCCAGTCGCTATCCAACTGAAATTCCATACCCAAGGCCCTCCCCTAGCATTTTAAACGTATTTACTATTTTAGTCGGGGAAAGCCACTTCGTCAAGGGCATGTATGTTCTTCTTTGATTATTTTTCATTGCGGTGTGCTTGAACGGATAAATTCACTGTTTCGATATAAGCAGTCAGAATTTTTTTCGTCAGACTGCCCGGCATCCCCTCACCGATTTTATGATCGTCAATTTCAATAATCGGCATGATTTCCGCCACAGAACTGGTTTTGAAACATTCGTCTGCCGCCAACAGCTCTTCTTTAGTAAATCGTTCTTCCCGTAATTCAATTCCTAAGGTCTTGACTAGTTCACGAATTTTTATTTTCGCAATCCCCGGTAAAACCAGATTTCCATCTGGATGGGTGTAAAGTACCTCGTCTTTCACCATCCATAAATTTGATGCTGAGGCTTCTGTTACATAGCCATCGCGCACTAAAACGGCCTCATCATAGCCTTTTTGCTGTGCTTCATCTAAAGCTAGTATATTTCCCAATAAACTAATTGATTTAATATCGCAGTGCAGCCAGCGCTTGTCTTCAACGAAAGCCGCACGAATACCAATATTTTGTTTCGAGCTTGGACGTGATGCTGGTTGAATGTCTGCCATTAAGACCGGTTGAACTTCTTTTGGATCAGGAAAATTGTGCAGCCGTGGTTTCGCTGTACCGCGCGTCACTTGAAAATAGATTCGAGCATTTTCTAATCCAACCTCGTTGGCTAAACGATGCAGGCGCTGACTTAGTTCTTCTTTTGTGAATGGAAGTGTCATGCGAATCTTTTCTGCGCTTACCCATAAACGGTCCAAGTGTTCTTTTTCCATGTACAAGTAGCCGTCATAAATACGGATCACTTCATAAATACCATCACCGAATTGGTAACCGCGATCTTCCAAATCAATTTTTACTTCTGATTCTTCTACAATTTTTTCGTTCCATAATACTTTCATTCACTAATCCTCCATTTTCTTTATTCTTGTTGGGAGATAGAACCAAGCAAACAAGCCGATTTCGATTAAAAGTAACACGAGTAAGACTAAACTTTCAACGATTGACAACTGCACCAAACTGCACAACGTAAAAATAATTGCCGCGGCAAACAATAGAATAGCCATCAATTGCTGTAAAGAGGCTCTCTTAAGCTTATTCGATACAGGATAAAGTTGCGTCGCGCTAATATAGTCAAACTGACTATATAGAGGAATCATTTGAAAACCAATCAAGTAAATAAAGAGCAGGCTGACTCCAACAATAAAGCGAAAGTCATTCAGTGAGAACAACAGCACTCCGCCAACAATCAGCAAACGGAAAAATAAGCCACCAAACTCCGCTCCTCGTAACGCTCCGCGAGCAAACAAATACAGATACGTATTTTCATGTTTGAAGGAAATTCTGCTCAGTAGACCATCTAAATATTTCCGACGCCGCACTTTTGCTTCAATTTCCGGAACATCCGTAAACAAATTAATGAATTGATAAATCCGATGCAGACGAGCATTTTCCTGATCAATCATTTTGCTCCAATCCAGCAAGCGATCGTTCTCCTTTGTTACCGCAAAGAATCCGAACACTGCTGCAATTGCTAATATTGTACCCATCCAAGCTGCGCCATATAAACTAATGAAAATAACCGCACCACTTGTGATAAACCATAGAATGAATAAACGTTGCGTTTGTTCATTGGTCTTCTGGTAGCAAGCCAAACGTTGAATCCGTAAATTTCCGATTTTTAATCCCCAGAGCATCAGTAAGTAAAAGAAAAAGTTAATAAAGCTTACTTGTTTTGCTAGGACTACTAGCGGCAGCAGCGCACCGCAAATAAGTAACTCAATTACAAGGGGAAAGCCTAGCGAATATCGCAATCCTCGCGATAAATAGCCGCCCATCTCTTTTTCCTTCGGTAATAAAAATGTCATGTCGGCTGGTTCAACTAATGTTGCCAATTTGCCAAATGGCAAAATCAGCCACCAGACACCTCCGACAATCGGCAAGCTCCAAGGGAAATCACCCGGTAATGCTTTTAATAAGTTCGAATAGTAAAATGCCAATCCGCCGACTAAGAACAAACACACCAAAACAAAATGATCATTCAACACGTAGCGCATGTACTTCATCATTTTTTTCTGGTGGCGTTGTCGCCTCAATAGAAAAAAATCATGCATGTTCCTTCTCCTTTGTCAGTGCGATGTAGATTTCATCTAGGGAAGAACCCGGCAGATTAAATTCGGTTTGCAAGTCTTGTAAAGTTCCCTGTGCCCGTACTTCTCCCTCATGTAAAACAACAAAACGATCACAATATTTTTCAGCTGTCGCTAAAATATGTGTAGACATCAAGATCGCTGCTCCTTGTTCTTTCATCGCTACCATTAATTCCAACAAAGCATTGATGGCCAGTGGATCTAATCCTAAAAATGGTTCATCAATGATATACAAACTTGGTTGAATCAGAAAAGCACACAAAACCATCACTTTTTGTTTCATTCCTTTAGAAAAGTTAACGGGGAACCAGTCCAGCCGATTTTCCAATCGAAAAGTCTTTAACAATGATTCAGCTCGTTCCATCGCTTCTTCTTTGGGAATACCATAGGCCATAGCAGTTACTTCAATGTGCTCCCGCAACGTTAATTCTTCATATAAAGAAGGTGTTTCAGGAATGTAGCCAATTTTTTTACGATAATTCTCTGGATCTTGCTGCAACGTCAGGTCATCGACTGTGATTGTTCCTTTTTGCGGCGTCAACAACCCGATGATATTTTTAATCGTGGTTGATTTACCTGCACCATTCAAACCAATCAGACCGATCATTTCTCCATTATGTACCTCAAAATTAATATCTTTTAAAACAGGTAAGTGGCCGTAGCCTCCTGTGACATGCTGAATCGCTAAGCTCATCTTTTCCCCTCCAATTTCGTTAGTTAGTATTATAGCAGAATCCCAGAAAGAATTAATCTTCTCTTGACCTTTTCCAGCACAAGTATAACAAGTTATGGTAAAGTAAAAGAAGAATTTCGGTCATCTGCTGGTCTTCTTTTCGGCGGCAGTGACACAAAAATAGAACAATCATACACGATCAGAAAGGATGTTTGTAATGGAAAATTGTATTTTTTGTAAAATCATCAATCAAGAAATCCCTAGCTACAAAATTTTTGAGGATGAAAAAGTTTATGCTTTTTTAGATATCTCTCAAGCAACCAAAGGGCATACACTAGTAGTTCCAAAACAGCACGTAACAGATATTTTTGAATATGACGAAGACTTAGCAGCCGATGTCTTTGCTCGCATTCCTAAAATCGCACGCGCACTTGAACAAGCTTTTCCTGAAATGGAAGGATTGAACATTTTAAATAATAATAAAGAATTAGCATACCAGTCCGTTTTCCATTCCCATGTCCATTTAGTTCCGCGTTACAGTAAAAAGGATGATTTCTCTATTCATTTTGGCAATCATACGGATCAACGGACACCGGAAGAAATGCAAGCGATCGCTGATAAGATCAAGGAGCAGGTGAAATAAATGAGTTTTTTTAAAGGACTTCTATTTGGTGCCAGTATTGGGACACTTGGCGGACTTTTATTAGCCCCACGCAAGGGTGAGGAAACACGTGAAAACTTAATTACCAACACACGTGAGCTAGTCGAACTAACTGACGAGTTAAATGATAATTTAGCAGATTTCCGCGAATCTTTAGCTACCTTAAAAGGAACCTTTGATACTTTAGTGCCAGCCTTTACCTCAGGTGTTGAAAAAGATGTCGAGGAATTCCGATTTCAGGCGGAACCGCGGATCCAACAAATTCAGGATCAGCTAGACAAGATCAATCAATTATTGCCAGAAAGCGAAGAAAAAACGGTGATAAAGAAAGGCCGTTTTTCTTTGGAACGTCCGGTGGATGAAACAAAATAATCACATTATTTCACTTAAGTAATTGTGCCTTTATTGTGAATTTTCTCGGAAACTATTTTTAATCCCTTTCTTTTACAATTTTAGATATGTTATAGTTGAACAGGAATAACAGACGAATGTAAATTTTAATTTTAGGAGTTGTAGCACAGAAATGAAGAAAAAGATTCTTTTAGCCACTGCTGGCTTACTTAGCGTGATTGTATTGGGCGCTTGTTCAGGAAGTTCTAACCAAGACATCGCAACAATGAAAGGCGGAAAAATTACCGTCGAAGATTTTTATAATGAAGCGAAAAAAGAACAATCAAATCAAAGTTTAGTTCGAAATATGATCATCTATAAGGTATTTGAAAACGCCTATGGTGATAAAGTAACGGACAAACAAATCGACAAAGAATACGACAAACAAGAGAAACAATTAGGCGACAGCTTTGAAAGTCAGTTAAAATCTGCCGGCTACACAAAGAAATCGTATAAAGAATATTTGAAACAATCACTAGCTTTCCAAGAAGGTTTGAAAGCACATGTGAAGATTACCGATAAAGATACAAAAGCAGCCTGGGATTCATTCCATCCAGAAGTTACTGCCCGCATCATCCAAGCAAGCAGCGAAGATGAAGCAAAAGAAATCAAGAAACAATTAGATGATAAAGGTGATTTCGCGAAAATCGCTAAAGAAAAATCACAAGATGCAACAACGAAAAAAGATGGCGGCGAAATCAAATTTGATTCTCAATCAACAACTGTACCTGCTGAAGTAAAAGAAGCAGCCTTCAAACTAAAAGATGGTGAAGTTTCTGATGTTGTTACTGTAATGGATTCATCTACTTACCAATCAAGCTACTACATTGTTAAAATGGAGAAAAACTCTTCTAAAGGCAATGACATGGACAAATACAAAAAAGAATTGAAACAAATCGCTGAAGATACTAAAATGGCTGACCAAACCTTCTCTTCTGAAGTTATCGCTAAAGAATTGAAGAAAGCCAATGTGAAGATCAAAGACGATTCATTCGAAAACATTTTATCTGACTTCTTAACAACAAATAGTTCAGGTAAAAAAGCAACAACTGAGTCAACAAAATAATTTTAGCAACCTACAGGGGAATTCCAAGCGGAGTTCCCCTTTTTTTATTATTCATGCTACAATAAAGTAGCGAATACTTATAAGAAAATGGGTGAACAATGCATGAAAAAATTTGCCTCTAAAGAAGCAGAGAAAGATTATTATGAACACGAAGCAGATGAAACAGAATTCGTCGCTTGGTATAAAGAACAGGATCATCCGGAATATGATAAGCCTTCTGTCACCGTCGACATTGTCATTATGGGCTATAACAAAGAAGAAGATCAGTTAAAAATTCTACTTATCCAGCGTCGGGGAAATCCCTATCGCAATTCATGGGCATTGCCTGGTGGATTTGTTGAGCGAAATGAGTCGACAAATGACAGCGTTCGACGTGAAACTGCCGAAGAAACCGGCTTAGATATTGGAAGAAAAAATGTTGAACAGCTCCATACTTTCAGCTCGCCAAATCGTGACCCTCGTGGCTGGGTAATCACTGTCAGTTATCTGGCATTTATTGGACAAGTACCGCCGACAGCTGGTGATGACACACAAGATGCTCGCTGGTTCAACATGGAGCGTCACGGCGAAACCATCTATCTAACAAGTGATGATGATATCTCCATTGAGATCGATTTAGAAACTGGTAAGTCGATCGGTAAGGATACCTTGGCCTTTGACCATAATGAAATTATCCGCAAGGCTTTCAATCGAGTCGTCAATAAAATGGATCATGAACCATTAATTTTACAAGTCTTAGGTGAAGAATTTACCATTACGGAAGCTCGTAAAGTTTTTGCGAAGTTCCTGGGTGTCGATTTTAAAACAGTCGATCATTCTAATTTCAAGAAAGCCATGTTGCAATACTTTGATGAAATCGGCGAACGTCCTGTCGGAATTGGCCGTCCATCAAAGATTTATCGTCTAAAAGATGAAATTGGTGAAAAAAAATAAAAGTTTTACTTACATGAAATGGAAAAATCTGTATATAATGGAAAAAGCGAAAAAAGACTTTCCATAACGCAGTGAAGATTCCCAAAGTGGCCATCGTAGCGAGTTATACGATTGCCACTTTTTTTTGTTCGTTCTGCTTTTTTGCAGTTTATCAAATTATGAGATGAATACTTTAATCCCTATGTTTATTCAAGATCAGGATGTTTAGCAGTAATGATACACATCCTAACAACCCAATTGAATATTTTAATAGGAGTTGATTGTATTCAAAAAAAGGAGGATCTTTATGCCAAGTAATAAGAGAGAAAGTTTTGTTTATACGATAATGATGTGTTTTGTGATGGTGTTCTGGATGAGTTTGTACAATATTTATTTACACGCTGGAACCTTTTCATTGGAAGTTTTTAAAACGGCATGGCTCGGTTTGCCTTTGGGGTATTGTTGTGCGTTGATTTTAGACTGGTTTGTTGTTTCGACTACAGCGAAAAAAGTAGCCTTCAAATTGTTACCGACATTTGCTAGTCCTTTACGTAAAATTCTTACCGTTTCAAGCTGTATGGTTTTACCGATGGTCTTCTTCATGTCACTTTACGGCGCGGTCGAAGTGTTAAGTCATACTCAAGAATGGAATCAGCTATTCATTCTTTGGGGTGTAAATATCCTAAAAAATGTCGTGATGGCTCTTCCCTTCCAATTATTAATCGCTGGACCGTTAGTTCGAAAAGTGTTCAGAAGAATCTTTCCAGTAGGAACAATTCTAGCATAAGACAAAAAGCACCCGAAAACACGTTTACTCGTGTTCTCGGGTGCTTTGTTTTATAAATGTACTTAATTGTTCTGTAAAAATGTATACTTGCTTTTCCAAAATATTAATTCTCTTTTCGAGGTGTTCCGCCGATTCATTGTTAGAATTTCTTTTTGTCCCATTCTTCTGACTTTGAGAAGAAAATAATCTAGGCAATCCTGATTTTTCATACTGTTCTATAAGCTGAGGAATTTTTTGATTATCAATCACAACTTGAGTCGTGATCAGAACCTCGCCATCTTCGGTTACACGGCGATTCGTCTTGGTCTCCATTCCTTCAAGCGCATTTGGACCGATAACATACCCAGTCATTTCTTTGACGATCATTTGATTTTCTTTTAACCAACCATAAAAGGTGTTTTGATTCAGCTCATACTCTCTTTTGATCTCGATTAATTTCATCACGTACCTCCTTTAAAAAAGATACGTAAAAAACAGAGCCAAATTTTATTTCGCCAGATTAGCGACAATTTCCTGATAGCGGTCAGTAGCCAAGTCACTGACTTGATCTTTTTTGCAAAAATTCAATTTACGCAATTTAGGAACTACTCGTTCTACAATGACCTTATCCTCAACCGTTTTTTCCTTTAAGGCTCCAAAGGCCTCCATAAAACGCGGATCATTCCTCGCTTTTTCATAGAAGGACAATACATAAAGATAATAGAATAAATCATACCCGCGGAATGGATATTCCACCTGCATGAATAATGTTCCAATCCCATAATGACAGGGACCGATCGGCAATTTAGTTTCCCAATGGTTCAATAAGAATTCTACAGCCTCATCTAGTTCTGATTCTTCAACAAAATTTGTTCGACGAAATAATTCTAATGCATTCAATGTTGGTAATGGATTAGAGAATTCCGTTTCTGGCCCTTTTCCAAAATAGAATTTCTTGCACCACCAGCCGCCATCCTCGTAACGAGTCGCCAATAAATGCTCCATAGTCTGTTTCATTCGCGGATCATCCCCATGCCCTAGACGGACTAAAAGAATTGCTGCTGGAATTGTCTGGCAAGGAAAAACGGCTCCTTTGGGATAAAGTTTAAATTCCCCCGGCTCTCGCCAGCATTCCCACAAAAGCTCTGCAACTTTTTGCAATATCTCCTCTTGCGGGTCCATTCCCAATTCCAATAAATACTCCGCAGATTCTAAACAAGAAAAAGGCGCACCTTTCCCCAATCGTCTATCTTCTGTCGTCCAATAATCCCAGCCTTGATCATAACGATGATCTAAAATAGTTTGAATGTCTGCTTTGTTCATCTCTTTTCTCCTTGAATGCACTTTCTTTTAAGTGTATCACAGCTAGGTGAAACTAGGGAACGTATTTTCGTATTTGTATTCTTCAATAAAAGATTACGTTCCCATTTATATACGCAACTGTTAAAAGTTGGACTGACTGCTAACTCGTTTTAAAGATATCATTTTTCAAAACCCATAAAAATGATACTGATTTTCGCCACGCATATCATCCAACTAAAGTACTTGTTCCTTGATCTATTTTACATAAATAATCTTTTTCAAACTTTACAATCTGCGAAAAGTTGGACTGACAAAAAAACTCTCTCAATAATTGAGAGAGTTAGATGTTTATTTTGCTGCGACTTTCTTCATTTGTTTACTACGTAATTGTCCGCAAGCGGCATCGATATCTGTGCCGTGTTCTTTTCGAATCACGCAATTGATGCCATTCTTTTTCAAGACATCGTAAAAACGCAAGACATCCGCTTTACTGCTGCGAGAATATTGATCGTGTTCACTGACTGGATTATACGGAATCAAGTTCACGTAAACCAATTTTTTCTTATTCTTCATCAAGTCTGCCAATTGCTGCGCATGATCTGGACGATCATTCACATTGGACAGCATGATATATTCAAAGGTCACTCGACGATTGGTTTCTTCTATATAATAGTCTACGGCTTCCATCAATTTCTCGATTGGGAAGCTGCGGTTGATTCGCATGATTGATGAACGAACTTCATTATTTGGTGCATGCAATGAAATCGCCAAGTTTACTTGCAAACCATTTTCCGCGAATTTCTTGATTTTTGGAACTAAACCGCTTGTTGAAACTGTAATATGACGGGCTCCGATTGCCATTCCTTTATCATCATTGATGACGTGAAGAAAGTTCATCACGTTATCATAATTATCGAACGGTTCGCCAATCCCCATAACAACAACATGGGAAACACGTTCCTCTTCGCCGCGTTCATCAAAATAATGCTGCACTAGCATTATTTGAGCGACGATTTCACCAGCAGTCAAATCACGTTGTTTTTTCAGCAAACCTGATGCACAGAATGTACAGCCGATATTACAACCGACTTGGGTAGTTACACAGACCGACAAGCCATATTCTTGGCGCATCAAAACTGTTTCAATCATCAAATGATCGGGTAATTCAAAAAGATATTTGACCGTCCCATCACTGGCCTCTTGCACCACTAGCTGCTTCAATGGATTGATAATAAAATTTTCTTCTAACAGAGAAATTGTTTGTTTTGAAAGATTGCTCATTTCGGCAAATTCGGTCACACGGCTGCGATAAAGCCATTCCCAAACTTGTGTTGCACGGAATTTTTTTTCTCCGTGTTCTAGAAACCATTCAACCAATTCTTCTCTTCTTAAACCATAAATCGAGGGTTTTTCCAAGGTGTTACCTCCTACTACATTATACCGAAGTGCTGGCTTATTCCTGCAGATGGCCAGCTTAATAATAAAATCAGAAATTTAAATATTCCTCTTCGTACGCCTACCATTTTTCCAATTATTTTAAAACATGAAGAAATCTGGCAACATTCGTTACATACTATAACCGATTCACAAGGAGAAAACAATCAACTTTGAAAAAAAGAAATGATTTCACAAGCTATGTTACAGTAAAACTAAAAAAATGAGAGACACATGGCCTCTCACTCTAATCCATCAACATTTGCACTGATTCCTGCTGTTTCGAATTTTTCCTTAAGCACAGCTACTTCAGCCTGAGTTAACGTCGGTACCTCTTGCATCGCATATTCCCAACCAAGATAGTCATATTTACTGCTGCCATATTGATGGAATGGCAGCAAATGCACCTCTTTGATTTGCCGTTCAGCCATAAAATCAATCAGCTGTTGGATATTTCTTTCATTAGTCGTATAGTCAGGAATCAATGGAATTCGCGGAATCACTTGAACTTGTTCTTGCGTCAACAGATAATCAAAGTTTTCTCGAACCGTTTCAGGATCTAGTCCAATGACATTTTTTGCCTCAGAGCGATCGATAATTTTTAAATCAAATAATACTTGGTCAACATAAGGGCTGATTTTTTTTAATCGTTCAACTGGAAAACACCCAGTCGTCTCAATAGCCGTGTGAATACCCAGAGCTTTCAATTCCCGTAAAAATTCGCCGGCAAATTCTGCTTGCATCAAGACTTCTCCGCCGGATAAAGTCACTCCGCCGCCAGAGGTACGATAAAAGATTTCGTCCTTCAACACTTCATCCAACAACTCATCAATTGAACGCCATTCTCCGATTGTCTCCGTCTTTCCATTCTTTTTCCATTTAGCCGGTTCGACTTTTTTTCGCGACTCTGGATTTGAACACCATGGACAGCGTAGCGGACAGCCTTTTAAAAAAATCAATGTCCGAATGCCGCCGCCATCATGAACGGAATAGCGCTGAATATTAAAAACCAATCCTTGATCCATTTTTATCCCTCATCCTACAATTGATGTTCAACACGCGCGATGATATCGTCTTGAATTTGTTTATTCAAATCAACGAAGAAAGCACTGTACCCGGCCACTCGAACCAATAATCCTGAATATTTCTCTGGATGTTTTTGCGCCGCTAATAGGGTTTCTTTCGATTGTACATTGAATTGGACATGCTGAATTTTTAATTTAGTAAACGCCAGCAAGAAGTCGGCGAATTTATTTAATCCCTGTTGCCCTTTTAACGTGTTCGGCTGAAACTTCAGATTCAATAAGCTGCCATTTACAGTTAGGTAATTATCCAATTTGCTGACAGATTTTAACACCGCCGTTGGCCCTAAGTGATCACGACCAACTATTGGTGATAATCCGCCATCCGCTAATTGTTCTTGTGCCTTACGTCCATCAGGTGTTGCACCGACTGCCTCACCTAAAGGAATGTGGGCTGAAACCGTATAAGCTCCAGGAATGAATTGACCGCCTCGAACATTTTCATATTTTTCTAATTCTTTGGCATAGTGTCTAAATAATTTTGCTGCGATAATATCGAGCTCTTCATCATCGTTACCAAATTTCTCAAAATCTTGGATCACATGATTTTGTAGATCAGCATATTCACCCGTAAAGTTTGACTCCAACGCATCTACCAAGTAGCCAAAGCTCATTTCTTTATTTTCGAAGATCATTTTTTTGATGACATACATTGAATCGCTTAAGTTGGCTTCACCGATTCCTTGTACTCCAGAAAAGTTATAACGCGCACCACCCTCGGTAACATCTTTCCCATTTTCCAAACAGTCATCAATCAAGACGGATAAAAATGGCGTCGGGGCATAATGTCGATGCCCCAAATCAACAATGTTCGATCCTTTGACCACCAGCTCCACATAATAATCGATTTTTTCTTCGATCGTTTCTACCAGTTGATTATAAGTTAAGTCCTGTTTATTCCTTAACTCATACATACTCAGCTCCATGATTCGCAATAAGTTGAAAAGCGCGATGTCGTGCAATCCATATGTTTTTCCGGGAATCGAGGTCTCCACACAGCCGACTGTTGCGTAATCGCGTGCATCATCGAGCGATACTCCTTTACTTAAAAAGGCGGGGACGCAAACTTCATCGTTGAATAATTGTGGAATTCCCGTTCCTAGACGAATCGTTTCAACTGTTTTTAACAAGAAGCGTCTTGGGATCAATTCATTCATTCTGACTGATAAGTTAGGCTGCGGCAGTAATATTTCATGATAAAGCTCTAACATGATAAACGATAAAGGATTGACTGCTGTATGACCTAATTCATCCAGTCCGCCTAAAACAACCGTGTAACCAGTTGGAAAGCCCGCAAAACACTTAGCACTGCTCTCAGAACGTAAAAGAACCACATCATTTGTCTTAATATAAAAGTCACCCAGTACTTCGTATAGAAAATCTTTTTCAGTGCCTGATTGCAGAGATGCCTCATAAAATGGATATAAATATTGATCCATTCGCCCTAAAGACAGCGAAGAAGCGTTCGATTCATATTGCCCAACAATACTGGTCATCCACAATAATTGCAGCGCCTCATAAAAGGTTGTAGGTTTTTCTGTACTCAGCCTGCGGCACATTTTCGCAATTGTTTGCAGTTCTTGTTGCCGTAATCGTTCACTTTCATTTTTACTCATTTCTTCTGCCAGATCTCCATAGCGTAAAAAATGATCTCGCATCGCAGCAAACATTATTTTTCCTGCTTGATAAAAGTTGTTCTCCGGCTCTGCAACTATTTTTTCATTCAAGCGATCCAGATAGCTTCCAATACCTTGGGATAATATCCCAGGAAAATCCATAATGATATGGCCTTGTCCCTTATCGGTTTGGTTCAATTTAAAAACGTCATCCTTTAAGGCTATTTTCACCTCATCTGTCAATTCGCTATTGATAAAATCCTTCATCGAACGCTTTTCCCAATAGGGATATAATTCTTCGCGATAAACCTTTTTGTCAGCTTCGGTAAATTCAAATTGATCCTGCGGTCGTGTAGCGATCGTATCGATCTCCTGCATAATCCAATACGGGTCCATCTCAGGTGAAAGAATCCCCGATCGCGGACGAACAGTTCGATTTCCTACCAGCAGCTCGCCCTCACGAATACTGATTTCTACATTTGCTAAAATATGTGCCACCGCTTTTGCTCGTCTCAGGATCGTTGGTTCCCCTTCCGTTTGACGATAACTTTCAGTGTAAAGTAATGCACGTTCTAGTGAAATTTGACGCTTTTCTTTAAATAAATGATCCTTCATCATTTGAATACGCGGAGTTCCTTTAACTACCACGTTTGCAATATTCTTCTCTTGGTTAATTACTCCTGTTCCCATTTCCTTTACTCCTCTCGATCTCTTCTTTTCATTTTTAGTATAGAAACTTTTTACGTTTGAAACTATACGATTCTTTGAAATACAATCAAAAAGTTGGATTTGTTCACTTTTTCCCAAGTTTTGAATTGTTTTTGTTGGAATCCCATGCTACGGTTGTTAAAAAGGAGGGCTCTGCATGAAGGCTGTCGAAATCGCTCAACGCCGCAAAGAAATTACCGAACTTTTATATCAGCAAAATGAACTCAAAGTCAGCGATTTAGTGAAAACATTTCAAGTCTCCGACGAAACTATTCGCAAAGACTTAACGTACCTTGCCAAAGAAGGCGTTTTGAAAAAGCAGCATGGCAAAGCGACTTTAGTAAAGGAAAAAGAGTTGGCACCCGTCTTTCAACGGACCACGCAGTTTCCTGAAAAGGATCGGATCACACAAGCTGCTTTAGCTCTCATTACGAATGAAGATTATTCGATTGGCTTAGACCAAGGCAGTACACTAGCGCTTTTAGCAAAAAAAATCTTGCCGTTAAAAGAAAAGCAAATTTTTACCGGTTCGCTCGCGTCCATCACGCAACTCGCAAATGGACATCACAAGCTCTTTTGTTTTGGCGGTGAGTACTCTCCTGCTGATATGGCTTTTCGCAACAGCGGAAATGAAATTCTTCCCGATATTCATTTTGACCTATGCTTTTTTGGTTCCAGCGGTGTAAAAAATCGCAAAGGCTTTTGTACATCTTCTTTGATCGACGCCGAAGCCAAACGACGAATGCTGAAAAAATCTACTAAAAAAATCGTACTGCTGGATCAAACGAAATTTGAAAAAACCTCACTTGTACAAGTGGCTCCTTGGTCAGAAATCGACGTAGTGATCACCAGCAAAGGTTTGCCGCTCGATTATGAGCGAATGATCAGCGCATACGCAAAACTAATTTTGGTCTAAAAAAATGTGCCGAATACACTCGACACATTTTTTACTACATAATTTCAATGTCTAAATCAAAGTCATCATCAAGACCAACTGCTTGAACATCCTCATCAGCGATTGGTTTTTTCAACGCGATCACAATTCCGGCCGTAATGACTGAACCGACCACTGTGCCGAGAATATAGACTAGTGGATTTTGTGCTACCGGAGCAACGATCCAACCGCCCCACGGCGCTGGATTTCCTGCACCTAACACCATCGCTATCGCCGCACCAATTGCACTGCCGATCATATTGGCCGGAATACAACGTAACGGATCTGCTGCAGCAAAAGGAATCGCACCTTCTGAAATTCCTACTAATCCCATGACGATCGCGGCTTTTCCCGAATTTCTTTCTTCAACGGTGAATTTTTTCGGTGCAACAATTGTCGCCAATCCCTGCCATAATCGTTAAAGCAGTAGCACTAGGTAAGCCGGTCGCAGGATTGATTGTTCCAACCATTGCGGAACCAAAGCTAAAGGCCACTTTATTGATGGGGCCTCCCATATCAGAAGCGATCATCGCACCTAATACCAGTCCAAGTACAACTAGATTTCCTGTCCCCATTGACTCTAACCATTTCGTTAACGCAGTCATCAATGCGGCAATCGGCTGCCCAATCACTCCATACATCAAAACACCCACGATCAATGTTCCAAACAAAGGAATGATGAAAATTGGACCGAGTGACCGTAAGCTTGAAGGCAATTTGATTTTCTTTAAATAGAAAACGACAACCCCAGCTACGATCCCTGATAAAATTCCTCCTAAAAACCCTGCACCGATATTACTCGCAATCAACCCGCCGATAATCCCAGGTGCAAGCCCCGGTCGATCAACCATTGAAAACGCGATATAACCAGATAGAATTGGTACCATCATCCCCAGACCAGTAATTCCAATATTGGCAATGTCTGCTAACCAGCCTTTATCCGGCACAGAAGCATTTCCTGAAAGCAAAACACTTAATGCCAATAAAATCCCGCCTGCAACGACGAAAGGAATCATATATGAAACACCCGTCATCATATTTTTTCTTGTATCTTTTAATAGCTCAATCATCCCGATTCCTCCTATTTCGCCAATTTCTGTTGGATTTTTTTGACGATCGCTTCTCCCTTATTAATGCAGTCTCCAGCACTCACACGAACAACCGGTTTGCCTTTGAAGCGTTCTTCATTTTTGATTCCGATGTTATTGGTTAAAATCACCGCATCCGCACCATTGATCTGATCCATCGTCAATTCATTTTCAATTCCAATTGATCCTTGCGTTTCGACACTGATCTCTACCTCATTCTTTTTAGCAGCGACGGCTAAACTTTCCGCAGCAAGATATGTATGGGCTACCCCAGATGGACAAGCTGTTACAGCGACTAATTTCATAAATAATCTCTCCTTTTTAAATTACTTCCTAAGCAACGACACCCGCTAAACTATCATTTAACAAATTGACGATTTCTTGATCACTTGAAGCTTGCTGCAATGTATCTCGAAATTCTTGATGGACTAATTTTCTAGATAATCCCGCAATAATTCTCAAGTGCTGATCTCCTTGGCACTCTTCTGGTACTGCTAGTAAAAAGACTAAACCAACATTTTCCCCATCTAAACTTTGCCAATCAACTTTATTTTTTAAGCGGCCAAAAGCCACTGTCGTTTCTTTGACATGAACACTTTTTCCGTGGGGAATCGCAATTCCGAAACCGATCCCTGTTGTTGTCAAATTCTCTCGTTCTACCACGCTCTCGATATAACCGGCATGATCATGCAACCGTCCGGCTTGATTGATTCGATCGGCCAAAACATTGATAGCCGTCATTTTGGAATCAGCATCTATTGCTAAATCGATTAATTCTTCACTGATTATTTCCATTTCTCTACCTCCTAGTAATATCGTTATAAATTTCTTCTGCCGCCCTTTTAGCAAAAAAGCGATTTAACTGTTTTTCAGATTGAACAATTTTATGAATATCAGTGATTACACCACGCACAAGTTTACGATCACTCTTTGCGATACACATCAGCAAGACATAATGAACCTTCCGTTGATCCCAAACAATCGGATCAGCCAAAGTAACAATCGAGATTTTCGTCTTCAAAACATTTTGGGGCGCGGCATGAGGAATAGCTACCCCTGTTGCCAGTGCTGTCTCTCCAATTTCTTCGCGATCAAAAACTTCTTTACGGAATGCGTTAGTAACTATCTGCTGTTTCTCCAATTGAGTGATCATCCAATTTAAACAAGTTTGTTTATCTGAAAAACATTTTTGTGTGTGAATAAACTCCAGATCAATCACTTCTTTCAAAAATGGAAAGTCTAATTTTTCCGTTTCATCCGACTCTTCTGAATAGAATAAGTTCGAGTAAAGCGTAGTAATATTTTTGATATCTTCTTGCGTAACCAATGTCGAGACTTTGATAATCGGTTTGTGGACATCGTTCAGTCGAATAGAAGAAATGATCAAGTCTACATTGTCCAAATTTTTCTTGTAAAGTTTATCGATAGTTGTGATCTCAGCGATATCTTGTGCTGGCAGGATACGTTTGATCTTATTGAAGATTAATTCTGACGTGCCGATTCCATTGGGACAAACAATCAAAATTTTCTTTCCATTTTTACTTTTCTCCAGTGACACCTGGAAATACATGGCTACCAGCGCCACTTCCTCATCATTGAAATGAACACCCAATTTGCCTTCCACGTTAGCTAACGCATACCACGTCGCACTAAAGGTAATGGCATATTGACTCCGGATTTCTTCAACCAGAGGATTCGTAATGGCAATGCCCATTTTCAAACGATAGATCATTGGGATAAAATGACTAGCGAACCGCTCCGTTAATTGCTGATCAGCCAGAAAATCAACCTGCATGATTTCACTCATATTTTTTAAAATCTTTTGAATAGTCGTTGCGTACTTTTCGTAATTGTTTCGTTCTTTGGTGTTAGGTTTGACACCGTAACCGACCAATTGCCGATTCACATAAGAAATATCTTCTTCGTCATAGTGACAAACCATTTTTGAAGCGACATGCTCAAGCAGCTCATTAGCGATCAAATAGGTGTCGATCATTTTGATTTGATCAAATAGAAATTCTTTTTCTTCAATATGTCCGTTCTTCGTTAAACGGAAACAGAAAACAAGTAAGCGAATAAGCAATGATTTAACATATTGTTCTGGAAGCAGGAAGTCGTTTTGCCTTTTTAAATCTTCAACCTGTTCAACAATTATTTCCACTAATTGTTGCGGAAACAACTCAAGTAAAATTTTTTGTGCTTCCTCATGAAAGAGCTGTTCTGTGTCAATCCCGCGAGCCTCCAAATAGTCTTCACAAAAACGAAAGAGACCATTCTGTATTTCTTCCTCATTGCCGATACGTTTTGTTCCACGTTTCGAGGCTGTCAGTCTGATGCGATAATTCTCACTGATCTTTTCCAAATCATTCGCAATTGAACTTGGACTCACATGAAATTGCTGTCCCAGCATTTGTTGCGTCACTACCTCATCATCAATCATTAAACGTTTGGCGATCTGCCATTGCCGCTCCTGTGTTCCAATGACAATCTCTGTCAAACTCCCCGTGATTCTTTCCAGAAATCGCATTTTTTCTTCAACCGATCCTCTTAATTGAATGCCGATTCGTGGTTTCTTTTCTAAAACAAGTGATTCATCGGCTAATAAAACTTGAATTTTTTCTAGGTCAGAATAAATCGTTCGACTCGATTTTTCTAACTGCTGGGAATAAAAGGAGACTGGCATATAGTTTTCATTCTGAACAAGTAAATGGATCAATTTTTTCTGCCGTGGATTCAATCCTTTCATTTTTTATTCCTCCAATTGTAAGCGCTTATCAATCTAACAAAAAGATAGCACAGGTTTTTTCTATTGTATAACACATGAAAGTTACACATTAATGTTGAAATTTATTCATCGTGATCACTTTAGATCTATTTGAATGGTTGTTTTGTTCAAATAAAGCTTGCAGCAGCAACGTTTTTCGTTAATACCTTAAAAAAATAAGATTCCCTAGAAAAGGAACTCCTCCATCGAAAGTCACCGCTGTTTTGCACATATGTGCAATTAATAAAAATAAAAAAAAGCCTTGCCAAAAAAATTTTGGCAAAGCTTTTTCTATTCATCTAATGGATTTTCAGGTTCTTCTTCAGCCTTCTGCAAGAAGACCTCACGTGGTTTGCTGCCAGTAGATGGTCCGATTACGCCATGTTCTTCTAATTCATCTACGATTCGTGCTGCTCGATTGTAGCCGATCCGGAAACGTCGCTGCAAGAGAGAGATACTAGCAGTCTGCATATCAACCACCAGTGCTTTAGCGTCCTCATACAACTCATCCTGTGGTGTTTCCGATGGTGATGAGGTCGTTTCTTCTGTCGGCATCATTTTCTCTTCATAATGCGCTTCTTGCTGATCCGAAACAAATTCAACTACGCGTTCCACCTCGTGATCTGAAATAAATGCTCCTTGTACACGAATAGGTTTATTTTCACCCATCGGCAAGAACAGCATATCTCCTCGACCTAAAAGTTTTTCAGCACCATTGCCATCAATGATTGTCCGAGAATCCGTTCCGCTTGAAACAGCAAAAGCAATCCGTGAAGGAACGTTCGCCTTAATAATCCCTGTAATGACATCCACACTAGGACGTTGTGTTGCAAGAATCATATGGATTCCGGCAGCCCGCGCCATTTGTGCCAGTCGAGTAATCGCGTCTTCGACTTCATTACTTGCGACCATCATCAGGTCTGCCAACTCATCTACAATCACAACAATGAACGGCAAGATTGGACGATTTTGTCCATCCTCCATATTTTTCTGAATCACTAATTCGTTGAATCCGGAAATATTACGAACTCCAGTAGCCGCAAATTTTTCATAACGTTCTTCCATTTCCTGAACAACTTTTTGCAACGCCTGGGCCGCTTTCCGCGGATTGGTCACAACAGGTGTCAATAAGTGAGGAATACCATTATAGACATTCAACTCAACCATTTTCGGGTCGATCATCATTAGCTTCACTTCATTAGGTTTCGCCCGCATCAAAATGCTGGTGATGATGCCGTTAATTGAAACCGACTTCCCGCTACCAGTTGAGCCCGCTACTAACAAGTGAGGCATTTTGGATAAATCAGCGGTTTGAACCATTCCAGAAATATCACGTCCCAGCGGTACTTCTAATAATTTGTCTGGATGATTGGGTTGAGCTTCGATAATATCGCGGAAAGAAACCATGCTGATCGTACTGTTAGGTACTTCGATCCCAATCAAGGATTTCCCGGGAATCGGTGCTTCCATCCGTACATCTTTTGCCGCTAAAGCCAAAGCAATATCATCGGTCAAATTAACGATCTTGCTAACTTTCACCCCGACAGCCGGCTGTACTTCGAATTTAGTCACCGATGGACCTAAGCTGGCTTTGACAACTTTGGCATCCACGCCAAAACTGTTGAAGGTTTTTTCCAACACTTTGATATTCTGTTCGATTTTTTTGTATTCATCGCTTTGATCCGCCGCTGGTATCGAGTCTAGTAAAGTTGAAGGCGGTAATTGATAATCATGATCTTCCGGTTCCGCATTGATCTCAAATTCCAAATCACCAGGATCATCGATTTCTTCTTCAGCAAGCTGAGGTTTTTTCGCGGGCATCGGTGCCTCTGATGTTTCCAGATTTTCTTGGAAGCCCTCGATCGGTACTAAAGTCATTTGTTCTGGCTCACTGACTATCTGTTCCTGATTTTCTTTCGCTAACTGCTCGCCAGGTGTCAACGAACGAACCATATTTTTCTTCTCGCGTTCTGCTCGTTCAGCTTCCAACTTAGCCTTTTCCGCCGCTTGCTTTTCAGCTTTGGCTTGGGCTTTTTCAGCCTGACGTTCTTCTTTTTTAGCAGTTCGCAAGGCTTTCTTTTCATCCGATTCGGAGAATTTTTCCTGCAGCTTATCCACAAAACTACCTAGATAATCCGTCACTTGATTAAACTCAAGGAGACTGAACAAGAAAATACCGAGGATTAATAACAAACCGGCGATCAAATAGCTGCCGACCTGCGACACTAAGAAGTGAGTCAAATTATAGAGTGCCGCACCTAGCATCCCGCCGCCGACATTTTGCGTAATTTGATTTCCTAAGAAATCTGTCATTAAAAGATCCCACGTTGTCTTCAAAATATTAGGATCTTTGCTTTCCACATTTACAAACAGACGTGCATGAAGAATCAATAAAACGCCGAGATAAAAGACGCCAATCCCAATCCAACGTCGCGTTTTTGTCAATCGCAACTTAGTATTTTTCGCCACAAGCAGCGCCCCGTATAGGCCCAATAACAGTGCTAAAAACTGATACGTGTTTCCGCCGACTAAGCGTAAGACATTCGCAATCAAGTTGCCTAAGAAGCCCAGCTTAAATAAAGCGAAGACCGCAAATAAAATAAATAAAAGCCCAATCCCGATAATCAGGCGCTGTTCTTGTAGTTGTTTTTGCTTTTTAGTTTTTCTTTTTTTCTTTGTACGCTTTTTTTGCGCCATGTTATCCCTCTTTCCATTCTGTACCATTATACAAAAAAAAGAAGGCGAACAAAAGTTTTGCTCGCCTTTTCTTTATGGATAAATAAAGTTTGCGTAGTTTAATGGTAAAACGAACCCAACATCGCTGTTAACGTCCAGTTTTAGAGAGATTTTCTGCTTACTCTTTCGGTAAAGACAATTCTTCGCCAAACCATTTTTTCGAAATTTCTCCGTATTTTCCATTTTCCTGTAATTCTTTGAAGGCACTGTTGATTTTCTTGACTAACTCTTTATCACCTTTACGGGCACCAACCGCAAAGTTCTCATTTTTGAACCCAACACTGAAAATATTATAATCGTTTAGCTTATTGGCTTGTTTTAGATAATAATCAGCATAAACCTTATCGATCAATAGTCCGTTAATTCGGCCATTTTCAAGGTCGATCATTGCTTCATTGAAGCTAGCATATAAAGTAGCATCATTATCTTTAACAATATCTTTCAGCGTTTTCGCTTGGTTGTTAAAAGCTTCGTAGCCAGAGGATCCTTCTTGTGCACCAAGGATTTTCCCCTTCATGTCTTCCGCTTTAGTAATATTACTGTCTTTCTTAGTTACTAAAACTTGTTCATTTTGTGCATAAGGATCAGTAAACAACACTTTCTTTTCCCGTGATTTTGTTACTGTGTATCCATTCCAAATCAAATCAATTGTGCCGTTTTCTAATTCATTTTCCTTCATAGACCAATCGATCGGTTGGAATTCTGCTTTAATATCGTATTCTTTGAAGACAGCTTTAGCCAAATCGACATCGAACCCGACAATTTTTCCGTCTTCATCTTTAAAGCCCATTGGAACAAAAGTATCATCTAAACCAATCGTCACTTTTTTATCTTTCTCAATCGTTTTCCAACTGTCGTCACCGCTGGCTTCTTTCTTGCCGCAAGCTGTTAAAGTTACTAAAGTTACTACCGCTACCATTCCCAAAACAATTTTTTTCAATTTCATACTTTCTCCTCCTAGTGTTGTCTTTATGTTTAAACTCAAAAAAAGAATACTGAGTCTCACTACCAAATCAATTTTATTTAATTGGTTCTACCTTCAAAACATGATCCCCGATCTCTTCAGCAAATACTAAATCATGGGTTACGACAATCTGTGTGACCCCATCAGCTTTCAACTCTAAAATCAGACTTGCTACTTGTTGACGCAACGCAGGGTCTAACGCACTTGTTGGTTCGTCATAGGCCAGCACTTTGGGATTCATCGCCATAGCACGAGCAATCGCCAACCGTTGTTTTTGCCCGCCAGATAGTTGATAAGGATAATTACTCAACAATTCCTCAATCCCTAACAGACTCGCTAAATGTTGAGCCTTATTCGTATAGGTTTCTTTGTCCTGTTTCAACACTAGACGCGGACCGATCGTGATATTGTCTAATACACTCAAATGCGGAAATAGTTGGAAATCTTGGAAAACAACGCCCACCACTTGCTCCTGTTCTTTAGAGCTCGTTGGATCAAAAGGCTCTCCATCCAATAAAAATGTTCCGCTGTCCGTTGTTTCTAACCCAGCCAAGGTTCTCAGCAGCGTCGTCTTTCCTCCACCGGAAGGACCAACGATTGCTAATATTTGTCCATCTGGAATAACCAGATCTAAATTATTGATAACTTTTTTACTGCCAAAAGATTTATTTACATTTTTTAATTCAATCATTTTTTCCACCCGCCTAACGATAATAGTTCAAACGATTCTCTAGTTGTTTCAGGATAACTGACGTCACACCTGTCAGTGCCAAATAAATAATTGCTACTCCAAATAATGGTAATAAGGTGGTATCTCGTTCCATCGCGATTTTACCAGCCCGCATGACATCTGATAATCCAAGGATATAAACCAAGGATGTATCTTTTACCAAGTTGATGACTTCATTACCAACAGACGGTAAAACGATTTTTACAACCTGAGGAATAATAATTCGTGTAATTGTTTGGACAGGCGTTAAACCGATCACTTTTGATGCCTCATATTGACCCAATGGAATTGATTGAATCCCGCCGCGAAAAATTTCGGCGTAATAAGCAGCATAGTTCAAAACGAATGCGAAGAGTGCGGCTTCAAAACGATCAAAAATAATTCCCATTAATGGCAATCCATAAAATACAAATATTAATTGCAATAATAATGGTGTACCGCGCATGATCCAAACATAAAAACGTAAAATCCATTGTAATGGTTTAAAACGACTCGCTAGCCCAAACGATAATAAAATTCCCAGCGGCAATGAGCCCAATATCGTATAAGCAAATAATTTCAGTGTAATCAATGCCCCCTGTAATAATTGCGGCATGACCTCGATCAAATAATTCATCCCAATATCCCTCCATGTTATCGAAAGTTGTACGGCCTTTCGAATTTCTTAATCTTGACTCCGTTGATTTCAGTTTAGGCAGAATAGCGTAATTGACAGCTAGCTTCCACTAATGAAATTATTTTTCAAAAGGCGTGAAAAATAATTTTAACCTCACCACGCATACTATCCAACTAGACCCATTGACAATTCTAGCCAGCTCCAGTTTGGGTAATCTTTTTCTAAAATACAGAAAAAGATTTCTATTGTCGTACGCATACGATTCCGCTAAACTATTCGCTCAATAATTTATTCAGATACTGTGAATAGTGCTCGTATTCTGAATAAACTGCGAAAAGCGTAACTCGCAAAAAAACGCCCTCTGGTATCTCTACCAGAGGACGTTTTACACGTGGTTCCACCTCATCTTTGTTCCTTTCTCACGAAAAGAACCTCGATAGGTCAGTGTCCAGTCGGTGAAATAAAAAAAGTCCTTTAGCCGCTAGGGCTAAAGGACGTAAATACGTGGTTCCACCTTTTTTTATCGTCGTCTCACAACAAACGATCTCAACTGGTCAATCTGACCTCTGCGCTAACGGGCTCTCCCGGACCAACCTACTGATTTCAGCTGATCGACTCAAAGATGTGGTTCACAATTGATTGCTGTCTCTTCCCACCAACCAGAGACTCTCTTGGAACAAATAAATTGCTACTCTTCTTTTCATTGTCGTTTGATTAAGTTGAGTCATACTTTACACGCCTTTATCGGGTTTGTCAATAAAGAACTTTCATCTTTTTATCATACCTATCAAATTTAGTTTTTAGAAACAAATTTGAATTTTGTCCACGGCTTCAAAAAGTCTAGCATAATCAACTCTTCTTGTGGAATTTTACCAACTAAATTTTTCCGTGAATCACTATGCGGTTCCAAGACAATTTGTAATTCATTTTTGTATTTTCCAAAATCATCATTACCGACTACGACATCTCCAACCTGAAATTCTTGTGTATTGTCGTGAACAGGATTTGCAACATCGCCATATTTTACCCGAACCATGGTCGAACGAACAGCAGTCGCCGTAATATCGCCGCGGCGGAAATGTTTTGGATCAGCAACGATTTTACGTTCTACTTCTGTTGCATCCGGTACAAATTCGATACCTAGACTTAATTTATAGCGATCAACAGCTGCGACTTTTTCTAATTCTTCATCAGAAGCATACGCATTTCCGATAATCACCGTATCAATCAAGCCAGTCGCAAACATGTGACGTGCCTGCAAATCAATCGGCAAATGACGATGCATTTCTAACGTTGGCAGACCATCATTAATATCCCAAGGACCATATTCAGCATCATGACTAGTAATAAATGCCGCTGTTTTGATACCATGACCTTTGAAGCGTTCGCTGCAGCTGATAAAGAAATCATATGGCAAAGCAGAACCTTCTTGTGGATAAAAATTGTGACAGCCATAAATAAATGGTTCATTCGCTTCATAAGACAAAATATTATCAAGATAAGCGACATTGTTGCTCATGTTCAATTCAATCGCCAAACCTTCTGGATTGTAACTCAACATGGCCTCTTTGTTTCCATCAAAGCCTTCATCCAAACGAATGCCTTCTGCGCCAAGCTCTGCAAAAAAGCTTAAATCATCGTAGGAAATTCCTAGATCATCAAAAATTGAGGGCGCGATGTCCAAGACTGTTTCAAATCCTAAATCTTTCGCGTAATGGATAATGCCGCCAAATTTTTCGCCGACCTTTTCTTTTCCCTCAGTCACTTCCAGCATGCTCATAAAAATTCTAGAATAGCCAAGCTCTGCTGCTTTTTTAATGTAATCACGGTCCGCCTGCGGATCGCTATGGTCGGGATATACCGAAATACCTAGTTCACGTTTCAATTATTTTCCTCCTCTTTGGGTTAGTCTACTAAACCATTTTTGTCAGTTACCTCTTTGAACCAATAACCAGATTTCTTCACTGTCTTGATTTGGGTATGAATATTGTTTGAAATAAAACCATAACGGTTTTTGTAAGAATTTAACCAAGACCAGCAGTCAATTGGTGTCCACATGTGGTAGCCAAAGCAATTAGAACCTTCTTCGATTCCTTTATGCAGCCATTCCAAATGTTCTTGCACAAAATCGATTCGATAATCATCTTCGATTATACCATCAGCATTTTTGAAGCGCTCTTCATTTGAAACACCCATGCCGTTTTCAGACACGTACCATGGAATGTTCTTATAATTTTCTTTGATGTTCACAGCGATATCATAAAGTGCTTTTGGATAAATTTCCCAACCGCGGTCTAAGTTCACACGACGACCCGGCATATCATAAGCATCATAATAACGATCCGGCATCCATTCACCCACAGAGTTCGGCGCCACATCAGGTGCTTTCACGCGATTTGGATGATAGAAGTTAACGCCTAGAAAATCAACTGTGTTGTTCTTCAAGATTTCTTTTTCTTCATCCGTTGTTTCCCATAAAACTTTGTCTTTTGTTAACAGCTCTTCCAACTCAGCAGGGAAATGACCATAAACTGCTGGCTCTAAGAACATTTTGTTGTTCCAAAGTTCAGCGATTCGTGCTGCTTCTTGATCTTCTGCTGCCTCTGAAGCTGCATAAGTTGGCGTTAGATTTAGAATCGTACCAATTTGTGCATCTTTGATAGCTAATTTGCGGAATGCTTGGATTGCTTTAGCCGAAGCCAAATTCAAATTATAGGCTACTTGTACTGCCTTTTTCCCGTCCACGATATTAGGATAGTGAAATTGGAATAGGTATTCGCCCTCTACTACAACCATCGGTTCATTATGTGTTGCAAAGAATTTCACTCGATCACCGAATAATTCAAAACATTTTTCTGCGAAGCCAACATATAAATCTACAACCTTTTTCGATTCCCAACCGCCATATTTATCATATAATTCTACCGGCAAGTCAAAGTGATGCAGATTCATGACTGGAGTCATACCTTCAGCCACCATTGCATCAATCACATTATTATAAAAGTCTACAGCATCTTGATTAACAGTATTTGTTTCTAAATCATCAATCAGGCGACTCCATTGGATACTCGTACGCAGACTATTCATACCGATCGAGTGCATCATCTGAATATCTTCTTTGTAGCTGTTGTAAAAGTTTGATGCGACATCCGGTCCGACTTGATTGTGGAATTTTTCCGGTTCGATCTCAAAATGATAATCGAAGACATTGGCATGTTTTTTGTTAAAGCGTCCTTCACTTTGTGGGCCAGATGTTGCAGCGCCCCACCAGAAATTATTTGGAAAAGTTTTCATTGTAGATCTCCTAACTCGTAATAAGGTATTTATTTTTCTTTTAAGAAAAATAAGTTTGATGCTCGTCACGCATATCATTCTACTAATGATTTAAAAATTCAAAGTAGAACTGACATCCTAACTCGTAATAAGGTATTTATTTCTTTTTTTAATACAGAGAAATTGATAAAGAGGGTTAGGGATCAAGTGATCCATAACCCCCCCAGATAAATCTTATGCTTCAGATACTTTTTTTAGTTCTTGTCTTGTTGCTAATGATACGAATGGTACATACATAACGATTGAGATAACCAAGTTAACTGCCGCTAAAATTGCTCCTGAGAAGCTTTGAGTAGCCAAGAAACCGCCAATAATTGGTGGTGTTACCCATGGTGGCATAACCGTTGCTGCTGGCACCCAGCCAAAGCTTGTTGCAAAGTACGCAGTTGAAATACAGATCATAGGTGTCAAGATGAATGGAATAAACATAATTGGATTCAATACCAACGGTAAACCGAACATCAATGGTTCATTGATGTTGAAAATACCCGGTGCTGCAGCCAAGTTGTTTACAACCATAAATGGTTTATTCTTACGTCCAACTAGATAGATAGCGATGATTAAACCAATTGTTACCCCTGTACCACCCATATTTACAAATGAATCGACGAATGGTTTGTTAACAATATACGGTGCTGCTTTTCCTGCTGCTAATGCATTAGCATTCGCTTCAATCGCTGGTGCGTTAATTGCTTGCATGAACGGATCGATCATGTTGGCACCATGTAATCCAAAGAACCACAAGAATGGTGTAATAAAAGCAATCAAAAGTGCTGAACCGTAAGAGTTAGCTAAGCCCATGAATGGTTCTTGAACCAATGCATAGAATTCAGCGAACATATCTTTAACACCAAATCCGGCTATAATCGCTGCGATCAAACCAAAGATTGAAACAGTGATCATCGCTGGGAATAAAGATGCGAATGAACGAGCAACTGCTGGTGGCACACCATCTGGCATTTTGATAACTAGCTTTTCATTACCAACTAAACGAGTGAAGACTTCTGCAACGATGATACCTACGATCAACGCTACGAACAACCCCGTAGAGTTCATTCCGCTAGTTGCTGCACCTAAAGTAAAGAAAGAAGCAACGGATACAACCCCTGCACCTACTGGATCTTTACCATAATGATGCGCTAAGTTATAGGCAACTAAGAAAGCGATGAAGACTGATAGAACACCAAATGTTCCGTTCCAAACAGCACCGCCGAAACCTGTCCAAGAATCCCCACCGAAAATGCCGTTCATGAACTTACCAAATGCTGGAATACTTAGTGACAAGTTATTAAGCATTACCGCTAATGCCCCTAAAATCATTAACGGCATGGTTACTGTAAATGCATCCCTAATTGCTATCAGATGACGCTGGTTCCCGATTTTTGACGCATGCGGGATAAAGTGTTTCTCCATAAAATTGATAAATTTATCCATTTTTTTGTTTCCCCTATTTAGAAATAATCGTAAAAACTTTGTCGACCTTTTGGAAAAATCTCAGCTTCAAACCCTTTTGAGGCTGTTGCCTTACCGAGAAACAGTGCTTCTGCTAAGGTTAATTCTCCCAATAATAATTCACTCCATCCATGAATCGAAGCTTTTATATCGCCTGCTTTTTGTACTTTTTGACAACTCCCCTGACTGACAAGCCAGCTACCAACATTCCAAGGACATTCTCTATCTTCAGTTACTTCTAAAATAATTTCTTTTTGGTAAATCGGAAGTTTCGGTAATAATTGCTCAATGTCAATAATTCGACTCATCATGTAAGGCTCTAAAGTAATCGTAAAGTATTCTTGTTCCCGAAAACATTTTTCAATTATCTCATGAACAGGTGCGTGATAAAGAAATTCTTCAAATGATGAGACATGGGATTTCAAGTACGTTAATAATTTTCGCAACGCGAATTCGTTCTCATAGACGAGCTCATCTACTACTAGCGTGTTGCCTTGCATTCGATAGATAATATAGCCTTTCTCTGCACCAGAATCATCGTAAGCTACGGCATAAAAACGGTGCGGGTAATACTCATTTAGTCGTTCCCACCACCAATCTTCACGGACAACCGTTCCGACTTGCTGCTGCATCAGCAAATGCTGATATATTGATTGGATCGTTGGCTTCATCTGCTGCCAGGTTCCACGTTTGACATTCCCCCTTCTTTCACTTGTCAAATAACTAAAGGCTAGTGCTGGAATGCGATATGTTTTTCTGCGGCTTGTAGGCTCATATCCAAATTGCCGATAAAAATCTTCTGAAAAAGGAGCTAGCTGAGAAACCGCCACGCCCTGTTCGTATAGATCAGACAATAATTCGGCCATAATACTGCTAATGCCGCCTTTGCCTCGGTATTCTGGATAACTGGCTACGTAACCAACACCAGCCATTTTGACTCTTTGCTGAAAAAGTTGAATCTCAAAATGATTCGCCATAACTAAATTAGTCAATTCATCCTCTTGATACACACCATAACAATCTGCATGTTCATAGCGGGATAAAAAGAGCGGATCATCAATGATTGTTTGCTGTTTTCTAAAAGCGTATTCAATTAAACCTGTGATCGCTTTCAACGATTCTTGATCACGAGCTAATTTCATGGGATCACTTCCTATTCGTTCCCCAAACGTTTGTAAAGATCAACGACTTCTTTAGCCATGTCGTTAAAGGTGATACTAGTCATCAAGTGGTCCTGACTGTGAACGGCCAAAAGAGTTACTGTCATTGGATTGCCACTCGCTTCTTCGGTTAACAGCCCTGTTTGAGAATGATGGGCTTCAACTAAAGCTTGATCTGCCGCGGTAAGTTTTTCTTGAGCTAGGGCGAAGTCGCCTACTTTAGCTGCTTGAATCGCCTCCATCGCATCGCTCTTCGCGTTGCCGGCATTGATGATCAACCCCATCACTGCTTCTAATTGTTCTTGACTCATTGTTTCGCTCATTTGCTTAGCTCCCCTTCTACTTCCTATTTCATAAGTTCTAGCGCAGTATTTAAAACAGCCTCGCCATTCATCATGCCGTAATCTTTCATATCAATAACTGCTACTGGAATACCTTTGTCAGCTAATTTTGTTTCGAATTGGCCTTTCATGAAACGAACTTGTGGGCCTAACAATAAAACATCAACTGGTTTGCTTGCATCTTCTAATTTTGCATCTGCTTCTGATGCTGAGACTGCAAAGATATCTGATTCTAATCCTGCTGCTTCTGATGCTTTTTCCATTTTTGTTACTAATAAACTAGTGCTCATTCCTGCTGCACAAACTAACATAATTCTTTTCATATTTGACACTCCTTAATATTTTTATTGTTCACTTTATATAAAGCAATTCGCGTGCCAACTTTTTGGCCGCACACAAGCTGTCGTGATAAGGTTTTCATCTTACACACAAAAAAACTAGGATTACACACTGTGCAATCCTAGTTCAACTCGATTATCTTCAAGCGTCTTAACGATGTAAGCGATGTCGTCTTCAGTAAAGCGAACATCGAATTGTTTTTCGATCAATGACAGATTAGCCGCGGTTTGATTAAATCGTAACTGATGCTGCTGATGAAAATATTTAACATTCTCAAAACTTGGTCGTTCTTCACTTTTTTTGATTTTATCAACCAAGAAGGCGATGTGAACACTCAATGCCTGCATTGCTGTATTTTCAATAATCAGCTCTTGATCTTTACGGATCAGCTGCAAAACATCATCAATTAATAGAAACAACGTTTTGACATCTAACTCCGGTGAAAAGTTTTTGGTTAGAGAATCCACCATCTCTGGCAGCGTGATTGTGCTCCCTAACAAATCCTGAAATTCTAAAATCTTTTCTCGTTTAAATAAATTCATTGCCGGCACAAAAGGAATCTTTTGGTAATGAATCTCCATCGTCCCTACGATCGCGACAATGTCCTTATGAGTAATCAATTGATCAATCCGATGTTTAAAACTTTCACGTTCCAGCGATTGCATCTGAATGATCTCAAATTCTTCCAAATTAACGATCTGAGAGACCACTTCATTTAATCGCTTAGACACACCCTCACCAGTAAAACAAGCCACGATGATGACCTTCTTCTCATCCTTAGGCGTAGGCTCCTCTAAGCGAACCATCGTTTGAAACATCGAGATGACACTCGTATAAATTTCTTCTAACGAACGATTCAACGTCGCCAAACGTAAACTTTCCAATACCAGCATTGTACTCGCCATTGATATCACTCGCGTACGAATTCCCATTTCATGGAATATAAGATTGCCAAAGTTATTTGGTGACCCCATATCGGTCAAAAGAATAATCCCTTCCGAAAATTCCTCTCGTTTGCTTTGTATATAATTTTTGATTTGACCATACATTTTTTCAGTATTCAAAGTCAGCGGCATATTAAAAGCAATTCCATGTGTTGTCCCTAAAAGTTCCTGAACGGTTTCTAACATACTCGAAGCCGTCGACTTTCCATGCATGACGACTAGTACTGCGACTTGCCGTTCATCAACTTTTTGTTCTTCCTGATTGTCCATGGTTAGGAACATCGTGATAAATCCGATCTCATCTAAGGGGATCATGATCGCATAAGCTTCCTCGATTCGATTAGAAAATTCGATCGCTAATTGAAACTCCTTGGAATAATTGCGGCGGATATCATTCAAATTGGGATGAGAAATGAATTGATTGCCGCGAATCCGTTCTATTGTCGAATTGATATGCAATGCAAAAGCAAAACGAACCTTTTCATCATATTCGCGATTCATTTGGTTGGAGGCAAAATCATACAATTCATTGACCAGTTTCCATAAATCATCGGAAATAATTTCTCGATACGCATTCGTATGAGAAAGTTCCTCTACATAGGTCTCAAAATACTGATCCACATCATCAGAAATCAATTCTTCTAAATCGATCTCTGATAAATTTTCACGACCCAATTTCTCCAATTTATAAGTAATCGAATGGTAAACTTCCATATCCTTATTTGGATCTTGTCCCCAAACAACTTCTTCGGTCCCTGGCTTCAAAGTCAAATATAGATTTTTCTTATCCATGAAAGGCGTCAATTTGTCTTGAACCTCATTCATCCGCAACAGACCTTTTTGTACGACTAATGGCAGGTCTTCTTCTACAATCATCAATTTCTCAGATTCACTATTGGTTTGATGATGAAGAAAGGCCTTGGCACAAACCAATTTTAAGTCTCGTTTTAGCTGACCGATATTTCCTTCAGCATTATATAGAAGGAAAGCCAACAAACTCCGTTTATCAATCGCAATCTCCTGCATTAAACGATTGGCTTCTTGTTGCAGAAATTCTTTGATAATTGCCAGTCGTTCATCCAACGATCGATCTGCTAAAGAGGGCAGCTCTATCTGCATCGGAATACGTCGATTGAATGTGGATAAAAACATTGAGCTTGTCTCTGTCGTCGCCCCAATGATTTGAACAGAGGCTTGCTTTTCCTGCCCGTCGCCCAAAGAACGAAAGGTTCCTTTATCAATAAATGTAAAAAGCATTTCTTGTCCTTCTGGAGGCAACCGATGGATTTCATCCAAAAAGAGAATTCCGCCATCGGCCTGTTCCATCAAACCAGTCCGTGTTTCTTCCGCACCAGTAAAGGCACCACGCTTCACTCCAAAAATATGGCCGTAAAGAAGCTGCGGGTTTTGTGCATAATCCGCACAATTAAATGTAATAAACGGTGCAGTATCATCCAAAACCTTCGCAGAAACGGCAAAACGATACATGCATTCCGCGAACATCGTCTTCCCCGTTCCAGTCTCACCAAAAATGATGGTATGCAATCCGCGCGGAGGATATAAAATAGCCGCTTTTGATTTTTGAATCTGACTCTTAAGAGATTCATCACGACCAATCAGATTTTCAAAATTAATATGTTTTTCCAAAGACACCGTGACCACCTGAAACTTCACAGGGCGTCCATCAATTTTTTTTACAGTACCGTCTTTTGTCAATTCATTCAAGTAGCGGCTGACATTTGTTCGGTCAACCCCCATTTGATCCGCCAACTCTTGGGCCGTTTGTTCGTTAGGATTTGCTCTCAATGCTTCTAACACTTCATCTTTTCTTGATTTCAAAAAAATCCCTCCCGAAATTGGTATAAACCATTTACATTGTAACCCTTTTCTTTTTAAATTTCTACTAAATATCCTTGAAGAAAATAGATCCCCTTAACGAAAGGAATAGGTCAACTTTTCCAACTCCTCAGATATTTCAACCTCAGATATATCATTCATCAAGTAATATTCCAGCAATCCAACAAGTCCATGGGCAAAGAAAATGCTTGTTAACGGCGATTGATCTGTCATTTGCTCCATCAAATATTCAATTTGAAACTGAGCAAAGAATCCTTGCTTATCTGCGCCAAGCAATCGTCTCAATTCTTCACGATGTTCTGTGATATATTCAAACGTCTTTTCTAATTTTAGCTGATTACTCGTTTCACCATTTCCTTCACAGTATTCGACCAATTCCTGCATTTCATGACTGATACTTTTCTCGAGCAGGTCGTCCTTATCAATGAAATGAAGATAGAACGTACCACGATTGATATCGGCCACCTGACAAATCTGACTGACTGATATTTCTTCGTAACTTTTTTTCTTTAAAAGCTGATAGAAAACTGCCGTGATATTCTTTTGCGTCTTACGTTTCCGTCGATCCATCCCTCTGCTCCAATCATTTATTCATTTCTGTTCAGTATTCAACAAAACAAGATTTTGTTGATTGTAACTTTTCAGTTGCCATTTTATTATAGTGTACACAAGTTGATTAATCAACACCTGTTGATTTTCGAAAGGAATGAAAAGATGAAGATATTGGTTTATGGTGCGGGCATTCAAGGAAGCTTTTTAGCCCATTCACTCATTAATGAAAGTAACGAGGTCACACTATTAGCTCGTGGAAAAAGAAAGAAGGAATTACTAACAAATGGTTTAATACTGAACCATTCAATCCAACGAAAACAAACGAAGAACACACTGTACGTGTAATTGAAACACTTCAGCCAGATGATCAGTATGACTTGATTTTTGTCACGATGAAATACAGTGATTTTCCGGCAATTATTGAACCTTTAGTAAAAAACAGCAGCTCTACGATTCTTTTTATCGGCAACCAATTGGAGGCTACCGCGCTAGAAAAAGAACTACAAGAAAAAAGCAGCCAGCCGAAAAGGATTTATTTTGGCTTTCAAATGACCGGAGGAACCAATACAGAAAAAGGAATCTCTGTGTTGCGCTTTGGAAAGGGAAAGATGAAAGTTGGATCGTTGCACACTGATTTTGCGATTGCTCAGATGTTGGATGATGTATTTCACGGAACAAACTATGCTTGGAGCTATGACCCCAAGATCGATGATTGGTTAAAAAGTCACGCCATCTTAGTCATGATCCAAAACTCATTTGAATATGTTTATGGCCCATCGCCAGCAAAAATCCGCAAATCTGGTGATTTTTCTGCGGTATCCATTGCTTTGCGGGATGCGTATAACCTTTTAGAACTATCTGGTGCTGAAGTATTACCAAAGGGACAACGGAATTTCTTTAGTCGACCACGTCTCACTAAGCTGTTCTTTTCAATCTATTATCGTTTGCCTATCAGCAGCCTGGTTCAGGGAAGCTTCCGAGAGATATATCACTTGATCAACACTTTCGAGCGGTATCAGATTTCTGAAAACTCGCAACTCGACGCCTTATTACAATCAGCAAAAAAGAAATATGAACATTCAAGCTAAATTTTCTTACTATATAAAATAAAAAGCATCGAAGGGAAATTACAACCTTCGATGCTTTTGGACTATTTTTTATCTTCCATCGCTGCTTTTAATGCAGCAGCCAACGGACTTTCTTGTGGTTCTTCTTGATCATTGATTTTCTTCAATAAACGACGTTCTTCATGCTTCGTCATTTTTTTCGAACGTTCTTTTTTATCCAACATTTTTTCGGTGGTTCCATCGTATTTACAACGGAAATAAGAACCGTTTTTACCATCAATGATTTCCATCTTGCGGTGACATTGCGGGCAACGATGATTCGAGACTTTCGGATCTTTGCGTCGACGATAATTACATTCAGGATTGGTACAATTATAGATTTTCCCATCGCGCGTGTTTTTCTCTCGTAAAGGCGATCCGCACTCTGGACACTTCTTCGCAGTAATGGAGAAGTCTTGATATTTTTTATCGCTATGTTTGACTTCACTAACTAGCTTTTTCGTATCTGCTTCGATCTCTTGTAAAAATTGTTTGCTACTGTATTTGCCATCAGCGATCGCTTCTAATTGTTTTTCCCATTTTTCCGTTAGTTCCGGTGTTACAAGTGATGGGTTAACTAGTTCTAATAACTGTTTACCCTTGGGTGAAACTAATAGACCGGTATTGGTCCGTTCCATCAATTCTGATTTGATCAATTTTTCAATGATTTCCGCACGAGTCGCGGGTGTTCCCAGGCTATGTTTCTCCATTTTCCCAAGCAAAGTGCCTTCGTTCAAAGGTTTTGGTGGTGTAGTTAAAGCTTTCTCGATTGTAAAACTTGGTACAATCTTCATTCCCTCTGACCATTGAACGGCTTTTTTCGCTTCTTCAGCAGGCTTCCAGCCAGCCACTAAAACTTTGTTTTGACGGAAAGTAAAGGTTTCTTTTTGGAACGCCACCGTCACTTTTTGCTGACTTTCTTTATGAGCTTCGGCGAATAGACCTAGGAAACGGGTCACGATCATATTATAGATTCGTTGTTCATCGGTGGATAATTTTTCAAAACGCGGTCTTTGTTCCGTTGGAATCAATGCGTGGTGATCCGTTACTTTGTTGTCTTGGAAAACCCGCTTTTGTTTTACCTGTGCCCCGTGTTTGATATAAGTCTTAACTTCTGGCGCAAAATCAACCACTGCCTGTAAACGTTCCTTCATGGTCGCTTTCATGTCATTTGTTAAGTATTTACTATCCGTTCGCGGATAAGTCACGATTTTATGCGTTTCATACAAACTTTGAACTAGTGATAATGTCTTTTTCGCAGAAAACTGGTAACGAGCATTCGCTTCCCGTTGGATTTCTGTTAAATCATACGGCAGCGGTGCGGGCTCTGTTTTTTCTTTTTCAGTAATATCCGTTACTGTACCTTTTTGCTGCGACATTTCTTTAACGAGTTTTTCAGCCGCTTCGCGATCAGTAATACCGTAAGGATTTTTTTGGTTTAACTTCGCCTTTTGGCCTGCGACATCTAACGAAATCACAAAGTAATTCTGCGGACGGAATTGTTCAATTTTCTTTTCTTGTTGACGCACCATCGCAAGTGTTGGTGTTTGAACCCGCCCAGCCGATAAGCTGTCTTCATATTTTACAGTCAATGCTCGCGTAACATTCAGTCCAACAAGCCAATCCGCTTTTGCCCGTGCGAGAGCAGAATAATACAAATTATCGTACTCTTTTGCTGGTCTGATATTTTTGAAGCCATCTTTGATCGCTTTAGTGGTTTGGGACGAGATCCACAATCGTTTCACGGGTTTGTCAAAGCGGACATACTCCAAAATCCAACGAGCAACTAGTTCTCCCTCACGTCCAGCATCTGTAGCGATCACTGCTTCAGAAATATCCTTACGTTTCGCTAATTGCTGAATCGACTTTAATTGGCCTCTTGTTTTAGGCAATGGCTTGATTCCGATATTTTTAGGAATCATCGGCAACGTCTCCATTTGCCAACTTTGCCACTCCTTGTTTAAATCCTCTGGCATTTTTAAGCCCAATAAATGACCAAGGGCCCAAGTCACGATAACATTGGGTCCTTCGAAATAATTTTTATTCTTTTGATTGGCGTTAAGCACCTTGCTCAAGTCTCTTGCAACGCTTGGCTTTTCCGCTATAATTAGCTGTTTCATAAAATTCCTTTCTACTGTCAACCGTTAACGGCTGCTCATCCTTTAATAGCGCAAGACCCCAATACTGCTGTAAATAATCATCACACTCTTCACACCAGCGTTCATCTTGGTCTTTCCAAAATGCGCTTAAGTAGTTATGTTTTGCATTGCTATATGTATTGGACTTTTGGAGCTCATTCCAGCGATGCTCATAATAAGCCGTTGCCGCATCAAAATCATCAAAAGTTGCGGTCTCTTGAATATCTGTCTGCCACTCTTCAAAGAACCACCAAGGTTCATTGTCGCCATACATGGTAATTACTTGATACATCCCGCTACCCTTCTTTCCACCTCAATCATAAGTATCATGAAATAAAAATTCAAGAAAAATGCCCTCGGTTGAAACAAGTTCAAGAAAAATCTAAATATCCACAAAACTTTTTTTGAAAAAAATATTGTTTTTTCCTTAATTCTATCCTAACATAAAGCGGTAGAATTTTACATGGTCTGCGAGCGAGTTATAATGAAAACCGATTCTGAAATTTTCATAAAATTGAAAGAAGGCATTTTTTAATTTGAGTAAAATCAAAAGTAAATTATTTCAACCACGTCCCACTTGGCAAAAGAATTTAATTGTTTTATGGTTCGGCACATTCATGGCTGGTATTGGATTCAGTCTTGTTATGCCCTTTATGTCCCTATACATAGATTCATTAGGCAGCTATACAAATCAGCAATTGAATTTTTGGAGCGGGATCACCTTTTCTTCGACCTTCTTGATTACCGCGATCGTCTCACCATTATGGGGAAGACTAGCCGATCAAAAAGGGCGAAAACTAATGTTGCTGCGAGCATCACTTGGTATGGCGATCGTCATCAGTTTGATGGGTCTTGTTGGAAATGTCTATCAATTGATCGGTCTGCGTTTACTACAAGGCGTCTTTTCCGGCTATATCAGTAATGCGACTGCTCTAGTTGCTACGGGTACTCCGCGGGAAAAAAGTGGACAAGTTCTCGGTACTTTAGCGACTGGCGCTGTCACTGGGAATTTGCTTGGCCCCCTTGTTGGTGGAATTACTGCTTCTATTTTTGGTTATCGTTTAACCTTTTTTATCACCGGCAGTATTTTATTTTTAGTCTTCCTGCTCAGCCTCTTCTTCGTTCATGAAGAATTTACACCCGTTGAGAAAAAAGATATGCTTCCGGCAAAAGAAATATTTCATAGTTTGAAATACCCACATGTCGTCATCGGCATGTTCATCACGACTTTAATTATTCAAGCTTCAAATAATTCTATCAGTCCAATCATCAGTTTATATATTCGACAATTAATGCACAACCACGGAAACGTCACTTTGATCAGCGGAATCATTGCTTCGATTCCCGGGATTGCAACTCTGATCGCAGCGCCACGTTTTGGTCGACTTGGCGACCGAATTGGCAGCGAGAAAATCTTAGGTATTGGTTTGATTTTTGCTATGCTTGTCTTTTTACCAATGTCGATCGTTACAAATGTTTGGCAACTGGCCTTTCTGCGATTCTTGGTTGGTATTTCCGATGCCTGTCTATTACCTGCGGTTCAAGCTCTGATCACAAAATATTCACCGCAAGAAGCCGCTGGAAGAATTTTTAGCTACAATCAATCTTTCCAAGCAGCCGGTAACGTTGTAGGTCCGATGATTGGTTCTAGTGTTTCTTCGATCTTTGGCTATCGCGGCGTTTTCATCTCAACTTCTGCGCTTGTCTTAACTAATTATTTATTGGTTCATCGCAATACTAAAGAGATCGCTGAAAAAATACCATCAAACGCAAGAAACTAACTCGGTTTCAAGACATATTAATGGCAACTTTTTCGTTAATTTTTTATACTAATAAATGATTCTAATGAAAGAAGTGAAGAAGATGCTTGATGGACAACTAAAATTTCTAGACTTTTTCCTAAACAATACAATTGAAGGAAAAGAAAATGAAGCAAAAGAAATCTTGGTCAAAAGTTTTGCTGATCAAGAAACTGGTGCACTGAGCCTGCATGAGTTCAAAAAACTCCAAGAAAAATTGTTTCCTTTAATCAAACCTGAGAAACTAAATGAAGTTAAAGTCGCAATGGCCCATTTTGCCCAAAGCCTTGCATAAAAAATAGTCACTGTCGAATTTTGACAGTGACTATTTTTATTAGACTTCAAGTTCAGAGTAGATTCTCAAACTTGGAAAGAACATTTCTCTATTTGTCAGCACAACCAAACCAGCAATGCTGATGATGATAACCGTCTGAATACAGCTCGTCCATTCGGTCATTTGAGTCGACGTTTGCATAAAATTCAAGAAGATGTGGAAAATGATCAAGGCCATCGTGCTGCGATTGCTTTTTACATAAAGCCAATTCAAAATGATCCCTAATGGAATAATACTTACAAAGTAGTTGACCGCAAACCAAACATTTTCTTGTAACAACAAATTCATCGAGTAGTTTTTTACGAACATCAACGGCAAGTGCCAAATTGACCAAAGGAAACCAAACATGATCGAACCAGTAAGCAGGCTAAAACGATTAAGCAACGCATCCGCGCCAACCAATTTCTTCTAGTATCGGTGCAATAATCATCACCATAAGCACAGGAATCGAACCCGCTGAAAACTTGAAATCTTCTGATAGCTGCAATTGTTCGATTGATCCGCCTAAAAGAACTGAAACAAGGATTGCAAGTACAACGGAAGAGCCCATGATCAAACAAATTTTTACCAACGGCGCTAGATTAATTTTTTTCATATCGAATAGCCGCTGAAAAAAATCTTTTCTGATTTGACGATTTTTCGGCATCGCAATAAAGGCGATCGTCACAAGGACTGGTGCAAACAAGCCTGGGATCAAAAAGATTGAGTAAAAATCGGGATCGGGGTGATTGTAACTCAGATAAGCGGCAATTAACCAGCTCCCCCATGTGATCAAAAACACCCAGCCAAAGAATTCCCCCGGTTTGTAACCCTCTACTTTAGTATTCATCATTTTTATTTCCTCCTAATTTCGTGTCATTTATTAACTGACTTTAGTATAGAAGGAAAAATTAGACTTTTTAGTAAAATGTAACGTTTGACCCTTTTTCGTGTAACAACTCACCTTTGTCTAGTTGGGCTCCCAAATCGACAGCTCTAAACGAAAAGAATGTTCTTTAGCCTCATAAATCAGATCTCCGTGATACTTTTCAGTAATTGCTTGGATGCTCTTCACCCCAAAGCCGTGTTCGATGGCTTTTTTCTTTTGTGTTTTAAAGTCCGTCACCTGTTCCGCCGTACTATTTTCGATTTCCAACAGCAGCATATGATTAAAATAAATCAATTTCAGATCCAATTCACGTTCATTGGAACATCTTTGACAGGCTTCGATTGCATTATCCACTGCATTCCCGATCAGCGCTCCCAGATCACGCATTTCAAACTGCATCTCCGTGGGAACCTTTACTTCAAAGTTCGTTTGGATATTGCTTTCTTTCGCTCGCTGATACTTATTGCTCAATAGTTGATTAATGCCGCTATTTTGAGTAAATAGACATTCCTCTACCTCAATAACTTCTTCCAATAATTGTTCGATCTGTGATTCAGATTCCATATTATCGGTAACTAAGGATAATAGTTGATTCTTTAAATCATGACGAATCCCGCGAATTTTTGCTTGATGGTTTTCCATTTGTTGATAATACTCTTCTCGATGGGCGAATTCCTGAACTAAAAAAAGGTTCTCGTAGTTTTCCTTTTCCAGCTTCTGATGGATTTCAAGAACCACAAAATGCACCAAGTTAATAACGGCAAATAATAGAACAACCACAAAAAAACGCGCATCATCGTTTTGCGCCTTCTGTTCAATGAAGACGGGATAAATAATAAAAAAGAGACTCGTTAAAAAAGGAATGATGACTTGTAATAAATAGAAACGACTACTTCCATGACTGGATAATGGTGCCTTGCGTTTAGCTCTTAAAAGAAAGACGGCAATCAATTGTAAAAACTGACTGGCAAATATCCCGCCATAAGCATAAGACAGCTGATTGGAATCAAAATAATTGATTCCAAAAATAGTTTGAATAATTAAATAAACCAAGAAATCAAAAAACAATAGAATGATCATTGAAAGGAAAATCAGCAAAAACTTCGTTGCTGCTCGCCCTTTAAAAAAATAATATCCAATACTATACATTAGAAAAACGTATGTAATAATATTGACTAGCATATAGAAGGAACCGAAAGATAGATAAAGCGGGCTGATGTTTCTGATTAAATAGGCGGTTATTACTGTAAGAACAGAAGCCACTCCTTTTAATCGATGCTTCTGCCAGTAGTTAAGGGAATGTCCAGTTAAATAGCACGAGAAAAAGACGCTGACAATAAAAATATCGTTGACTGATTTGATCAGTTCAAATAATCCAGCAAGCTTCATCCTTTTGTCCTCTTCAAGACGTAATTACGATAGGCCCGTTGAAAAGACTGATTAAACTTTTTGTGATCGCAATCTCTCGGCCTGACCGCATCACAATTGTTTCCCCGCTTTTCATTTGGACATAATCCATATTGATCACATACGAATGATGAACTTGCGTAAACAATTGCGGGGAGACTTTATCAATCACTTCCTTCATGGTGCCGTAATACTCATACTCTTTGCCATTTTTTAAATGAAGGACCATTTTACGTTTCATACTTTCGAAATATTCCACCTGGCCTAAATAGACAGTGTAAACTTTTTTCTTGATCGTAAATTGAAGAATCATTTTGCGCAAAGAGAATTGTTCCAGCGCCTTCATTAGAACTTGTTTGACCTTTACTTCATCCACCGGCTTGATCAAATAATGAAAGGCGTTGACCTCAAACGCTTCCGGCATCCATTCCACATGGCTCGTAATAAAAATGATAATCGCCTGCTGGTCTCTTTCCCGAATAAAGCGCGCGACCTCAAAACCATCTAGCGACTTCATTTCAACATCCAGCAGATATAGTTGAAAAGCAGATTCCTCCTTAGTTAAGTGATCCACCAATGATTCTCCAGATAGAAAAGCTTCATAACTAAATTGATTCGGATCGTCTTCAAAAAAAGAAAGCAGCAGTGTCTCAATCTGACCAATCATTTTAGGATTATCATCACAGATAGCTATGTTCATTGTTTCCTCCATTTCATCCTTAAACGTAAATTTCTTCTTTAAGTATCTCTTATCTATTTCTAATAAACAAGAAGCTCAATAAGAAATATTTATCCGTTTTTCCAAAAATGGACAAAAGAAAAACGACCCTTTTTCAAGAGTCGCTTTCTCGCTTATTCAGCCGCGATTTTCTCAGAGCTTTTTGTTTCTACATTAAACAGAGAGTGCAAACACTTCGTTGCTACCATCAAACCTAAGCCTAATAATAAGAAGGCAAAAACTAGCTGCAAGCCATCGGACAAGAAGACGAATTGCCCTGCAGCTGGAACTGCTGGAATCGTTACTAAGTATTGCGTTGCGTTGATCAATTTTGTAACTAATCCGTAAATCGACATTCCTAGCGCGGTAAAGGTGACCGCCAACATGATTCCCATGGGAATATAGAACATGACACCTGATTTTTTAGAAGTTTTCATATACACTGCCACGGCAATCATTACCATTGCAGCTAACAATTGGTTCGCTGAGCCGAACAATGGCCAAACGCTATTGTATCCGCCAAGCGCTAAAACAAAGCCTACGCCCAATGTCACCACAGTTGCTACATATTTATTGGTCAATAATTTTGCTAAGCCTTTTTGTTCTGCACCTTCTTCATAGAAGAATTCCTGCAGTGACATCCGGCCGATCCGAGCTACCGAGTCTAAAGAAGTCAATGCCAATGCCGATACACACATCGTCATAAATGCTTGAGCGATATTCAACGGCAAGCCAAATTTTGTTAAGAATCCTGCCACCGAGCCAGAAAAAATTTGGAAAGGCGTTCCTGCCGGCAATTGTCCATTCTGAGCCACCGCTCCCGCAACAACCAATGCTACGACAGCTAAAACACATTCACACATCATTGCTCCGTAACTAATCGGGCGCATATGCTTTTCATTCGAGACTTGTTTCGATGACGTACCAGAAGAAACTAAGCTATGGAAGCCTGACACTGCACCACAGGCAACCGTAATGAACAAGATCGGGAATAAATATTTCACATTTCCGGTCGCATCTTGTACAGCAAAGCCATTGAATGCGTTCAACTCTACCATTGGCGCTTCTACTAACAATCCTAGGACAGCTGCAATAATCATCCCTAACAACATATAAGTGCTAAGAAAATCACGCGGTGCCATCAGCAACCAAATCGGCATGACCGAAGCCAAGAATAAGTAAGCAAATACGATCAATAACCATGTCTGCTTATCCGCAAAAATTGGGAACATGATTCCCACAGCAAGTGTCACTAGCAAAACGGCGATTCCAAAAGCATGCATCGCAATTCCCTTTAAATGAACTTTTTTCATGAAAAAGCCTACTAACACCGCGGAAACGATAAACAACATTGAGATCGAAGCTGCAGAAGCATTCGCCGTATTAACTGCTGCCGGAACATCCGGAGTCATACCATTAAACGTAGTTGCTACGATGTCGCCAAATGCAGCAATCACTAATAGAGCAAATAACCAGCAGAATAATAGAAACAACTTCTTGCCGATTTTCCCGATATATTTTTCAATAATCAGACCAATTGATTTTCCTTCATTTTTAACCGATGCATATAACGCACCAAAGTCATGAACTGCTCCGAAAAAGATTCCGCCAAAGAGAATCCATAAGAATGCTGGCAACCAGCCAAACATCGCTGCAATAATCGGACCGGTTACTGGACCAGCACCCGTGATCGATGAAAATTGATGGCTAAAAACTACAAAAGCTGGTTCTGGAACATAGTCGTCCCCATCCTCTAAAGCAACCGCCGGAGTCACGGCCTTAGGATTAATCCCCCATTTCTTTTCCAACCAACGAGAATAAATAAAATAGGCTGCAACAAAACAAATAATAGCAAAAACTAAAAGAACAACACCATTCATAACTTCACCCAACTCTCTTTTATAATGAATATTTAATTAGTATATTCCCACAATTCCATGAGCATGTAAAGATAATCATTCTAATTTTCAAGAATTTTCTGTAAATATCTTTCGGAAAAGAAAACCATTCTCATAAATGAAATAGCACAAAAAAAGACTGCTCTAAAAAGAGCAGCCTTACATTTTATCGATTAAACATATTGTAATTCTTTCGTTTCTTGGTATGCATGGTCGATTAATCCGCCACCTAAACATTCCATGCCATCATAGAAAACAACGGCCTGTCCTGGTGTGATTGCACGAACTGGATCATCGAAGATTACTTCCGCACGGTCACCATCTAGTAAACGAACAGTTACCGGTACGTCTTGTTGACGGTAGCGGAACTTCGCTGTGCATTTGAATTCTTTTGGATGGTCTTCGTTTGTCGTGAAATGAATTTCACTAGCATCTAAGCTGGTCGCATATAGTGCTTCATGATGGAAACCTTGACCTACATATAATGTGTTAGTAGATAAGTCTTTACCAACAACGAACCATGGATCTTGTGTTTTTCCGCCGCCGCCAATGCCTAAGCCTTGACGTTGACCGATCGTATAATACATCAAGCCATCGTGTGTCCCTTTTTCTTCGCCATCTAAAGTCACCATCTTACCCTTTTTAGCTGGTAGATAGTTGCTTAAAAATTGCTTGAAATTCTTTTCGCCGATGAAGCAAACACCGGTTGAATCTTTTTTCTTAGCCGTTGCTAAGCCAGCTCGTTCAGCGATTGCGCGAACTTCTGGTTTTTGCATACCGCCTAGTGGAAACATCGTCTTTGCCAATTGCTCTTGCGATAATTGACTCAAGAAGTATGTTTGATCCTTATTGTTATCGACGCCGCGCAGCATATGAACCACGCCATTTTCGTCTTTTTCGACCTGAGCGTAATGCCCTGTTGCCACGTAATCCGCACCTAACTCCATTGCGTAGTCCAAGAATGCTTTGAACTTGATTTCCTTGTTACACATCACATCTGGATTTGGTGTGCGGCCTGCACGGTATTCCGCTAAGAAATATTCAAAGACACGGTCCCAATATTCCTTCTCGAAATTGACAGAGTAATAAGGAATGCCGATTTGGGCAGCGACTTTCGCTACATCCTTATAGTCTTCTGTCGCGGTACAAACACCATTTTCATCGGTGTCGTCCCAATTTTTCATAAAAATGCCGACTACATCATAACCTTGTTCCTTTAACAACAAAGCTGTTACTGATGAATCGACGCCGCCGCTCATTCCTACGACGACTCGTGTGTTGCTGTTAGACACAGTATCACCATCATTTCAATATAGATTCCGAAAACTCTACGATTTGAAGGTCGCAACTTTTCAGTATGACGAATTATACAACATAAATCTTAAATTTTCGATAGATAATCTCTCAAAAAAAATTTATTTGTCTTTTTGTATAATTTGTATTAATATAAATAATACAAAGGAGGACGAGTAAATGATTTTAGAAATTGATCCCCATTCTGAAGAACCGATCTATTTGCAATTGCGAAAACAAATCATTATCGGCATCGCTCGTGGTGATTTAAAACCAAATGAACAACTGCCGACCGTCCGGCAATTTGCGGATGAACTTGGCGTAAATACGATGACTGTTTCAAAAGGCTACCAGCAACTACGGGAAGAAGGTTATTTGATCACCGATCGCCGCAAAGGAACGTTAGTCGCACCATTACCCGTGACCTCAAAGAAGACAAATGAAGAAAATTTAACTTTGCTGTTGGCAGAGCTGTACTTGGCCGATCCTGATGAAGAGACGGTTCAAGAAAAGGTTCAAAAGATTTTGACGAGTTTCAGAAAGGATGATGTCTGATGTTATCCCCGCTTATTTTAGGTATATTGATTTTTTGTAACTTTATCATGGCTTTTACCAATTCTTTGGCCGCAAAACCGCATAATTATGTCATCGTGGAAAATACCTTTCCCGCGGATAAAATCGATGATCCTCGTGTCTTAGCATTTAGAAAAAGTTATCAAAAGCGTCAATTCCAATTAGCTTTTGTCCTAACTGCCTTGGATTTGAGCTTGTTGATTCCTATGAAGGATTCGATCTTTATGATGCTGTTCTTTGTGCTTCTATATATTACGATCGGCGCAGGCTATTTATTGCAAATTCGCTATATTCGTAAAGGGCATCAATTAATCGTCGATAATGATTGGCAGTTAACCGAACAACCCATTCAAGTCGATACACAGCTTCTGATTGAGAAAAATCGAAAATTGGTTTCTCCCTTGTGGTTTGCTCTTTCGCTAGTAATGTTGATTTTACTAACGGTCGTGCTTCATCAGCAAGGAATGGAAAGTTTGACATGGATTCTATTAGCTGCCTGCGGATTTACTCTGGCACTTTTTGTTTTAGGCTGGTGGGCAATCGGGCGACTGCCTGTACGGGCTTTGACCGATGATTCAAAGATCAATCGCCAGTATAACGATCTGACAAAATTCTATTGGTCCGCTTTTATGGTTGCCACGAGTTTCTTTGTAAATCTGATCGTTTACCTGCCCTTATTGACAATGAACGCTAGCAGCCGCTTTTTCGAAGTCTTAATGATCATAGAATTCTTGTTGATTTTTCTTTTCTGCGGCTTTACTTTTTGGTGGCTGTTCCGTTTGCGCAACAAGCAGGATCAATTATTGACACAAACACCCAGCTTTCGTTATGCGGGCGATGATTATTATTGGCGTTATGGCGTTTATTACAATCCAGAAGATCACCGTTTGATGCGTCCGGATCGTATCGGCTTGAACATCACGATCAATTTAGCACGAGTCGGCGGCAAAATTTTTATCGGACTGATTCCTGCAATATTGATCGGTGCTATGATAATCGTAGTCGTTCCTTTATACATTTTAGATTATCATCCAGACCCGTTGACCTATCAAGTGAAGCAGGAAAGTGTTATTTTGGATGGACCGCTTACCAAAGAACGAAAAATTCCTTATGCCGACATAGAAAAGTTAACCCTCATCGATCGGCTGCCTGCCACTGGAATGAAAGTTAATGGCTTAGCAACAGAAAACTATGCAATCGGCAGTTTTAAGGTTGGCGGTAAATCGGCTTTTCTCTTCGTTGATCATCAGTCTAAACCGATTTTGAGGATCACGACTAAGGAACGAGATTATTATTACACCAACACAAATCCTGCGGTTACCAAACAGCTCTATCAAAAAGTTCGAGCCTATCAACAATAAAAAATGGCAGAAGAAAACCCTCTTCAAGCAAAATTGAAGAGGGTTTTCTTTTTAATCAACGGTTCCAATCCGATTTGGCGGCCAAAAAACAAATTTTACATTCGTTAAAATATCTTTTTGGTCGATCATTCCAATGATGCGGCCATCTTTAGAAATACGGCGATTATCACCCAGCACAAACAATTTCCCTGCCGGAACCTTTTCGTTTCCGAACAAACTTTGCAGGTCAAAATCAAATGTCAACGGTTGACCATCCGTCAATTTGCCTTTATATTCTTCCAAATAGAATTCATCGTATTTCTTTCCATTGATATACAGTTGATCATCTTTATACGCTACAGTGTCGCCTGGCAACCCAATCACACGTTTAACATAATCAGCCCCTGGATCATCTGGTGCCGGAAAAGTCACTACATCAAAACGATCGACTTCTGTATGTTTCAACCCAAACATTCGCTCACCATCATTTAATGTCGGCTTCATCGAATCTCCAATCGCTTCAACCGGTGTAAATACATAATGGCGCAGCGCGACTACCGCCCCGATCATTACAACGTAAAAAAGAATCGTTTTTACAACTTCCCTAACCTTCACTTTCTTGCCCCCTTTTTTTAAATTTAACACGTTATTCTCACTATAAATTTACCATAGCGGCTCCTCCATGAATACAGCTGGTTAACATTTTAGATTTAATTTATCTACTATTCAAAACTGCAAACAGACAAACGGAAAAAGAGACACCGATTCTTCGATGTCTCTTCCTATTTCAATTTCTTTATTTCGGCCTCTTTATAATCGGCGATCTCATCGATTAAATTCTCAGAAATTGGTGTACCAAATGGCAATGCTGTTTTAAGAAATCCCCGTTCTGGAGCGTCTACTCCGACATTGATATCCTCAGCGATCGGCATACTATAGTTATGAATATGTCCGTGAAGATTGCGAATGTTCAGCGTCTTGCCTAAGAGCATTGGATAATGCGTCAGGTAATATTGATGATGATTAAACTTCACGATAGCACCTACGTCGTGAAAATCAAATTTATTTTCTCCGTTTGGAAGCTTTGGGTCATGAGCCGATAAATATTTGAAGAACGTACGCGAGTCATGATTACCTTTGATAAATATAATCTTCCCTTTTAATTGCAGCAGCTGCTCTAAAATATCAGCGAAGCCCTTTTCGTATTGCGGATGCATCGCCACATCGCCTAAATGATAGACCGTATCTTTTTCATTCACCACGGCATTCCACGCTTCAATCATTTGCTGATTCATCTCTTCGACAGAGTCAAACAAACGCGGCGCGAAGTCGTTAGCGCCTAAAAGATTCTCGTGAAAATAATGTGTATCTGATATAAAGTATTTCATCCTTATCACCTACAAATGAATTCTGTTTGTTTCCTTCATTTTACCATCTCTTTCAAAAAAAAGCGCTCATGCTACAAGCGTCACTGACAAAATAAGACTACCAATTTATACTTGGTAGCCTTGTCTTTGCAAAAGTGCTTGATATTTTAGTTTAATAATCGTGATGACCGCCTCTAACTGAGTCAGATCCTCCACTTTGGTTGCGTCAAATTCCTTCGTGCGTTTAAATGATTTTCCAGTATCGATCAAATGAAAGACCTGATTCCATTTTTCAAACTCAGAAAGATTATTCAGATTGGCGATAGGGAAAGCCGCACCGTCGCAAATCTCCCATAAACGGAAAATCAAAAATGATGTATCAATCACTTCCAGCTTCATGTTTTTCTTGCTGCATTGAACCAAAACTTTTTCGGGATTGTATTCTAGATACCAATCTAACAGAATAAAAAAAGCTTCCCAACGGTACGTATCACGAAACATTTTTTGCGTGTCGGGCATGTCTCGAAAAATCAACGGGATCAAATAGTGCTTCTTATATTTCCAGCAAGGGATCGAATCGATAAAATAATCGACATAACGTGTCAGATAGCTATTCCCTTGATAATCACTAATATAATAATCTTCTACACCATATTTTTGAAACTCTTTTGTCAAACTGGCACAGTCTTCGATTGAAACGGTCAATCCTGACAAGAGACGAAAATCAGAAATAATTTTATGATGCTCGATCGTGTGTATCTTGTGAACCAACTTCTCACCTTCGTTTCCAACTATTTTCTTAGTAATAGTGTACCATAATCTGCGCAGATTGAAGCTTCTAAGCGTTAAAAAGATTTAGAAAAAAAGATGAATATAGCAAAACAAAAGGAGGATTATAATTATACACGAATTGAATTAATGATCATTTGAAAATATTATCATTATTTCTAAGCTTTAAATAACTAACGGCTTCATTTTTATCCAAGCAAAAAGCGGATCCTATCCGCTTAGATAGAATCCACTCTACAATTAAATTTCTTCTTTTACAAACAATCCGCGATCAATCATTCCATCCATCATGAAATAAAATTTTTCTTGAACCATTTCTTGTTTGCTGTCTTTAAAAATATCTACCGCCTTCAACCCATTGGCTGTCGTTACCGACATTTTCAATGTGCTGATGTCCTTTGCTACCGTGACTTTAAGTTTAAAGCCCTCTTTGCTTTGGGGCGTTGCTTGTAATGGACGAACCAATTGAAAATTGCCCGAACTAGTTTCAGTAAAACCATTATCACGCAACGTATACTTTTTAGCTGTTGGTGCTAACGCGTATTGATATTTTGATCCTTTAATCGTCGCTGTCTTTGTAAATGCCATTTACTCACCTCATCATTTTTTCTTTCACTCTTAATTATAAAGATAAGTATCAGCCATTTCAATCTACTTTGTTAGTTCTTGCAAACTCGCAACCAGTTGTTCCGCAAAATATTCGACCTGTTCCAAGCTATTCCCGTAACCAAAACTAACTCGCAGCGATTCTTTGACTTCAGGAGCATTCTTGCCGTACATTGCTTCTAATACATGTGATGGATCGACCGTCCCAGCCGTACACGCTGATCCAGTAGATACGGCGATACCGCGCAGATCTAATTTCATCAATAATAAATCACTGATGATTCCAGTAAAACGAAGATTCAAGACATGGGGCAACTTGTTGTTCACATCGCCATTCACATGATAGTCAATGTTTGCTTGATCCAGTGTCGTTAAGACTTTTTTGGTGAACTGATCATATAGCTCACCGCGCTTTTCTCGTTCGTCTTCAGTTAATAGTTCAACAGCTTTGGCCATGCCGCAAATGCCGGCTAAGTTTTCAGTCCCGGCACGGCGTTTTTCTTCTTGTTCACCACCGCGAAGCAATGGCGCTAATTTCGCCGCATCACTTTTGAATAAGAAGCCGACCCCTTTTGGCCCATTGATTTTATGAGCCGAGATACTAAGAAAATCTACTCCTAATTCATGCGGGCGAATGAGTTGGTTCCCATAAGCTTGAACAGCATCCGTATGGAAATATGCGGGATGCTCCTTCAATCGTTCCCCGATTTCTTTGATGGGCATCAAATTACCGATCTCGTTATTGCCATACATGATCGAAACTAAGATCGTATCTGGACGTAAGCTGGCATCAAAATCAGTCAGCGAGATATTTCCTTTTCGATCCACCGGCAAATAGGTCACTTCAAATCCCTGTGTCTCCAAATACTTCATCGTATTGATCACGGCAGGATGTTCGATTTGCGTCGTAATTAAGTGCCGGCCTTCGTTCTGACGACCAAAAGCGGTTTCTAAGATGGCGGTGTTGTCGCCTTCTGTTCCGCCACTGTTAAAGACGATCTCATGATATTTCACACCGAGACTCTTTCCAATAACTTCTCTAGCCATTTCCAATTTGCCAGCAGCTTGCCGACCGAACGAATGAACGCTTGATGGATTACCAAAAGTTTCACTCATAACCTCGGTCATCGTTTTAATTACTTCCGGATGCATCGGGCTTGTCGCCGCATGATCTAAATAAATAGTTTCCACAAACTTTCGGACCTTTCCACAGTTAGCTCATATTTATGAAGTCATTTTTGCTGCGCCTGTCATTCTGCTAAGCTACCTGTTCAATATATTTAGTTTCAAAGAAATACTTGCGACCCAAATTTTACCGCGCAGAGCAGAGTCGACAAAAAAAGGCATGACTGCCTTTTTATTCAAAATCTTTTTGTTCCATCGTAAATAATGGACTGACAGATTCATTTTGATGAATCCGTTTGACTGCTTCACCCATCAAATCAGAACAACTAATGATTGATAATTTTTCAGGATGGCGTTCAGGACCTGTCAGAACAGAATCAGTAATACAAATATCCTCAATGTCAGCAGCATCTAAATTTTCTTTTGCTGGAGGTGATAATAACCCGTGAGAAGCACATGCAACAACTTCTTTAGCGCCAGCTTTTTTCAATGTTTTTGAAGCATTGGAGAAAACTTCACCAGTGTTCAAAATATCGTCCACCATAATACAGCAGCGACCTTCAACATCTCCGATTACATAACCAGAATCCGGGTTGCCTTCTTCAGCCACATCCACGATCGCAATCGCCGTGTCCAAATACTCCGCTAGACTACGGGCACGTTGTACGCCGCTGTTTTTAGGCGAAACCACCACATAATCATCGCCCACCATTCCGCGACGGCGGTAGTAATGAGCAAACAAAGGCATCGTGAACAAATTATCAACTGGGATATCAAAGAAACCTTGGACTTGCACAGTGTGTAAATCAAGTGTTAATACTCTTATTGCACCTGCGTCTGAAAGTAAATTCGCAATCAATTTTGCAGTGATTGGCTCATGTGGTTTGGCTGTACGATCTTGTCTTGCATAACCATAGTAAGGCAATACGACATTGATTGTTTTCGCGCTCGCTCGTTTCAATGCATCGATCATGATCAATAGTTCCAAATAATAATCATTCACCGGCTCATTGGTTGATTGGATCAGATAAACATCAAATCCACGGACCGTCTCTTCCAAATTGATAGATATCTCTCCATCACTGAATTGTTTGACAGTACTTTTCCCTAATGGCACGCCACAAACATCGGCGATTTTTTCAGCCAATGGTCGATTCCCATTAAGGCTAAAAATTTTAAACTTTTCGTTACTTTCTTCTGACATGGTGTCCCTCCAAGTATTTTTGTACCCCCAGTTTAACATATTTTTAGTTATTTGCTGTAGATTTTACTTTTCTTAACGAGATCGTTCCGTTTCCCCACTCTGCTGGAATTACGGCTGCACTCTTGCCCCAATTGTCATGGATTTTATAATATCTTTGCCCATCAGCCATTTCCATAAAGCCGTGCACAACGACCCAATGATTCTTATAGCTGCTGCCTAGCAGTTGCAGAAGTCCTATCATAACTGGTTCTCCCGCCAAGATACGCTTGGTAACTCGCTGCCAGGTGCCCGCTGCAGTTCCTCTTGCACGATAAGGAATTCGATAGCGGCGAAAGAAACGATTTAAGCCCATAGAAATCTGTAAAGGGACTGTCGGAAAGTCAACCGGCTGCAGTACAGGCTGCAAAGCTCTGATCAATTCTTCGCTTTGACTACTATCTTTTTCTCTTAATCCATTCGGCAAACAACCTTCATCAATTTGATCTTGCCAATAAGCCAGCAGCACACTGCTCGCATATGTACCGCATAAAAAGCCTCGCGGTGTTTTCCATTCACGGTAACGCTCAAAACTTTCTAATTCTACCCATTGGTCAATTGGATACTCCATCGTTTCACCCCTCAGAATTTTTAATTTATGGCTCTTCCTAAAATCTATCATAGTACAGGCCCATCTTGGTTACGAGTTCTATTCATTTTATGTAGGTATTTCTTTAAACCTTTTCAAAAAGAAAAAGTGCCCTTCACTATGAGTAGCTCATTAATTGTTTTATTATAGTATAGATAGAACGATTATGACAAAGGAGCTGAAGTTATATGGACAAAACAAAAATCAAAGAAGATTTATATGACGCGGTCAATGGCGAATGGATCAAAGAGGCGACGATTCCAGCAGACAAACCAGCCACAGGCGGTTTTCAGGATCTTGTCGATGATATTGATGAGCTATTAATGGCCGATACGAAAAAGATGAGCGAAGATCCTTCCCTGATCCCAAATGATTTGATGAAAGAGTATATCGCTTATTTCAAATTAGCCAATGATTATCAAAAACGGGATCAAGATGGTGCGGCTCCTATGCTGCCTTTGTTGAAGCAAGTAGCTGAATTGAAAGATCTGAAGGACCTAGAACAACAATTGACCAGTTGGGTACTTGATGGCCTTCCTCTGCCTTTTGGCGTAGATGTCGATGCCGATATGAAGAATACTAAAATCAATGCTTTATTCGCTGGCGCACCAAGTCTGATCTTACCGGATAAAACTTATTACGAAGCGGATCATCCGCAAACACCGCAGCTTTTAGCGATTTTTAAAGAGATGACCGTAAAACTTTTTGCACTTGCAGGCTACGAAACTAAGACAGCTGAAAGAATCACTGACGAGGCTCTTCAATACGATAAATTATTGGCCCCGCATGTAAAAAGCGCAGAAGAAAATGCGGATTATAGCAAAATGTATAATCCCGAAAGCGGCGAAGAATTCATCAAACGCAGCCAACACTTGGATTTGGAGAAACTCTTGGTCGGCTTAGTTGGTGAAGTGCCTGAAAAAATCATCGTGACTGAACCAGCATTCTTCGAAAAATTGGATGACTTAGTAAATCCCGATACCTTCCAACAGATGAAAAGCTGGATGATGGTGATGACGATCAACGCGTTGACCGCTTACCTCAGTGAAGAATTCCGTCAAGTCGGCGGCACATACGGTCGTGCGCTTTCGGGGGCACCAGAAGCTCGTCCTCAAGAAAAGGCAGCATTTTACTTGGCTTCAGGACGCTTCGATCAAATCGTCGGCGACTATTATGGAAAAAAATATTTTGGCGAGCAAGCAAAGAAAGATGTCGAACAAATGGTTCAGCGCATGGTAAGCATTTATCAAGAACGTTTGAGCAGCAACACATGGTTGAGTGAAGCGACCCGTGAAAAAGCGATCGTTAAACTAAACACGTTAGGTATTCATGTCGGTTATCCAGAGAAAATTCCGCCAATCTATGCACAATTCAAAGTGACACCAGCCGAAAAAGGCGGTACGCTTTTGAGTAATGCTTTGCACTTTAGTCACTTGAAACGCAAAGAAGATTACGCTAAATGGAACACCCCTGTAGAACGTGATGAGTGGGAGATGAGCGCGGACACTGTCAACGCCTATTACCATCCGTTCCGGAATATCATCGTTTTCCCTGCAGCCATTTTACAAGCGCCGTTTTATAGTTTGGAACAATCCAGCAGTGAAAACTTTGGCGGTATTGGTGCCGTGATTGCCCACGAAATCTCTCATGCTTTCGACAACAACGGTTCACTCTTTGATGAGTACGGGAATTTGAATAATTGGTGGACCGAAAAAGATCAAAAAGAATTTCAAGCATTAGCGGATCAAATGATCGCGGAGTTTGATGGCTTAGAAATCGTCGGCGGAAAAGTGAACGGTAAACTAACTGTCTCAGAAAACATCGCTGATGCAGGCGGTTTGAGCTGTGCCCTAGAAGCAGCGAAGAAAGATAGCGATGTCGATCTGGAAGGCTTCTTTATCAATTGGGCAACGATTTGGCGGATGAAAGCTCGTCAAGAGTATACACAATTGCTCTTATCAATTGATGTCCATGCTCCAAATAAATTACGGGCCAACGTCCAAGTCAAAAATTTAGCGGACTTCTATCAAACCTTTGATATCCAACCAACTGATGCTATGTATTTGGCTCCTGAAAAACGCGTAAGTATTTGGTGATTTTACCCACACATATAAATAAAAAGTTCGAAGAGAATCGATTGATTTTCTTCGAACTTTTTTTATTGTGCTGCTCGCAATTTCTTCCATTTCCGAACCTTGGTACGGAAGGACTTAAATGGTGCGACAGTGTTGATATGCACCCATTTCCAAACCGGCCAATTAGAAGAGGTCGACTGTGCCCATTTTCTGCCGCCAGGTTTGAACAACTGATCGTCATCTAAACTGGCAATCCATTGACAGGTCATCTCTATAGCATCGTTGAACACCAGACTCATTTCCTCTAAACTTTTCCCTTGGCAATCAGCATAAAACTGTTCGTGCAAAGGCCCCATCTGATTCCATTTAATCCCTGGAGCGGGCATCTCGACAGTTTGTCCTTCTCGTTCTGTTTGCTCCCACTCTTGGATCAGCGCCAGCCATCCCAACTGATAGGCAAGGTTTTCAAACGGCGTCCGTTCTGCCTCATCAAGCCGTACATTCTTATCTTTTTCAGCGATATCCTCATATTCTTTGATAAACAAATCGGCTCTTTTTTTAATTTCCGTAATGAATGCTTCTTTGCTTGCATATTCTTGCATAATTAACACGCTCCTTTTTCTGTTAGCTCGTTGCTACACTCATAATTTATCATCCTAGGAGATTGTTTTTAGCAACCTGTCATGTTTGCACAGGTTTCTCGTTATGTTTGTTCGAATACGGAATTAAATGATCAAAAAAAGATCGCTGACAAAAATGCCAGCGATCTTCTTTATGCTATTATGCTTTTGGTTTCTTTGAATCAATCGCGTATTGACGACGTCCGCCTGGTTTTGGTACCAAGTCGCCGATCATGTTGCCAAAGCCGCCTTCCACACGTAACTCGTGGCCGTTCGTGTAATCTGAACGTTTGCTAGCAAGATAGAGAACGGCATTAGCGATATCCTGCACTTCACCGATTCGGCGATTTGCAGTCATTCTTCTTCTGCCTTCTTCAACTTCTGCGTCTTCATAGAATTTTGTTGATAGCGGTGTTTTAACGAAGCATGGTAATACGCAGTTACTGCGCACGCCATATTGTCCCCATTCGCCAGCAATCATCTTGGACAGCATGTTTACGCCAGCTTTACTTGGGCTATAAGCACCTGAATAAGTTTCTGGAGCGATCGAAGCGATTGTTGAAATGTGGACCATCCGACCTGATTGCTGCTCGATCATCACGCGACCAATACGTTGTGAGACTAAGAAATAACCAGTCAAATTCACATCGATTGTACGTTTCCATTCATCTAAAGCCAAATCTTCTAAAGGGCTGAATGTTAGAATCGCCGCTGTTTGAACTAACACATCGATTCTGCCAAAATCCGCTTTAACTGTTTTCGCTAAAGCGTCTACTTGTTCTTCAACCGTTGAGTTGCAGGCATAGCCCTTCGCTTTGACACCGTATTTATTCGCTAGTTCTTTGGCATAGCTTTCTGTTGCTTCTTCATTTAAGTCGACTAAAGCTAAGTTCGCCTTTTGCTCCGCAAAATCATTTGCGATTTTCCGACCCATGCCGCCTAATGCTCCCGTGATTATTACCACGTCATCTGCTAAATCTAACCATGTATTATCCATTCTTTCCGCTCCCTATACTCTAAGTTTTCTTTCTTTAAATATACTGAATCCACGCAGTAGATACTAATTCTTTTTTTCAATCAATCTATAGTCTTATTCAATCAATCAGCAGCAATTGTTTCGCCATCCTTTGAGCTTGCTCCGGTGCAACCGGATAAAGTAAAAATACGTTCAATAAAACAGGTGAAAAAGCCAAACCCAATAATTCTTGTGCAAAAGTCATCGCAGCAATCTCACCCAAAGAATGTAAACGAGCACTTCGCTTGAATGGACCTGTTTGATAATTCAATTGCTGTTGTACGGTGAACAACTGCTGTTGATTTTCTAGGTAATGATAAAGTTCATGCGCCAATAAAGTTTCAGCTACTTGCTGACCGTTAAGTAAATTCTGTTCCGCAAAAAAAGGCGCCGCTGCTTTCAATAGGCTCTGATTGATTCGAATACGATTTGGTAACTGAAATTCTGCCAGAACAAAGCGAAAATTCTTCGCCTTCAGTGTTTCTTGAAAAAACTCGATCTCGATTTTTTCTTGCCGACAGTATTCCCACAAATCAATTGATGAAATATTACTCGCCGCTGTTTTTCCGCATTCAATCGCTTGCTGGATCATTGATGAGCGCTGCTGTTCAGAAATCTTTTTGTAAAGATGATCCTGGCTAAGCAGAAATTGCCCGATTTGCTGGTCGCTCAGCTGCAAGAGCTGTTCTATGTTATTCATTACAAGCAACGCTCCCTTCTTTCTACGTATAACGATTGGCTGCGATGATCATCATTTCATCAGTACCGACAATTTCACTCATTTCGATCTCCATCAGCATCGTTAATTGCGTAAAGTCCGTGCTGGAAAAATCTAACAAACGTGGGCCAACACAGAAATAAAAATCTGGACGAATGATCAGATCACTTTGATAATTAGCCATGCTTTCCCAAAGATTAGTGACTTGTTCAAAATAATTTTGGATCGACGTTTTCACTACTTCTGCATGTTCCCGTTGAACACGAATAAAGCCTTTCTTATCAACCACACGAATGCCATTGCCTTTTTTTGAATTCGCGCCATAAATATAGAAATGATCGGTTGAATCAAGCATTTGGATCTGCTCCGCTGGCAAGCGGAAATCTTGTACCGCGATTTCTCGTGCTTCTGTCTCGGTCGCAGCCGTTTGAACCTCGGTAGCTTGTGCCGCCGTGGAACCTGAAGCTCGCGCAGTAATCTTTTGTGTTTGAGGATCAATCTCGATATGAACCTCTACGCTTTCCTCAGTTGCACCGCTTTCGATCGCCATATCCGTGACTTCCTGCTTAATCGCTTGAATGTCTTGCTTTGTCGGACTTGGTACGATTCGCTCCACCACATCTTGGACAGCCGCCAAAGCCACGCCAATTGAAGAAATTACTTCCGCATTTTCAGGAATTTTATAATTCAGATCCATTCGCTCTGCCGCAAATTTGATCAGCGCAGCGACACCGCCGCCTACACCGACTAAGGTCATTTGATTTTTTTCCAACTGATATTTCTTAGCTAAAGAACGAATCACCGGCTCAATCTTTTCAACTGCTTTCGCTAAAATCTGACGAGCAACATCTTCTACTGTCGTATTCAAATATTCGGCTAGCGGTGTCATCGCCTTTCGAGCAGAAGCAACATTCCCATAAGAGAAATCTTCTTCTGTCACATAGCCCAAAACATTCGCCGCACAAGAATTAGTGATGGTGATACATTTGCCACTGGCTAATTTTATTGCTACATAATCAGCGGGATCGCCTTCTTTAGGTGAGTACAGCTCCAGCCTAGGATCGATGATTTCTTCTTCTGGTGTGTATACCGCGTATTCCAAACCAGCGATATGAGCACTACGCGGCCCTACATCTTTTACACCACTTTTGTTTACCCGAACCATGCTGCCGCCAGCTACGCCTAAAACGCGGACATCCAAAGAGTTTACATACGTTTTATGACCAGAGATTTCTGAATAATCGATCACCGGACGACCATTTTTGATTACCCCTAGATTGGTCGAAGTTCCGCCGACCTCAAAATAAATACCATTAGACGTACGTAAATACATCAGAGCTCCCATAACACTGGCTGCTGGTCCCGACAGCATCGTCAAAACAGGTCGTTTCATCATTTCGACGACATCCATCAATCCGCCGTCGCCCCGCATAATCATCAATGGCACATCTACACCCGAAGAACGTACACTTTCTTCCGTAGAATTAGCCGTTTCTAGCATTTTAGGCAGAATTGATGCATTGATCGTCGCCGTACGAGTACGTCTTGATAAGCCATAGAGCTTAGTCATTTCAGAGGCCAAGGTCACTGGGATATTTTTTTGTCTCGCAACTTCCGCAATTTGTTCTTCTAAGCACAAATCATCAACACCAAAAGCAGCAGAAGCAACTAATACGTCCATTCCATCTGCTAGGAGTTGATCGATTGTTTTTGAAATCGTCTCTTCATTCAAATCCTTCTGACCAATAAAGTAAGAAGAGATATGAATACTTCGACCAGTTCCTAAATCAATATCCTTTAAATTTGATTGCACACGTGCCAACCAGCCTTCAATTCCTGACTTGGCCGTACTAATGATACCGATTTTCGCGACATCTCCCTCTAATAAGGCATTGGTCGCTTGGGTCGTACTATGAGCAACAAATACGACTTCATCCGGATCAATATGGTAATCCTTTAAGCATTTTAAAAAGGAATTGACGACTCCTACTGCGACGCCTTTTTCGCTATCGTGAGTGGTTTTTACAGAAGATTTACCTATGATTTCCTGCGTATCATTATCAATAGCCACGGCCTTTGTGTGAGTACCGCCTACGTCAATTCCTATTCGAACTCTTCGTTTCATTCAGAAAGTCTCCTCCTTTCATTTATACTGGACTATTGAGCAAGAAATTCGCGATTTCTAGAATCAGCGCCACGGAAATTCCGGGAACCAGCGACACCTTCATGTAATCAATCGCATTGATTCGATTGAAGCTCAAGCCCCACGCGTTCCAAGAAATCGTAATATCAAAATGCGCCATTCCGATCAAGACGGAGGCAAATAATGGATACAAGAAAGTCGTTGGATAGTTGGTCGTCTGACTGACCACTGCTAACAATGCTGCTCCTGAGCCAATCAATGACAATGGTCCTTTGAACCAAGTCAACGGTGCCAAAACCCCAAATAAAAGACATAGTGCTAGCGGCGCTGTTGGAATAATCCCGCCAATAATTTTTTCAAAATAAGGTGCTGCAAAAAAGGCCGCATCATTAAACATGGCCAAGGTGATCCAGAAGGCAACCAGAGAAGACGTATCTTTGACTCCTTCTGTAAAAAGACGTGATATAGTTCGGCAAACTTCTCTAAAACCACCGTTCAACTCACCACAGACCGCCAATGCATAGAGACTGGCCAAAATGAAACACAGAATAACTGGAAGGTCTAAAACAATGACTCCTACCACTGGTAAAAAGGGGGTAATCAATGATATTCCCGGTGCATCGACAATTTTGCTCTCTTTTGTTGCGGCCCATGCATAAGTTAGACTCTCAAATCGCAGATAAATCATCGCCGCGATAGAGACTACAACAATCATTACTAAGAAAGCTAAAATACCGAATGGAAAATAATCACTATAAGAATACTCTGCTCCACCGCTTGAGTTCAAAAAGAAGGCGGAGTACTGGGCAAAGTTGATTGGATTAAGAAACAATCCTGCTGCCACTGAACCAGTAAAGGAGAAGAACGCAATTACTTTTGGGATACCAATAGAGAATAAAATCGGTAAAATAATTACCGCAATCGCGATAACAGAACCTGCCCCTGTCATAGAAGTAAAGATAAAACCTGTTATCAAGTTCACAATCGCTAATATAATCGCTGGATTATCGCCGCCTAACTCCACGCTCTTTCGAATGATGGTGGAAGCAATCCCAGTATCCAATAAAATACGTCCAAAAAAGGCGCCTAAAAAGATATTCATCAGTGAAGCGCCGTATTTTTCTGGTGCCGTTTGATAAACCGTCTTTAGCATGTCATTGATCGTCATTCCCGCAAACACATCGTTAGGTGAAATCAAATGACCGATGATCGGCAACACTGTCCAAATGGTTGCCATAATGAAAAAGCCGACCATCAAATTGTGTCCCTTTATACAAAATATAACCATTCCTATGAAGGAACAGATTAACAATAGCCCAATTAAAATGTCCATGGGTAACCCCCTTAATTCCGCCGCATCCAGTTCCAAAAAGCTATATTGAAACTATTTTCTGTGCAACTCCATGATATGTAAACAAGGAGGAGACTAATTCTCAAAGAATCAATTCTACCTCCATAAAAATTATTTTGTTTCGTTTAATCCTGCAATTTGTTAAATGCGCTGTAGCCAAAGATTTTTTTATGTTGAAGAACTAAATAAGTCATCATAACGATTGAGATCACACCGAACATTAACAGCAAGCCCATCATAATGTAGACTGCTTGACCTTCACCAACTGATTTTGTCATGTAAGCCACAAAATAAGGTAAAGCAACGCTGGCGATACTCATCCACGTATAATAAATCCCTGTATTTCTACCTTTACGTCCTGGTGAAAACATTTGACGAACACTTAACCCTGCTTGTAAAGCACCACCTGCAGCGAAGAACCCTAAGCAGGCAATACTAATATAGATCACAGTCACATCATGGATCAGTAAAACCGCAACCAGTGGAATCGTCGTAAAGATCGCATCAATGAATAGAACTTTAACCGGGTTCCATCTTAACTTGCCCATCATGAAGGCCCAGAAAAGAACTGCTAGAATCGAACCAATCGTGTAGACCGAAGTTAAACTTGCCGCCTGCATTTCGGTCATTCCTACATTACTTAACCCATAAGCTTTTGTATACTGTTGACCGCCGTACATAATGAACATACAGACAAAGCCATAGAACATAGTAGTGAAATTAACCAATTTATTTGGCTGAACAAGCATTTTTGCTTTGGCGTCATCAATTTCTTTTTGAACCAAATCTTCTGATGATTCCAAAGCTGCTTCTACTGAAGAATCACTTTTCGCCTTTTTACTGGCCTTCATATCGTCATCGTAAGCAAACGGACAAAGAAGTGACATAATGACACAAATAAGTGCGAGTACTCCTGGAAGAATGATACTCAGCGAATTTTGTCCAGCGTCAGCAAAGCGAACAACCATTAATGGGAAGATCACTCCTGCGATCGATACAAATAGTTTAATTCCCAAAAGTGCTGAGGCCGCATATTTAGGCGCTGCTTCTTGCGCTGCTGGATACAAAGCCGCATCCCACATTCCTGAATTGGCGATCCCTACAACAAATGCAGCGACATAAGCCACATAGACATTCGTTGATAACAAAAGGACAACAAAGAAAATGAAATAGATGATCGAACCGCCAACAGCTAAAACCTTACGACCAACCTTATCTGAAATCTCGCCGCCGATCCAAACAGAGATCAGTTTCCCAAAACCTGTAAATGTGATAGCCATTGAGACCGCGGCTGCCCCCGCAGTCGCATCGGTAAAGCCCCATTTATCAAAAAAGTACGTGGCATTTTGACTCAAACTAAGTGTCTGCATACCATGAGTAAAATAGGCTAAGTATACAAAAATCAGCGATGGTAAATATTTTTTCCTCATATGATAATTACTCCTACTCGTTTATTTCGATCCAGTTGCTAGTTTTCTCTGGTTGGAAGTGCTTGGCCTGTGAAAATTTCGAATGCCGCTTTTCCTTGTCCCAATAACATTCCTTCTCCAGTCACCGTGGTGCAACCCTTTTCATCCGCATCCTTGATCAGCTGCGTTTTCGGCGGATTGTAGATCGCATCTGCAACAATCAATTCTTTATGAAAGACACTTGTATCGCTGATCGGTGTTTTGGTTGAACCAACACCCATGCCAACGATTGTCCCATTTACCAAAACATCCGCTTCAGCAAGTTTTGACTTCAATAGGTCTGCATCCAATAGATCATGGATCGCTACATTTAAGTCAGGATAGAATTTTTTAATGCGCTCAACTGTTTCTTCACCTTTTACGAAAAAATCGTCCTTGATATTGAAAATATCGATTGAAGCCGCTTCTTCGATCGCCAATTGAACTTGGATCGCTGTTGCAGCACCGCCTGTTCCCAGGACCACAAATTTTTTGTTCCTTGGATCAACGCCATGATTTTTTAAATTATCAACAAAACCGATACCGTCAGTGATATGTCCTGATAGTTTCCCATCTTTATTTTGGAATGTATTAATCGCACCCACCATTTGCGCTGCTGGTGATAATTCATCCATGTATTTTGCGGCTTCACCTTTACAAGGCATCGTTACGTTTCCGCCAGGCATGTTGAATGTTCTAACAGACTGGAAGGCTTTTTCAACTTCCTCAATTTGGACATCAAAAGCCAAGTAGACTGCATCGATTCCAAGTTGTTCAAAACCGTAATTGTACATCGCTGGTGACCCCGAATGTCCGACGGGGCTGCCGATCAAACCATATAATTGAGTTTTTCCTGATACGCCTTCTAACATAATTTTATCCACCCTTTTTTAGTCTTCTAGTAATTCCGGCCAAGCTTGCTTGATCACAACAATACTCGTGTCGTAATTCATTTGCGCTGATTTTTCATACCCTAAGCTTAGAATTGGATCAGAAATAACTTCTGTTCCCACCACTCGTGGTTTGATGCCGTGCTCCTTGATTGCTTTCAAGAAACCAACTGTATCGCCCCATCCTGTTCCTGGGCAAAGACGATCATGCATTGATTCTTCACGTAAAATCGTTTCTGGATAACGACGTTCTAATACATCACAGATTTGAACAGAAACAACTTTTTCAGCTGGCACCCCTTTTAAATCTTCGGCTAACGTTTCTGCCCGTGCCCAGTGCCACGTATCTAGGATCAACATGCCATTCTCACAGCCTGATTCTTTCACGATATTCCATGCACTAGCTAAATCTGGAACGCCGCTATAAGGCATGAATTCCAAACCAATCACTAATTCTTTTGCCCGTCCACATAATTCTTTAAAAGCTTGAATGTGGACTTCTGCTGGATATTTTTCCATCAGACCGCAGTTGATATGCCCTACACCGAACAGACGCGCCATATGATAAACAGTTTGTTCTTTGAATTGCTGTAATAACGTTTCTGGTGTTTCTTTCGTTTTATTCGGATCAGCCCATAATGTGATGTATTCCACTTCGGTAACCTTCATATCGTTTTCTTCTAAGATCTCCAACATACGTTCATCTGAGTAGCCTTGCTTAATCGCCAGCATATAAGTTTCAGCACGTAAGCCGATGCCGTCGAACCCTGCTGCTTTTGCAATTTTTACTCGTTCTTCAAAATCAATTTCCATACCTAAAGTATATGAGCTGATCGTTAATGGTACCTTTTTCATTTGTCTTCCTCCTAAAATCGTAGCCAATTTTCTTAAAGTTATTTTTTTCACATGAAGGGCTGCAGTCCCCTAAGTGGTCAAACTCTTTTTGCCGAGAAAACCATACTCTTTATAATGTATTGGCTTTCACAATCAAATCTTGACTTTATTTTAACGTGGCGCTTTTCAAAATTCTAATTGGTTTTTATCGCAGAACCTATAGGTAAAAATAATAGGTTTTGCTATACTTATAGAAAGACTTTATGAACCTCGTTGGAAATCTATAAAACTTATGATTAGGAGTGATGCACATGAATCTGCAGCATTTGAAATACTTCGACGTTTTAGCCCGGGAACAGCACTACACCCGATCCAGTAAACTGCTAAATGTAACGCAGCCTAGTTTGAGTAATGCCATTGCTTCGCTGGAAGATGAATTGGGCATTACCCTATTCGAAAAAAAGGGCCGCAACGTTGTCTTGACTAAACCAGGGAAGATCTTTCAGGATTACGTCACACGGACTCTGGGAACCTTAGATGATGGAATCGAGACGATCACAAAAATCAGTAAAGGCAGCGGCTTTATCAGCTTCGCCTTCTTACCAGTACTGGGAACGACCTTCGTCCCAAAACTAGTTCGAGATTTTCACAACGCACATCAGGACCAAGAGATCCTATTTGATTTTCATACTTCTTCTGGTGTCTCCAAAGAGATCGTTGATGGCATTAAAAATATGCATTACGATATCGGAATCGCTTCATATTTACCAGATGAACCCAGCATTGAATTTCTACCGATCGCAAGTCAAGAATTAGTCGTGATCGCACCATTGGATCATCCGTTGGCACAATTCGATGCGATTTATTTGGAACAGACACAGCCTTACGAACAAATCGGCTTTAGTAAAAGCAGCGGCCTGCGCAACGTTATTGATGAAGTCTTCCAAAAAAATAATTGCAGCTACAATATCGTTTACGAAGTCACCGTGGATCAAGTCATCGCCGGTCTGGTCAGTCAGGGCTTTGGCATCGCAGTCGTGCCCAACATGTATATTCTGAAGCACTTGCCGCTGAAAACCATCCATCTAAAAAATGTCATGCTGGATCGCTCTTTCTATTTAGTCACCAATAAGGATGCTTATCTGACTCCTGCTGTGATCAATTTCAAAGAATTCGTCGTAGCACATTCGGATTCAAAAGAAATCGTCTATTAAAATCAAATAGCCATTAAAACTCACCCCCGCCAATAGTTGATTGACGGGGGTATATGAGATTGTTCTTCCGATTTTTTACAAGACAGAAAGAATGTTTTGCAACTCAGCTACCGAAACTTGTCCCGGTGCCGAAGCTTTTTTGGCCGCTCCAAACGTTGCTGCTGAACCGAAAGTCGCTCCGGAAACGCGGCTTATCACACCCAGTTCACCCATCGACATCGTAATCAAAGGTCGGTCAGCATACTGATGATACATTTCTTGAGTCGCATCCAGCAAAACGATCACGTCATGCGTTGTTTGCGGCATCACGGCGATTTTACAAATGTCCGCTCCTTTAGCCTGCATCATTTGCAAACGCTGAATGATCTCTTCCTTTGCAGGGGTTTGATCGAAATCATGATTGCACATAATTATTTTTTTGCCTTTTTCATGTGCGCTTTCGATCAACTCCTTCACCCCTTTTTCAGGCATAAACAATTCCACATCTAATAAGTCGAATGTTCCCTGCTCCAAAAGAGTTTGATACAGCTTAAAATATTTCTGATCCTCTAATGGACAAACGCCGCCTTCTTTAGCGGTTCTAAAAGTAATTAATAACGGTCTGCCTACAGCTGTGCGCACCTCTTTTGAGAATTCTGCTGTCTTTTCAAAATCTAGAACATCTTCAAAATGATCGATCCGCCATTCAACAATATCGCAATTACTTTGAACGGCGATTTCTGCTTCTTGTAAAACATCCGCTCTCGTTTTACCAACTAATGGAACGATGATTTTAGGCTGACCTTCACCAAGTGTCACATTTTCAATCGTTACAGTTTTCATATTTTATCTCCCATTTATCTCTTAAAAATCGACTCTGCGTCCTTCTTCTGCTGACAAGTAGGCCGCGTAAATAATTTTAATCGTATCATAGGCTAGATTCAAATCAGAAAGCGGTTGGCGGTTTTCTGCCACACATTCCGCAAAATCCTGAAACTGAGCTAGATAGCCTCGAAGTGTTTCTTCCGCAACAAAAACTTTATTCCAACCCGTTTTATCTTGAAGCTGCTCAGAAATATACACATCCTCTAAATCATCTTGATCCAAGAAATACGTCGACAAATTATCTGCCGGCGTAATGTTGTTCACTAACGCACTGTCGTTGGTATACACTTCTACATAGTTCTTAACCCCGCCTAAAGTATTATCATTTGAAATTGAGATTGCCTTTGTGCCATCCGTAAACGTGATAACCACGGTTGCGAAATCTTCTGTATCGATTGATTTAGCCGGGAAGTAGCGTTTGTCATGCTCATTTAAACTTGGCGCCAAGCGACCCGTTTCCGCAACGACACTTTGTACAGCGATCTCTTCGCCACGCGCTTTTGCTTCTGCTTGTTTCAAGAAAAGCATACCGCCGATAGGATGACTGCCTAAACGAATCAGAGAACCGCCACCTGCTAATGACCAATACGCTGATGCTGGTGAAGTAGACGAACGAATACTTTCTTCACCTTTCATATACATGATCTTGCTTTTCTTCGCTTCGATCATTTCTGCTGAACGCAGGATATTTGGTGAATAAACATAATTCTCTGCGTACATAAATAAACGATCAGACGCTTCAAATTTTTGACGGCATTTATCAATGTCCGCTAATAATTTTTTGTACATTTTTGCTTTCGGTACATTTAAACCAATCGGCTCTTCATCGCCCTCTTCACCAAAGTAGCCTGTTAATGGTTTCTCACAAATGACATGTTTATTTGCATCTAATGCTTGATAACATAAATCCAAATGGGTTACTGGCGGTGTAATGATATCAACTACATCAACCTCAGGGTCTTCAAGTACTTGCTGATAAGTCGCAGCGACTCCTTCAATGATGTCCCATTTGTCACACAATTGTCGCGCACGTTCTTGATCATTATCAAAGACATATTTGATTCGTAAATTGACGCCGCTGACCTTATTGTAAGCATTCGTGTGAAAGTTGCCGGCAAAGCCCGCCCCAACAATAGCAATCGTTACATTTTTCATAGATAAATTCCTCCGTTTCGGATAATAAACCGTTTTCTTTTGATACCACTAACTATAGAAACTTTCGATTGTGAAAACAATCTCATTTGCGATTGATATTCATAACCAAAATGTTATACTTTTAAAAAAACGAAGGAGTGCTCTATGAATATTCAAAATATTGAAGCCTTTTGTCGCTTAGCTGAAGTGGAGCATTACGGTAAAGTGGCCGACGAATTAGGGATCGCCCAACCCTCATTAAGCCGGATGATTCGCCGGATTGAGGACGAAATTGGTGTGAACCTATTTAAGCCTAGCGGGCGTAATATCAAGCTGACAAAGATGGGAAAACTCTATTATCAAAAGGTTCGTAAAGGATTGGATGAGATTCAATCCGGTGCCGACACGATCAAAAACATCGTTGATCCTTATTATGGTTCGATTGATCTTGGCTTCATTTTCACCTTAGGACCAGAGATCATTCCGCAGCTATTAAAGCAATTTCGCAGTGATCCAGAACGTGCCAATTACAAATTTAAGTTTTGGCAAGGAAACACACCACGGCTCCTTGGTCACGTCAAACAAGAGACCTGCGACTTCTCAATTTGCTCATATTTGAACAATGAACCTGAAATCGAGTTCACTCATTTAATGGACCAGCCATTAGTGGCGATTGTGGCGAAGTCCCATCCTTATGCCAACAAAAGCAGTATTTCACTGGCCGAACTATCCGAGATTCCAATGATTCTCTGCCAAGACAAGACCTACTTTATCGAGAATCTTTTCAAAAAAGCCGGTTTGCCATTAAACATTTCCTGTCGCGTGGAAGAAGATCAAGCGTTGGCGGGATTAGTGTCGATTGATTTTGGCGGAGCGATCCTGCCCTATAATAATTTGATGCCATTTCACGATATTGCGGTTCTGCCATTCGAAACACCAATGTATCGCCCTGTTTATTTGGCCAAAAGGAAAGACATTCAGCTTTCGACGGGCCCTCAAGTTTTCGAGAAATTTTTAAAGAACAAAGAATTTTCTCTATCATTATGATTTTTACCTTTAACCAGACAAAAAGCTCCTTATAAAATGAAGTCAGATTTTTAGCTTTTCTGATTTCTTTTATAAGGAGTTTATTTAAACACTATTCAGCTAGAGCAGATTTTTCTTTGTCATCTAACTTCGAAGAATAAATCAAAAATTTGGTTACCTTTTGACAGTCATCCCACACGATTTCTGTAAAGCGGCGCGTCCCGTCCTTTTCAAAGATCGTCAGTTTCGTTAAGATTTCCAGCAATGAATAGAATTCTTCGTCTGATTTGCTGATATCCGCATGTCTGAAGGTCAAATTATGCTTTTTGCCATTGGCGTCCTCAAAAAAGGATTTATATAAAAAGGTGTAGCGATCTTTGTTGGCAAAAGCATTTGCTTTGCGCTCTTCAGTATCGTTCTTCGTTATCATGGTTAAGATATCGTCAACGGTATCAAAAGTTGGTGCCGCTGCCGCACGCACAAGCTTCGTCAGCGCACGAATCGGTCTCGTTAATTCCGAAAATTCAGCCTTATGTTTGAACAGCCGCTTTCGAACAATTTCCCAATCGCTATAATCAAAATAATCATAGAAATACAGACAATAATCCTGCATTTTCTTACTTGGTTCACTAGTTAAAAATATTTTGCGAATCAAGTCTTTACAAATAAACGAATAATCCTCCATCACGATCGCGTTGCGTACTAAGACCGCCATTCCATATTCAAGTACCGCTTCTGAATCGTGCGTTTCTGCGTAGTACTGATTGATTCTCTTTTCAAGGTTCTCACGTTTCATTCTAAACAACTGTCTTTCATTCAACGGTTTTACAGCCATATCGGGACCTCTCTTCTTTATAACTTCTATAGTTCTATAGTACCTCTAAATGAGCCGAAAAATTACCCAAGATTTTTCATTTTGAGAAAAATACTCAATATTCATACGATTAAAATGAAAAGATTGTTAACTTGCTCGTTCTGTGCTACTATTTTTTCGGGGACTTCCCCAAAAATAAATCAGAGTAGGAAATAAAGCGTTAAGTGCTGGAAGGATGGGATGTTGTCTTCTGGACGAAAGACTTAGTCTGCGGTTTTATTTTCGCATTCGCTGCATGAAGATGTAGCAGCTCTATAAGGAGATGCTAGGAATGAAGAAACACCTCGATGCTAGAAGCATCACAACGATGGCGCTATTGATCGCCATGATGGTCACTTTGTCTCGAATATTAGGAATCGAGACGCAATTTGTCAAAGTCAGTTTTACCTTTATCCCAGAAATCATTATGGGAATGCTGTTTGGTCCGTTCTGGACTGGTATCGGCTCTGTGATCGCTGATTTTATTGGTATGTCGCTTTTTGCGAAGGCACCATTTTTTATCGGTTTTACCATCAATGCCTTTCTTGAAGGAGCGATCTACGGATACTTCTTTTATAAGAAAGAGATTACTTGGAAAAACTCGATCCAATCGGTGTTAGCCACGACAATTTTAATCAATTTGATCCTGACACCTCTTTGGCTGGCGATGATGTATCATGTGCCATTAAACAGCTGGGTGATCTGGGCACCGCGTTTGATCAAAACGGTGATTTGGATTCCGATCCAATCGATCATTACCTATTTCTTAGGCGGTATGTTGCCATACAAACAATGGATCTCACGATTTAATCGTGCCCATTAATTTTTTAGAATTCATTACGTTTGTGCGAAAGTAGTTATTCTTTTCACACCGTATATCCCTTTAGAGACTGTTCTATCCCATGAGCAGTCCCTTTTTTTGTGTTATTTTTCGCAAGCATAATAATCGCTATTCATTATCGAAAGCGCTATGCTTGGAAAAATTTAATACGAAAGCTGGGAGAAATATGAAAAATTCAGATGTTTTAGTAGTCCCTAAAGACCGTTCACTTTACTTTTTCCCTGCCATTTCTGAGATCACTGTTTGTTCAGGGAAAGAAATCCTTGCAGCAAGCAACGACCAATTACGACGATACTTGAAAGATTTTCAATTGATTATATTTTTAGATTTTGGCTTTGAAACAGAAATGGCGGCAAAAATCCGTCCGTTTACGAAAGCGAAAATTGTCCTATTTTTCTGGAATCACTTCAAATTAGAACACTACCGCAAATTGAATGCCGCTCAAAAAGAACCCGCAATTGACGAAATCTATCACTTTGACCCCTTGGAAGCCCGCGATCTAGGACTAAAACACAATAGCTCCTTTTATACTCAATCTGTTGGCGAACCCTTGCATAATACTGAATACGATATTTTCTTTGGTGCCAATGACAATGGCCGCAAGCAGCAAGCGATGGAGCTAAAAGACCGCTTCGAGTCCCTTGGCCTCTCTACCTTCTATCACATTCTGCCAAAACGCGGCAATGAACAAGAAGGCTACCTGCCCTATGGCGACTATCTGAACTTAGTTAAGCGCAGTAAAGGAATCTTGGAAATATTACGTGCCGGACAATACGGTGTGACCCTGCGAACCTTTGAATCCCTGTTCTTACAAAAGAAACTCGTCACGGCAAATGAGATGCTGCCATTTTATCGGATGTATGATCCAAGAAACGTCTTCATGATCGAAACCGACCTCAGTCAATTGACGGCATTCCTGAATATCCCCTATCAACCAGCAGATCAAGCCATGCTCGATTTCTTCGAAGCCAAAAATTGGGTCAAACGATTTATCGATTACGATCCAAAACTTTTCGAAGAATTTGAATATTATCCAGAATTGATGAAGCATGAAAGTGCGTTGTAAACTATGATGATATCCAATAAAGAGTAAAAAAAGCAAAACTTTCAAATAGCGAAAGTTTTGCTTTTTTTAATATGACTCCAACGGAAACATCACCCACGGACTGCCGAATTTATACGTTAAATAGGAAACATAGTTTTCTAACTGCTTCTGCGCCATTCGGCCATTGACCTTCGTTCGATTCTCTTGAGCGACAAAATCTTTTGAAAACGAGAGCCAATTTGGATATTTTTCTTTTACAATCGGCAGTAATTCAGTAAAAATCTGCAATGCCTTTTCTTTTGGCACATCTTCAAACTGAACACCTGAAGTTATGAGAGAGGCCACCGCACTTAGCAGCCAAGCATCTAATAGAATGTCTAGCTCGTCATTTGCGGGCAGCTTTCTATCCTCCGAAAGTTCAACTTTCGCTAAAGCTTTCAAATCGATATTCGTATAATACAAGAATTCTTTTGCCATTATTAAGATCTCTTCGGGTCCGCTCACAGAAAAGCTTTCTTCAAGCTGTTTCTTAAGTGAAGCTAATTGTTCATCGGTAATGTAATCCTCCCCGCCAAAGGAAAATAATGGGAACGGCACAATATTTTCCTCTAACGATTCCTTGTCCTTTTTGAAAATCGTGAACCAGCTTTGTAGAGCAGATGCTCGAAAAGGAGCGGCTAATGAACAACCAAAGATTTCAATTTTTGATAACTCAGAAATTTTTCCTAATATTTCCGTCCGTTCTTGATCTTCTATACGTTCTTTCACCAACGCTTCCTGTTTCGCTTCTTCCCTGCCTTTATAGAAACTATCCTTTAGTTCTTGAATAAATTTGAACATTAGATTTCCGCCTCCTTGCTACTTACCCTATTTACATAAGTTTAGCATCCTCAGTAAAGTATTTTATGCGAAAATCTTTAGAAAAAATCTATTTTTCAAAATGAGATTATATGAAAAAAACACCATGATCCTTTGTGATCATGGTGTTTGCTATATTATTTATTCGCGCGTTTTTGGTACGTGCCTTCTGCCGTATTGATTTCCAGCGTTTCGCCTTCTTCAATAAAGTCAGGAACGTTCACGACTAGGCCAGTTTCCATTGTTGCGGGTTTCCCTGAGCCGGTTACTGTCGCACCTTTGATTGATGGTTGCGTTTCAACGACTTTCAAGACCACTGAACTTGGCAACATCACACCGATTACTTCGTCGCCGAAGAATTGGATTTTTACTTCCATGTTTTCAAGAATGAATTTCATTTCTTCTTGAACAGTAGCGATTGGAATTTCGTATTGTTCATATGTTTCTAAATCCATGAAAATAGCTACATCATCTTGGCTGTATAAATATTGAACAGGTTTTGTATCGATCATGGCTTTTTCAAATTTTTCGTCTGGACGGAATGTTGTGTCATACGTAGAACCTGAACGAACATCACGTAATTTCATACGCATAACTGTATTTCCTTTACCAGGTTTGTGGTGGCTAGCATCCAATACTTTGATTAATTTTCCGTCTTGAACAAAAGTCATACCTGCACGTAAATCACTTGCTGCAATCATTAATAAACACTCCTCGTTCTTATTAGATGAATTCATTTTTCTATAAGAAAAATAAATTTGATTCTCACATTGTATACCATCCAACGCAGTTGATTAGCAATCACTCACAAATGACTGGTGAAAGTTGGACAGACATTCTTCTACTATAAAATGAACCTTATTCATTGTAGCAAATAACCCTTATAGTTACTAGGGAAAAATAGTTATCACCCTGTAAAAAAAGGCATTTCGTCTATTTTGCCTCTCGAACGCGAAAAAATTTCATTGTTGGTAAATGGTTCAGAGTGAATTCCAATGAAGGACCCATTAACAACAAAACAATCAGTGTCCCAAAACCAATGTGGCCGCCCAATAAGAAGCCCGCCAAAAAGATAATGGCATCCAAAATAATCCGAGCAACTTTTACCGAGCTTTTCAACACACGTTTTAATAGAATCATCAGCGATTCATAAGCTGCTGAACCGGCATCTGCTAATAGATAGATTCCTGTTCCGATCCCGAAGACGATCGATCCCGCAATAATCGAAAGATAGCCTGTCCCGTTAGGAATCGTATGTAATATTCCCATCCAATCTAATATATTTAAACAAAAGCCTAGGCCAAAACTATTGATAATACTGCCAAAACCGATCATCTTACGGTCATAAAAGAAGATGATTACTAAAATAATCCCATTAAACAACATACTCACCGTGCCAAACTTCCAAGGCACATGCTGCAAAATTCCTAATACTAATGTACTGATAGCATCTGCGCCTAATCCACTGACCACGATCAATCGAACACCGATTGCAGCGATAAAGGTCCCCACGATGGCAAATAATAATTGCTTCGTTACATTTGGTTTGATAATGTCGCTCCTCACTTTCTTAACATTCAAAACTTACGGACATCAAAATTAGTAAACTGTTTTACTTAAAGGGCTTTCATAAAATAAAATTGTAAAAAGCGTAACTGGCAGCTTGCTCTATCTATGGAAATATTTTTCTAAAAACCAGAAAAATAGATTATTTTCGCTTCGCATACGATCCAACTATATCTTTAGATTAAAATTTCAACTCTACTAGTTAAACTTTCATTACGCTAAGTAAACTGCGAAAAGTTGGACTGACAAAACAAAGGCACCAAACATTTTTTGTTTGGTGCCTACAGTTGTTCTATTAGTTCCATTCTTTCTTTAGGCGTGCTTTGTAGGAATTGAATCTGTCTACTAATGGCACGGCGGCTTCTTTAATGGCGCAATATTTGTCGACCATGGTTACGATGTAGCCTTCCTTATATTTAGGAGGAGTAATTGTTGCACCCCACATATGTTTAATAATAATATCACGTTCAAGATCAGACAAGTCGGTGATTTTCTCTGCGTTTTTCACAGCGATCCGCGGATGCATGTAGGCATGCGAACCTTCATCGAACTTCGTTGTCCGCCAGTCATAGTAAAACAGATCATGCAGCAAACCTGCACGAGCGGTTGCTCTTGCATCGCCGTTAAATTGTTTTGCCAATTTGTAGCTATTATAAGAAACACTGATTGAGTGTTCCAAACGTGTAGAATTCATATGTTGAGTGTAATTTGCTAGTCTTTGTACTTCATCGGTAGCTAATAAATCTTCAATATAAGAAACGTATTCTTCATCGTCACGCCAGTTTTCTGTCATGGATATAAAGCCCCTTTTCCTTGTTTCTGTGGATAATTATAGCACGGCTTTGAAAACTTGAATAGGCTTCCATGAGTTTGTGAATAAAGTTTAACAGTTCCTTAATATCGATTACTAAATTGTGAAGACTTACTTAAGTAAATGGAACATTAAGACGCCAGCCGCAATCGCGACATTCAAAGATTCCGCTTGGCCCTTGATTGGGATGTAAAGATTTTGGTCAGTCATCGCCAATAATTCTGGCGATATCCCTTGTCCTTCGTTCCCCATTACTAAAGCAAAGTCGGACATTTTTTCTACTGAAAGATAATCCTTCGCCGTTTTGTCTAATGCGGTCCCTAACACAGGACTGTCTGTTTGCTGGAATTGCGGAATGATTTCTGCTAAGTCTCCTGCATTGACAGACAAATGATACAAGCTGCCTTGTGTGCTGCGCAACGTTTTTGGATTATATAGATCCGCACTGCCTTGTCCTAAAATGACACCTGAAAAGCCTGCTGCATCCGCTGTTCGAATCATTGTTCCAACATTCCCGGGATCTTGTACATTATCTAACAATAACCATGCACCTGTGAAGTCAGCCGTATCCTCCTTTGGCATCTCAGCAACAGCGATTATTCCCTGCGGAGTTGGTTGACTAGCTAGTGTCTTCAACACCTCATCAGAAACTAAGTAGTATTCTTCAAGGTTCTCTTCAATCCATTCAGTCCATTCATTTAAGCCACGTTGATTGATAAAGACTTCCTTTAAAAGGACGTTTGCTGCTTTGGCTTCCTGGATTAAATGAAAACCTTCCAACAAATAAGTTTGCGTTTGCTGGCGGTATTTTTTTTGTTGTAATTTTTTTGTTTCCTTTATAACAGTATTTTTAGTCGACTGAATTTCTTTCATTGTGTTCTCCTCACCCTTTTTAGACAGGTTTTGTAATTGTTCGGCTTCATTCACCGTAATCGGTCTTGTCATCATCGTTTTGCGACAACCTCGTTTGCCATTATAGCACGCGAATTCTTGTAACAACCAGAAAAACTCGCTATCATATAGAATAAGAAGAATAAAAATAGGAGGTTTTCTTATGAAGATGCATTTAAATGTTACTGGACGTGTTCAAGGCGTCGGCTTTCGATATACGACATATCAAATGGCGGTCGAGATCGGGCTGACTGGTACGGTGAAAAATGAAGACGATGGCAGCGTGACTATCGAAGCTGTTGGAACAAAAGAGCAAATGGAGCAATTTCTTACAAAACTCAAAAAACCACAAAACCCCTTCGCGAAAGTAAGCCATATTGAGCAATATGAAGACCCTACCATCAAAGACTACAATCAGTTCAATGTTGTCTATTAAAAAAATGACAAGGTTACCTGATTTTTCCGAATATCATTGAAAAGGCTTGAGTTATCTAGTATAGTATTTCCTGTATAAATTTTTATTAGCAGAGGACGAAATAAATGACAAAATTTAAAAACTGGCTTTTAGGCTCCGGCCTTTTGGGTGTCCTTTTACTCCTTTCAGGCTGTGTGCGATCGGATAAAAATGGGAACCCGGATACATCCGGACTTGTATACCGAATGCTTGTTGTTCCGTTGGAGAATTTTCTTAATTGGATGGTCAACAATTTCGACTGGTCGTATGGTTTAGCAATTATCGTTTTAACGATCATTGTTCGCTTGATTATCATGCCGTTAGGAATCAATCAATCGAAGAAATCATTAATTCAGTCTGAAAAAATGCAATCAATCAAACCACAAATTGATGCTGCTCAAGCCAAAGTGAAACAAGCGACAACGCAAGAAGAACAAATGGCGGCACAACAAGAAATGCAAGCTGTCTACAAAGAAAACAATGTCAGCATGATGGGCGGTATGGGTTGTTTACCATTGCTGATCCAAATGCCGATCTTCTCAGCTTTGTATTACACGGCGCGTTTCTCAGAAGGAATTCAACATTCAACCTTTATCGGTATTGACCTAGCGAAACCAAGCTACATTTTAGTGGCTGTTGTAGGGGTCGCTTACTTACTGCAAGGGTATATTTCATTGATTGGTGTCCCTGAAGAACAGAAGAAAACGATGCGCAGTATGATGATCGCTTCACCATTGATGATCGTCTTCATGTCCTTCACTTCACCAGCGGGCGTTGCCCTTTACTGGGTAGTCGGCGGGGTCTTCAGTTGTTTACAAACGTTTATTACAAATGTCTTGATGCGCCCTCGTATCAAAGCGCAGATCAAAGAGGAGCTTAAAAAGAATCCTCCAAAACAAGTCGTAACAAAACCAATTAAAAAAGCAGAACCGATCAAATCTGCTCCGAAGAACTTGAACAAACCAAAGAATAAAAACAATAACAACAGCGGTCGAAACGCTGGAAAACAACGTAAATAGTAAAATGAAAAACCATCGCCTGCGGGCGATGGTTTTTTTGTGTTATAGATTCTATCTTAAAATATCGATCAAATCTTTCTTGGCAGCTTCTGAGGCTGGCATGACTGAGAATATCAGGCCGATCCCGCTAGAAACTCCGACTGCTAAACAGACCGTGAATAAATCAACGGATACCGAAATATCCATCACATTCCCAATCGCATAAGCCACGATCATTCCTAGTAGATAGCCAATGATTCCTCCAACCAAGGTCAAAGTCATCCCTTCTAATAGGAATTGCATTCGAATCGCTCCTCGTGTCGCGCCTAATGCTCGGCGAATACCGATCTCCTTTGTTCGTTCGGATACAGAAATATACATCATGTTCATAACACCGACACCCGCGATAAACAACGAAATTCCCGCAACAGCACTGATGAATAATGTGATACTGCTTAACACTTCGCTGATCCCATCGGTCATCATCGCCATATTCGAAACTTGGTATTCTCCTTGCTGACGCATTGCTCCAGCCGATTCCAATTTCTTGATCGCTTTATCAGCGACCTTATTCAACTTGCTGCCATCCGCTAATGTCAGAACAACCGAACTGGTATCCTGTTCATTGCCAAAGAAATGGATATACGTTTGACGCGGCAGCAAAATCTTCGTCGTGCCCTGCGAAAACATGGTTTCTTCGGCACCCGCTGGAAACACACCAATGATCGTAAAGACTTGTTTGTCTAATTCAAAACCACGACCGACCGCACCTTTGGCTGATCCATACAGATCCTTTGCCAATGAAGCGTCAATCGTCACGACTTTATTTTGAGTTTGATTATCGTAAGCACTGATCGCTCGACCGTAGCTTACTGCTTCCCCGCTCTTCGATACGACCCCTACTCGATAATTTTTCGTTTTATCTTTTACTTTGATTTCTTTATAGATATACGATAAATCATTTTTAGGATACGAAACAGCTTCGACCCCTTCAACATTTTTTAGCAAACTGAAATCAGAGGCCTGAATCATATCAACGTTGGAATAATACAACGCATCATTGCCGGGAACGAAATTGATATCGACTTCCAGCTTGTCTGACTCTTCAGCAGTCAGACTCTCGATCGTGTCTCGTTCAAACCCGCGGCCGATCGACAAAATAGCAATTACGGCCGCAATCCCAATAATGATCCCAAACATCGTTAAAGCGCTGCGTTTTTTGTTTTTGAAAATCGATCCAATAGATGAGCGCCAATTTACATAGAATTTCATTCTTCGATCACCGCCCTATCTTCCGTGATCGCGCCATCCCTGATCCTGACCAGGCGGGTGCAGTAAGGAACGACTTCAGGGTCATGGGTCACTAGAAAGATCGTCGCATGGTCACGGTGGTTTAACTCTTTGAACAACTCCATGATCTCATTTGACGTATGGGTATCCAATGCCCCGGTTGGTTCATCCGCGATAATGAATTTCGGCTGATTGATCAACGCCCGAGCAATAGCGACCCGCTGCTGCTGTCCACCAGAAAGTTGCCGCGGGTGTTTCTCGGCTTTATCCGCGATCCCAACTTTTTCTAAAGCAGACATGACTTTTTCTTTGGTTTGATGGAAGCCGTACCCGTTGTAAAGCAGCGGCAATTCCACATTTTCATAGACCGTATAATTTTCGATCAAACTGAAATTCTGGAAGACAAAGCCAACCATTTCATTCCGCGTTTGGGAGAGACGATCATCAGTAGTGGTGACTAAATTTTCATCTTCAAATAAATATTCGCCCTCAAATTTCGTATCAATGAAGCCCAATAGATTAATCAATGTCGATTTACCCGAACCGGATGGACCCATGACCGCGATCATCTCACCGGCATCGGCTTTTAGATTGATATCCTTTAAGACATGCAGCGATTCTTCATCGTTGCGGTAGTACTTGTTGATATTTTTTAGTTCGATCATTTAATCCACCGCCAATTCCTGACCATCTCGTAATGATTTATCAGGATTTGAAATAATCCGATCGCCGTCTTTCAGACCATCCTTCAAAAGGAAATAGTCCCCCTTATCTTCTGCTTGAATCGTCACTTCGCGAACTTTTCCTTTACGGTAAGCAAAGACATAATGGGTATCCCCTGTTTTCTTGACGGCCTTTTTTGGTATCCGAATCTCATCCAACGGCAGAACGACTTGGACATTGTAGCCATATTGCAGCTCTTCTGCTGGTTTCACAATAAAACTATAGTTAGAGACTGAGCTTGTCGCAGCAGCTCCTGCCGCTCCAGCTTGGCCTGCAGCTTCACTTGCTTGATCCGGTAACTTGTTGACATGGGTGATCGTTCCGGCGATCTCTTGATTAGTAGTAATCGGTTTGATCGTCACGGCCGCATCTTGATGCACTTGCGGATAGTCATATTCAGAAGCCTTCGCCTCGACTGTTACTTCGTTGCTGACAATTTTTACAGCGGGAACTGAAGGATCGTTCTTACCTTTTTCATTGATATAGGCGATTCCTTTTGTCGCGCTGGCGATCGTTGAGCTGACTTTTCCACGAATTGTGTTGACACTTTGATTCGCGGCGCTTAACTCCACATTGGCACTTTCAAGTGCTTGACGCGCTTGCACAACTGCATCGCTGGCAGCATCTAAACTGCTTTCATACTGTGTTTTTTCCTGATTGTATTGTTCTTTTTTAGCGGCGCCTTCTTCACTATTTTCATTCGTATTATTATAGTTTGTAATGGCATCGTTCAATTTCTGCTGCTCTTTGGCTTGTTTATCTTGGGCCAATGCCAATGTTTCTCTCGCATTTGCTACCGCTAGATTTAACTTATCCAAATTTGTACTCTGTTCATCGGCCTGCGCTTGGTATTCTGTGTTGGTATAGCTTAACAGCACTGTACCTTCTGCAACCTCTTGACCATCTTGAACATTGATTTCAGATATTTTTCCCAATGTTTGATCCAAATAATAATCCTGCGTATTCGTTGCCTGAACGACTCCGTTAAACGTTAACGGATCAGATTTTTTCAAGGTAACCGTTTGGTATTTGTTTTCTTTTGCTGTATTTGTCCTCATTTGTGAATAAACAAAAACACCGATCAGCAATAGTAACGCCAGAACTCCTGCAATAATGCTCCAACGGATCTTTTGTTTTTTCGTCATTTTTTTCTTTTTCATTGACTACTCCTCTGGCTCTGCTTTAAATAAGTGGACGATGACAAGAATAGCGGGAATCAAGAAAATCACTTGGAACACAATCCCAATGATTGCCGTCACAAGCGTAAAATCCATTCCTTCCATCTGCATCTTCGGCTGCATCATCAAATTGATGACTAACCCCAACATACTCCAACCAATATAAACGTAATAAGGAACCTTTGTCGGCGCAATCTCATCTGCCAATTTCTTATTCGCTCTAAAATAGAAAACTAATAAAGCAATCGTAATAACTAAAGATAAGACAGATATAATTTTGGTTATGGGGCTGTTTAGATAATCAAACATTTGCTGACCATAATCCCCCAATATTTTATAGTCACTCATTTTAGGATTTAGAGACTTAGGTAAGCCCGCCAACCCAGTTACGACTGAAATTAGTGTTAATACAATTAAAACCATATTCCACGTTTTTGCCTTTTTCAAATGCTTCTCCATCTAATCACTCCAACTCAACTATTTTCATTATTCTATGAAAAATAATGCAACAACCCTAAGAAAACGTTTCATAAAATAATTCTCATTATACTACTAAGTTTGGTCACTTTTGAAGGGTGATCGTAAAAAAGAGCTTTTTTGTCTTAAACGTGGTAAATCCTAAACATCAACGAATAAAGACGTTTATTTAATTAATAGTTATATATAGTTGTCATTGATACAATTAGGAAAATGTATATTATGATTAATAAAATATATCTCTTCTTCATTAAGCCAAAGTGATAGCGCCGAATCATGTAAGTAAGCCCAAAAACTGAACAATTAAAGAAAAAACTGTCAATATGAGAACGGGAGCCAGTAACCAGAGAATCAGAGGATATTAGAGATTGAAATCCGATAGGCATGATTAATACTAAAATTAACTGTGTTAGATTCACAATCATGATAATAATCATACTCATAGCAAATGAATCAATAACCACTCTCTTCTCCAACTCATCGTAACGTTTGAAATTCACTAAAAATTTTAAAACCAAAAAAATACCGATAAATGAATACAAAGACACCCCTGTAAACAAAACCATACGAATTATTCTTAACATATCTAACTCCTCCAACTTTACTCTCTCTTTTACAAGAGGTGGTCTGCAACCTAAAGTTTTATTATAATTTCAACTCACATTGCACTCTTTCAATGATGATTACCTAAAAGAATTATTTATCATCCCCCTAAAAGAAATGGCACAAGAGTACATAACATTGAAACAGCTAATATAGGTAAAAGACTTTTTCTAACAAAAATATTCTTAGAGAATCCCCCATACTGAACTTGTTTGATCCTATAGATGAATCCAATCAGTGCACAATAAAACCAAATATAATGCACATCAAAAGTTGCGTGACCAATTATCGCAACAATATATTGATCTCTTGACCAAAAGTTTTGAAGTAATTCTGCGGATACAATGGTCGGGAGCTTCCAGCGAACAATACTCAAGATTATAACCAGTCCCACACCGGTCAATACTGTTTCTAAAATAATCTTTCTTTCAAATTCATTACTAGTATGCTGCTTAATCGAACTCCTGAGCGTCGAAAGAAAAGGAATAATCGAACTCAATCCTAAAAAGAAAATCGTAAAACCTATAATATTTATTATGCACTTCACAATCACTTCCATTTTGTCTTCTCCTCCAATTAGTAAATTTCTTGTACAGCTATTCCCTAACGTAAAGATATCTTTACTAAATTTTATCACTCGATTTTATCTATGTAAAGATATCTTTACAAAAAAAGCAGACCACTAACAAATGTCAGTGGTCTAAATCTATTATTAAGGCCTCCTTGAAAGAATCAACTATCCAACAGATTACCCAAAATTTCTTTTTCTGCAAACAAAGCCGTAGCACCGCCTGTATGCAGAAATATCACCGAACTATTTTGTGGGATAATCCCTTTTCTGATATAGTCCAACATTCCGGCAAAGGCTTTGCCTGTATAGACTGGATCTAAAAACAACCCTTCTTCTCTTGCCAATAGACGAATTGCATCATTTGCCGCATCGCTGGGCATTTCATAGCCGGGCAAATAATAATTATTGTCATGTTCAAAATCATCGACTGTCAGCTGTTCACTGACGCCTAACTGCTCTAAACTTTTATTTCCCAAGGCAGCCGAATTCTCTAAGTAACTTGCATCATGACCAATCACGTCAAAAGAAAGAATTCGCATGGGATGATCCAACAATTTTTTTCCGGCAACTAAACCCGCCATCGTACCGCCCGAACCGGTCGCATGGACTAAATAATCAAATTGTTGATCGCACGCCGCAGCTTGTTCTGCCAGTTCCACAAAACCATCAATAAAACCAGTTGTACCAATCGGACTGGCACCACCCATTGGAATTTCGCAGCATTTATGTCCCTCTTCAATTAGTCGCGCCATATGCTCTCGAGCTAATTTGACTGAACGCGCATCAACTTCGGCATCTGATTCCCCTGGATTTTTTAAGATGACATGAACCTCTGCACCTAAAATTCTATCCAGCAGCAGATTACTCCGAAGATCATTTTCATCTGGTTCAACGTAAGCAACGAGATACAAAACCGGTGTCAAACCTTCTTTTCGACAGGCTTCTACCGTTTGCATCGCATGATTGGATTGTGTCGCGCCAAACGTAAAAATATATTCAGCCCCTTGTTCCTTCGCGTCTCCAATCAAATACTCAAGCTTTCGAATTTTGTTCCCGCCAAACAGGCTTTGCCCAGAAAAATCTTCCCGCTTGATAAACAGAGTAACACCTAACTGTTTAGATAGATTCTTCAATTGATAAAACGGTGTGGGATAAAAACCTAAATCTGCCTTCGGCTTTTGCTGCAGCAATTGCTTTACACTCGTGGATTCCATTACGCTCCTCCTTACTTAATACCTTATACCTCTCAGTATATAGTACCTATCCTCACAAGTGCACACTGATTTCGACTCTTCTTAATTGAACGTATTCGCAAAAAAAGCCGCTCGACCAGTAAATCATACTGATCGAACGACTCTTTTTTCATTATAACCCGTACGGGATTTGAACCCGTGCCTCCGCGCTGAGAACGCGGCGTCTTGACCCCTTGACTAACGGGTTGTGCTTTTCTCAACAAAAAGAATTATACTGCTAAATTATTTTTTTAGAAAGTATTTACACTCTGTTTTTGCAATTTATTAAATATGTGTTTATTTAATCGTTCATGTTGTTTATATAGTTATTACGTGTATAATAGGGTGTGTATTCAAGTCATTCATTTTTAGTATTACCCTCTGAATGGCCCATGAAAGACAATCAAATTCATTTTTTCTCAAAGAAAAAAGAATGCATTACTAGGAGGACTTATGAATCTATCACAAAGGCAAGAGAAAATCATCGAGATCGTCAAACGCGATCAACCACTGAGTGGCGAGAAAATCGCTGACCACTTAGGAATTTCGCATGCTACTTTACGAACCGACCTCTCCTTCTTAACAATGGCAGGTATTTTGGAAGCAAGTCCCAAAGTCGGCTACACCTATACGGGTGTGGGAATCGAACAGTTCCTGTTTGATAAAATCTTTTCCGTCAAAGTTGAAGAGATTATGCTGTCTCCGCTGCTAACACCGCAAGACACCTCCATACATGATGCGATCACCAACATGTTTATGTACGATGTCGGCTCCATCTATGTGACAGATAAGGAACAGCACTTGGTGGGACTATTGTCGCGCAAGGACCTATTGCGTGCATCCTTAAACAGTAATTTGCAAAGTACGCCGGTTGCGGTCGTTATGACCCGTGCCCCGCATCTGCAAACGTGTACGAAGGATTACACTATTTTAGAAGCTGGAGCAGTGTTACTTGATTATCAAGTGGACTCACTGCCCGTAGTCAGCGAAGACGATCCGAAAAAAGTGATTGGAAAAATTACGAAATCACGGATTTTTAATTATATCATGCAGCAAGCAAAACAAACTGAAACCAATCGATAGGAGCGAAAAAAATGAAAAGAAGTGTACCATTATACATGATCTCTGATTCAGTCGGTGAAACCTCTCTTAAATTAGTGAATGCCGCCGCAGCGCAATTTCCTACAGTAAATTTTGATTTGTCGTATCGTTTTCCTTTCACTAAAGATGAGGAAGAATTAAAAAGCATTCTAGGCGATGCGTTAAAGGACAGCGCGGTTGTAGTAACGACCTTGGTCAGCGACAACTTAACCAAAATCGTCGAAGACTTCGGTGATCGGACAGGCCTGCAATACATTAATTTAATGAGCCACTTCATGGATATCGTTCATCAAAAAACCGGTGTTGCCCCTTTGCAGCAAGCTGGTGTCGTTCATAAATTGAATCAGGAATATTTTGATCGTGTTGCTGCCATCGAATTCGCAGTGAAATACGATGATGGAAAAGATGCGAAGGGATTTTTAGAAGCGGATCTTGTTTTATTAGGTATTTCTCGTACTTCTAAAACTCCATTAAGCATGTATTTAGCAAACAATCGGTTGAAAGTAGCAAACCTGCCATTGATTCCGGAAGTTCCTTTACCTGAACAAATCAAAAAAGTTCCGAAAGAAAAAATCATCGGTTTGGTGATCGAGCCGGAAGTTCAGAAAAAAATCCGCATGAGTCGTTTAAACTCTTTGGGATTGGCTGAAAACTCTCGTTATTCAGATATCAATCGCATCAAAGAAGAAGTGGATTACGCGTTAGGCGTTTATGACGATTTAGGTGCTTTTACTCTAGATGTCACCAATAAATCGATCGAAGAATCAGCGACCCTGATCTGCGAACACTTAGATAACTGCTTATAAAATTTCTTTCTATAAAGATCCAAATGATTTTTTCACCAGAAGAATGGATTCATTACTATGAATAAGGAGCGCATTTATGCTATCAACCCGTGAAAAATACTATCAAATGTTGGAAAAAGAATTTAGTACCAAGGAGGCGATCATGACTGAATTGATTAACTTGGAAGCCATCATGCATCTGCCCAAAGGAACCGAACTTTACATCAGTGATATTCACGGGGAGTTCTCTGCCTTTGATCATATTTTGCGGACTGGTGCTGGTAACATTAAAGAAAAAATCAGTTTACTCTTCGGCGACCGTTTGACAGAACATGAAAAGGATAAGCTGACAATCCTTGTTGCCTATCCGCAAGAATCGTTGGATGACAAAGATTTTTATGCCTATCGTGATTGTTCTTGGTACCGCAAAAAGATTCGCCAGCTGTTAGAGCTGCTGGCTTTTTGTTCAACCAAATATACTCGTTCAAAGGTTCGGAAGGTTTTACCGAAACAATACGCGTATATCATAGAAGAATTAATGTATACGGATACGAACTATTCAGATAAAGCGGCTTACTTCGATCAAATTTTGACCCATCTTTTAGATTTAGAACAAGGCAAGCCGTTTATTATTGCCTTGTGTCAAAGCATTCAACGTTTAGTCGTTGACCATCTCCACGTTGTCGGCGATATCTATGATCGTGGGCCTGAAGCCGATAAAATCATGGATAAGCTCTGTCAGCACCCTTCTGTCGATATTCAGTGGGGAAATCACGACATCTTATGGATGGGCGCTTACGCAGGTTCTCGAGCTTGTCTGATGACTTTGCTGCGGATCGCTGCACGCTACAATTACCTTTACGAGATCGAACAGGCTTATGCCTTGAACCTTCGTCCACTCTTCATGTATGCGGAGGAGCATTATCAAAAAAATTCGATTTTTACACCAAAGGAAAAAAATAGCAGTGAAAGTTATTCCATCGAAAGCTTAGACAGCTTGGAAAAAGTCCATCAGGCGTTGTCGATCCTGCAATTTAAACTAGAGGGTCAATTGATTAAGCGGCACCCTGATTTCCAAATGGAGGATCGTTTATTATTTGAAAAGATTAATTTCGACAAAGATACGATTCGCCTTGCCGGAAAAGATTATCCTTTACAGGGCAGCTGTTTCCAGACCTTGCAAAACGATGTTCACGCGCTAACAGAGCAAGAAGAATATGTGGTGGACATGTTATTGGCTTCCTTCCAGCAATCAGCACAGATGCAGGAACACATGCAGCTGCTTTTGGATAAGGGATCGATGTACCTGGTCTACAACCAGCATCTGCTATTCCATGGCTGTCTGCCGCTGAAAGCTGACGGCAGTTTTCTTCCGCTAAATGCTGATGGCAAGGATTATGCCGGAAAAGATTTATTGAACTTCTTTGAAGAACAGATTCGCTCTGGCTGTCAGAGTCAGAACAAAGATAGTTCCGCAGCCGATTGGATCTGGTATTGCTGGACCGGGAAAATTTCACCGCAGTTTGGTAAAAGCGCAATGACGACTTTCGAACGTTATTTCATTGCCGACAAGAAGACCCATAAAGAAATTAAAAATCCTTATTACCAGTTTCGCGATACCCATGAGACCTGCCAAATGATCTTAGAAGAATTTGCCTTATACTCGCCAAATTCACGAATCATTAATGGGCACACTCCCGTGAAGGTCAAAAGCGGCGAATCGCCGATCAAAGGTGAAGGCATGCTGTTTGTCATTGATGGCGGACTTTCTAAGGCCTATCAAAAAACCACCGGTATCGCTGGCTACTCGCTGCTGAATAATTCTTACGGATTCCAGCTTGTTACCCATGATCCATTTGAATCTATTGAAAACTTATTAGACAAGCAAGCTGATGAAACTTCCTTGAAACGCGTAATCGATAAAGACTTGAAACGAATCCTGATTAAGGACACGACAATCGGCGATAGTCTCGAAGAACAGATCGAAAATTTAACCGGTTTGTTAAATTACCAAGATAAAAACGAAAACACGGGTGTCATCAACAATTGATGACACTCGCTTTTTTCTGTATAGTAGTTTCGAGGTGAAAAAATGGTTTCCGCATATATCAATATCTTTTTTATTTTTGTTTTAATGTTCATCGGCTATCTGCTGACCTACAAACAATGGTTTTCCAATCAAATCGGGGATGCTTTCTCCAAACTGGTCTTGCAGATCGCCTTACCATGCAATATGTTTCTGACGATCACTAAAAATTTTTCTCGCTCAGAATTCCTGCAGTTAGTCGGCGGGATGGTCATTCCGTTGATCTCTATGCTGCTGACCTTTGTCATCAGCTTTGCTTATCAGCGCATTTTTAAAATTACTCCGACACGCAAAGGAATTTTCTCGACGATGTTTACGTGCTCCAATACAATCTTTATTGGGTTGCCGATCAACTTGGCGATTTTCGGAGAACGGGCAGTCCCTTATGTATTGCTTTATTACATCGTCAATACGACGATCTTTTGGACGTTGGGCATTTATTTCATCGCTCGTGATAACCCTAAGATCGAACAGGCAACAGTCAATTTTCATTTATTGCCGATTCTGAAAAAGATTTTTTCTCCAGCACTATTAGGTTTTTTAATTGGTTTATGTGCGGTTCTAGTTAACTTCACTGTTCCAGACTCGATCGCAACCTTCCTGAGTTATCTTGCGAACTTGACCACACCCTTATCGATGTTCGTCATTGGCATTATCGTTTACAATGTGGGGATCAAAAATCTAACGTTGAATAAAGATATTGTCGGTGTGATTATTGGTCGTTATGTCCTTTCCCCCTTGATCGTCTGGTTATTAGGACAATGGATCAGCGTACCGCCATTGATGCTGTCAGTTTTTATTATTCAATCAGCGATGCCTGTCCAAAATTCTGTGCCGATCTTGGCCCGTTCTTATGAGGCTGACCAGCAATTCGCGGCTTCCGCTTTAGGTTATTCTGTCCTGCTTTATCTTGCCTATATTCCGCTATTATTAAAATTGATACTATAAAAGCCTTCGAGCATTTGCTCGAAGGCTTTATTTGTATTCAGCTTATACTATTTTGTGACGATCTTATCAATACTTGCTAAGGCATTCGCCATGCGTGCAATGATCGCTAATTGGTTCAAACGATTGTCGCGAACTTTTTCGTCGTCTACCATAATCATTGTAGCGTTGAAGTAGCGCTCAATCACAGGACGCAAGTTCGTCAAGGTTTGATAATTTTCAGCCATGCTTTGGTTAGCAAATTCATCTTCTGCTTCTTTTACCGCAGCAAACAATTCCTTTTCGCTGTCATTTTCAAATAACTTAGGATCAACTTTGAAATTAATCGTCGTCGGGTCCATTTTCTTCGTTAAGTTAATGACACGAGTCAAAGCTTCCATCGCTTCTTTGAAATGCTCATCTGACAAATGCTGATCGAAGATTTGAGCCGTCTTGAAGACTTGAACTAAATCATCCTGATGAGAATCCAATACCGCATCGATAATGTCGTGACGGACATTGTACATTTGCAGACGTTGACGCATCCGGCCTTTAAAGAACTCGATAAATTCTTTTTGGTCGCGATTGAAATGAACACCATAATCCAAAACATCCTCGTTGATTGCATCCACGATTGCCCCTTGCATATCGGTGAATGGGAACGTCCAGCCTTGCGCTTCGACGATCCGAACGATTCCGTAAGTTTGTCGACGCAATGCATAAGGGTCATTAGAGCCGCTTGGGATCATCCCTACAGCGAAGAAACCTAATACACTGTCAATCTTATCCGCGATCGCTAAAACAGCCCCAACGGCTGTTTTAGGTAGTTCGCCTTCAGAAGAATTCGGCAAGTAGTGTTCCCGAATAGCAGCGGCAACAGCTGGTTTCTCGCCCTTCAATAAAGCATATTTTTCACCCATGATCCCTTGTAGTTCAGGGAATTCGCCAACCATATTTGTTACTAAGTCAAACTTGTAGATTTCAGACGCACGTTTCAAGTCGGTTAATTCTTCCTCGCTCAAATCGACACGTCCGCCAATGACTTGACTGATCAACCCGACACGCTGCATTTTTTTGTACATGCTGCCGATTTTTTCATGGAAAGTAACGTTCTTCAATTTTTCGACACAGTCGTCGATCGATAATTTTTTGTCCTCTTCAAAGAAGAATTCGCCGTCTTCTAAACGAGCCGCCAAAACTTTCTGATTCCCTTTAACTACATTATCCAATTTCACACTGTTTCCGTTACGAACAGAGATGAAATGCGGTAGCAGCATACCTGCTTGATTACGTACTTCAAAATAGCGTTGGTGTTCCTTCATCGAAGTAACCAAAACTTCTTCTGGAATAGATAAGAAACGTTCATCAAACTCCCCGACAAAAGCCGTTGGGTATTCAACTAAGTTCGTCACCTCTTCTAATAAAACTGGATCAAGCTCGATCACCCATTTATTTTTTTCAGCAATCTCTTCGATTTGTTCTACGATCATTTGTTGGCGTTTGTGAGCATCTGCGATAACAAATTGTTCTTCCAATTTTGCTTCGTACTCACTTGGATCAGCAAGTTCGATTTGATCGCCTAAGAAACGATGTCCTTCTGTCGTTCGTCCAGTTGTAACATCTAATAATTCAAATGGAATCACTTCTTCATCCAGTAGTGCAACGATCCAATGAATTGGACGAATGTATTCAAACATCGTGTCGCCCCAATGCATCATAGTTGGGAAGTTCATGTTCTTCACAACATCTAAAAGCCCAGTCAAGACTTCTTTGCTTTCTTTTCCGTGGATATATTTTGTGACATAAACATATTCCACACCGTTCAATTCACGGAAAGTGATCGCATCCGTCGTTAAGCCTTGCCCACGAACAAACCCTTCAGCAGCTTTACTCCAGTTACCTTCAGCATCCAACGCGATTTTCTTCGCTGGACCTTTGACTTCTTCTTGCACGTCCTCTTGACGATCAGGAATATTCGTCACTCGAATCGCCAAGCGGCGAGGGGTTGAAAAGGTCTCGATTGATTCAAAAGTCAGGCTGTTTTCTGATAAAAATTTTGACACCTTTTCTTCTAATTGTTTGATACTTGGCCAAACCACGTGGGCTGGCATTTCTTCTAAACCGATTTCTAATAGTAGATTTTTCGCCATCTTATTTGCCCTCCTGATTCAATAATGGGAAGCCTAGTTTTTCCCGTTCAGCCACAAAGATCTTCGCTACAGAACGAGCCATATTACGGATACGAGCCAAGTAGCCGGCACGTTCCGTTACTGAAACAGCTCCGCGAGCATCTAATAAGTTAAAGGTGTGGCTGCATTTCAAAATGTAATCATACGCTGGATGCACAAGGTCTTCATCGAGACAGCGTTTTGCTTCTTTTTCAAATTTCTCAAAATTATCCAAAAGCATTTCTTGATTGCTTTCTTCAAATGAATATTTAGAATGTTCATATTCCGGCTGTTTGAAGATTTCGCCGTACTTAACACCCGCGCTCCATTCCAAATCATAGACGCTGTCTACTTCTTGAATGTATGAAGCCAAACGTTCCAAACCATAAGTCAATTCAGAGGTTACTGGATTCACTTGCAGACCGCCGACTTGTTGGAAATAGGTAAACTGGGTGATTTCCATACCATCAAGCCAAACTTCCCAGCCAACACCGGCACAACCCATTGAAGGATTTTCCCAGTTGTCTTCTACAAAACGAATATCATGTTCTAATGGATCGATCCCTAATAATCGCAAGCTGTCTAAATACAATTCTTGGATATTTTTTGGTGAAGGTTTCATTACTACTTGAAATTGATGATGTTGATACAAACGGTTTGGATTTTCTCCATAACGACCATCAGCCGGACGACGTGATGGCTCCACGTAAGCCGCACGCCATGGTTCAGGTCCGATTGCACGTAAAAAAGTATACGGACTCATCGTCCCCGCTCCTTTTTCTGTATCATAGGCTTGCATCAACATACAGCCATTGTCTGACCAAAACTTCTGTAACGTCAAAATCATTTCTTGCACTGTTAACTTACTCATTCTTTTTCCTCCTGTATATTTACTATGTAACTTTACATTTGCTAGCGGGGTGGGCGGTTGGAGCATTTTCGATTGGGAGTCGACTCAGGTGAAAAGTAGAACTGGCAACTGCCAGCTAGCTCTTACTATGGAATTTATTTTTCAAAAAACCAGAAAAATAAGTCCTACTTTCACCACGCATACGATTCCACTAACCGTACTAAAAGTACGGAGTGGAACTCGCAGCTAACTCAAAAAAGAGGAACCCATTTTTCTAAAGCACAGAAAAATGAATGTTATCTTCGTACGCATAACATTTTTCTAACCTGCTTAGGCAGGAAGAAAAACTGTCAAAAAAAGTCCCTATGTCGAAAAAATCGACATAGGGACGTATCAACGCGGTTCCACCCTACTTCCAAGCAAATGCTTGGCAGCTTTAACTAAACGTGCTCACAAACGCCAACAAAATTTGTTTCCCTGCTTGGCTTCCACCGGCCCAAACTCGCTTTGATTTCCACAAATTTCTAAATTTGATCATCGCACCTATTCAACTTGGTTCTATAATAGCGACACCAGACCCCTTTTGTCAAATCTTTCTGTTAGTCAAAAGAGATTGGCTGGAAAATACCATCCTTCAATTGCATTGTCTCTGTAAAACCGATTGATTTTAACAATTCAACAGTTTCAGGAAAATGACATGTCAGCGTCGTTGTCTCATGGCTGTCGCTGGTAATAATAATTGGACATTCTCTTTCCTTCAACTGTTTCAATAAAAATGGATTCGGATAAGGCTTGGTTCGCCAATTACGAGAAATTGCACCGGTATTGATTTCCACCATTCCATCATATGTTTGGATAATATCGACGATGTCATTCAACGTTTTCAATGCGATTCCTTGATATTCTGAGCTGTCTTCATCCAACCAAGGATTTTTCTCATTGAACTTCGTAATCAAATCAAAATGTCCCACGATCTTCGAACGATTCCGCTGAATATGTTTTACTACCGTATCATAATAATCCTGAACCAGCTGCATCTTATCCCCTTGGTACCACTCATCCAAAGTCTTCATTAAGCTTTCAGGACTTTCATCGACACTGCGGAAAATACCCTGACGCGGCGGAAAATAATGCACGGAGCCAACCGTATAATCATAACCGGCAATTGGATCTGCACTATAGTAATCCCATTCCAATCCTAAACTGATGTTTAATTTCCCCGCTAACTTTTCTTTTAGTTCACGCAAAGCCGCCTGATAGGCCACTTCATTTTGGACACCTAAGCAGCTAGGATCAAACAGTGCTGGTGAATGACACGTAAATCCTAGATCAGTAAAACCCAAATCAATCGCTGCTTGCGCCATATCTTCTAAAGTATCTTTCCCATCGCACCAGGTGCTGTGGGTATGTGCGTTTGAATAAAACATCGCTGACCTCCAATTTTTTACTGCAACCGTTCCTGCTTCACCTTTTTATCGACAACATGACGGTTCGCTAATTCTTGGCGCACTTCTGCCAAATCAATTCCCATCTCTACCATCAGTACAAGAACATGATACACCAAATCAGAAATTTCGAAAACGGTTTCTGTCCGATCTTCTTTCATTGCGCCAATTACTACCTCAGTCGATTCTTCGCCGACCTTCTTCAAGATTTTTTCCACACCTTTTTCAAACAAGTAGCTTGTATAGCTTCCTTCTTGCGGTGCCTCTTTACGACCTTTGACTAATTCGTAAAGCGCATCAATCGTCGCTTGCTGATCGTCACCGAATAAACTTTCATTAAAGCAGCTTTCCGCTCCTGTATGACAAGCAGGTCCCTCTTTTTTAACCTTCGCCACCAGTGCATCCTGATCGCAATCCAATTTTAACGAAACAAGATGCTGATAGTTCCCGCTAGTTTCCCCTTTGCGCCATAATTCTTTGCGGCTGCGAGAATAAAACGTCATTAATTGATCCTTTATCGTTAAGTCATAGCTTTCCTGATTCATATAAGCCAACGTCAAAACTTCATTGGTCTCGGCATCTTGTACGATGACCGGAATCAATCCTTGATCGTCAAATTTCAACTTCGTCATGTGGGTCACTCCTTATTCAATACTAATGTATTCATTTTTCAAAAAGCGAAAAATAAAGTCGATTTTCATGCCGTATACCATTCTACTAATCTTGCTAAAGCAAGAAGAAGAACTGGCATCCTTATTCAATACTAATATATTCATTTTTCATCCCGTATATCATTCTTCTAATCTTGCTCGGAACTGGCAATCTAAACAATCCGGACAGGGATATCTGCCGCCATCAATTGTTTTTTTAGATCTGGAATCTTTACTTCACCATAATGGAAGATCGATGCGGCTAAACCTGCTTCGATCTTGGGCAATTGAAACAGATCAATAAAGTCTTCACTTTTCCCAGCACCGCCAGATGCTACGATCGGCAGTGTTGTAATCTCACTGACTGCTTTCAACAGCTTCAGATCAAATCCCTGTTTTACGCCATCAGTATCCATACTATTGATGACTAACTCGCCAGCACCTAATTGTTCGCCTTGGCGAATCCATTCCAATGCTTCCAATCCCGTATCTTCTCGGCCGCCTTTAGCAAAAACATGCCACTGATCCCCCACCCGACGAATGTCGACTGACAAAACAACACACTGGCTGCCATAACGTTTCGCGCCTTCTTCAATCAACTGAGGTCGTCGGATCGCGCCTGAATTGACACTGACCTTATCCGCTCCGCAGTTCAGGACTCGTTCAAAGTCAGACACCTCATTGATCCCGCCGCCAACTGTTAAAGGAATAAATACTTCTGAAGCAACGCCCTTCAAAATATCAGTGAATAAGCCGCGTTCTTCAGCTGAAGCTGTAATATCATAAAAAACCAATTCATCCGCACCCTGCTCATTGTAAAAACGAGCCAAAGTCACTGGATCATTGACGTCCTGCAGACCAGCAAAATTAACACCCTTAACCACGCGCCCATCGCGAACATCTAAACATGGCACGATTCGTTTTGCGATCATTGGCCGTCCTCCTTGCCTGTTGCTAAAACATCTTCAAGTTTTAAACTTCCGTTGTATAATGATTTGCCGACAATCGCGCTGGAAACGCCTAACTTCTTCAATCCTTCGATATCTTTCAAAGAAGCGACACCGCCTGAAGCAACGATTTCAATATTCAACTGATTGAGTTTTTCATATAACGGCAAATTGATCCCTTCGCCAGTTCCGTCACGAGATATTTCAGTGAAAATAATTGTCTCAGCGCCCCACTCGACTAGCTGCTGACAAAATTCGAATGCGTCCGTTTCAGTTTTTTCCAACCAGCCTTCTACGGCTACCTTTTCGTCCTTGGCATCGACACCGATAGCGATTTTACTACCGTACTTTTTCAGCATCGCCTGCGTGAACTCAGGATCTTTTTGAGCGATCGTACCGAGAATGACCCGATCCACACCCGCGGATAAACAATGTTCGATCGTTTCTTCATCACGGATACCGCCGCCAACTTCTACGAAAAGATTCGTGTTCTCAACAATTTTTTTTGCGATCCCAAAATAATGTAGTTTACCCGCTTTGGCACCATCCAAATCCACAAGATGCAGATACCCCGCTCCGGCTTTTTCAAAAGATTGCGCAAAAGCTACAGGATCGTCACCGAACACTTCCTTTTGATCATAATCGCCTTGATACAGGCGAACAACCTTCTGATCTAAGAGATCGATTGCTGGAAATATTTTCATACTGGCACCTCCGTAAATGCTTTTAGGATATTCAAGCCAACATCGCCGCTTTTTTCAGGATGAAATTGGGTACCAAAAACATTTTTATTTTGCACAATTCCCGGAATCGAGAGTCCATATTCACTATCAGCGACTAAATGCTCTTCGCAATCCGTCGCATAATAGCTATGGACATAATAGACAAAATCATTTTCCCCCAGCGATTTCACCAGCGGGCTTTCAGCATTTTGTACATCTAATTTATTCCAGCCGATCTGCGGTACTTTAAGGTCAATATTCGCTTGATCGAATGCTTCACGCATCGAAACGATTCGACCGGGAATCAACCCAAGTCCCAAATGCTCACCGAATTCTTCACTCTTATCAAACAACAGCTGCATCCCTAAACAAATTCCTAAAAAAGGTTTGCCGGATGCGGCCAATTCTTGAATCGGTTCGACTAGCGATAATTCTTCTAGTTTTTTTCGTGCGTCGCCAAACGCTCCGACACCCGGCAGAATGATTCGATCCGCAGACTTCAATTCGTCTAATGAGCGTGTAATTTTACATTCCACTTCCAAATATTCCAATGAGCGCGACAAGCTGAACAAATTGCCAACGCCGTAATCGATAATTGCTAGCATAGATTCCCTCCTAGTTCGTAACTAACGAATTCACTTTTCAACCTCTTAATTAATTGTCCCTTTGGTTGATGGAATCTCATCTGGTGCTAATTGATTGATCGCCACAGCCTCGCCTAATGCCCGACCAAAGCCTTTGAAGCAGGCCTCGACAATATGGTGACTATTTTTTCCGGCAACTTGATGCAGATGAATCGTCGCACCTAATTCACGGGCAAAAGCGATGAAAAATTCTTCGACTAATTCAGTATCGAACTGCTGACCAATTTTTTCACTAGGAATATCCAGTTCGACAACGGCCATCCCACGACCGCTAATGTCGATCGCTGACATCACTAACGCTTCATCCATCGGCAGAAGCATACTGCCATAACGCTTGATTCCTCGACGTTCGCCTAAGCTGTCAGAAAAAGCACGACCGATCGCGATTGCAACATCTTCCGTGGTGTGATGAGCATCGACTTCAATGTCTCCATCACAAACAAGCTCAAGATCAAAACGACCATGCCGAACGAATAATTCCAACATATGATCTAAAAAGCCCACACCTGTTTTGATTGTTTGTTGTCCGGTACCGTCTACTGTCAACGTCAGCTGAATCTTTGTTTCAGATGTATTGCGTGTTACCTCTGCTTTTCTCATGCGTCCACCCCTTCTAGTATCGTTGTCAAAACTGCGATCAATCGCTCCATTTGCTCTTGTGTACCTATAGTGATCCGTAAATAATCCTTTGTTCGAGGTTGATTGAACCAGCGCACTAAGATTTTATTTTCTCTTAAAGCGCGGAAAAGTGTTTCTCCAGCTAGTTTCGAATGCTTGGCAAATAAGAAGTTTCCTTGGCTATCCGTTTGTTCAAAGCCGAGTTTGGTCAATTCTTGCTTGCTCCATTCTCTAACTTGGATCGTTTCTTGAATTTTTTGGTCCACATATGCCTGTTCCTGTAAAACAGCGCCGCCGGCTGCTTGAGTCAGACTATTGACATTATAAGGATTCAAACTGAAGCGCAAACGATTCAAATCTGCGATCAATTCGATATTCCCGACACCGAAGCCTAAACGTGCACCGGCCAGTTGGCGGGATTTTGAAAAGGTTCCTACTACTAATAAATTTTTATATTGATCAATCAAGGAAACCATTGATTTACCGCCAAAATCAATATAGGCCTCATCCACCACTACCAAGCGATCCGGATGACGTGCTAAAAATTCACAGATTTCTTTTTGCGATAGATAAATTCCTGTCGGTGCATTGGGATTGGCAAAAATCACCGTTCCCTTCAGCTCATCATATTCTTTGAGTTCAAGTGAAAAATCTTCATTCAATGAAACAACCGTCGCATCCACTTGGTACAATCCACTATAGACTTGATAAAAGCCATAAGTCACATCGGGAAACGCGATCCCTTTTTCCGTAAAGCCTTGAAAAATATACGAAAGCACTTCATCGCTGCCGTTGCCTAAAAAGAGCTGTTCCTGCTTCACACCTAGATACTGAGCCAATGGCTTTGCCACAACCTCCACCGCAATATCCGAATAGCGATTCAACTTTTGTGAAGCCTCCGCAACTGCTTCCTGAACGCCCGGTGCAGGTGCATACGGACTTTCATTGGTATTTAATTTGATGTATTCCTGCTCATCAACTTGCTCACCAGGTGTATAGGGAGTCAATGTTAGATATTTTTGATTTAAAAAGGTCATTCATTTTCACCTCTTCGTACTTTCATCGAACGGGCATGCCCCATTAGGTCTTCGGTTTCCGCAAATAATTCTACCGCGGGCCCCACGGCTTTCATCGCTTCTTCTGTGTAATACAAGTAGCTGCTCTTCTTAATGAAATCATCCACTGATAAAGGTGAATAGAAACGAGCGGTTCCTTCTGTCGGTAATGTATGATTCGGTCCGGCAAAGTAATCACCCAAAACTTCTGGCGTATGATGTCCTAAGAATACACTGCCGGCATTTTCAACTTTTCCTAACAAAGCAAACGGCTCTGCCACAGATAATTCGAGATGCTCTGGCGCGACTTGGTTGGCGATTGCGATAGCCTCTGCCAAATCCTTCACCAAAATAATCTTTCCATTAGTATCAATCGCCGCCGCTGCGATTTCTTGACGCGGCAATTCTGCTACTTGCTGGTCTACTTCAGCCTGAACTTTTTCAATCAGGGATTCTTCTGTTGTTACTAAAATCGCTTGTGCCAATTTGTCGTGCTCGGCCTGTGCCAAAAGATCAGCTGCGATCCAGCGAGGATTCGCACTTTGGTCCGCTACGATCAATACATCACTTGGTCCAGCGATCATATCGATATCGACTTCGCCGTAAACCATCTTTTTAGCGGTCGCTACATAGATATTTCCCGGCCCTACGATCTTATCTACTTTCGGAATCGTTTCTGTTCCATAAGCAAGAGCCGCAACCCCATGAGCACCGCCGACCTTGTAAATCTCATCTACTCCAGCGATTGAAGCGGCTGCTAAAATCGCTGCTGGAACATTGCCTGCATCATCTGTCGGCGTCATCATCACAATTTTGGGTACACCTGCGATTTTTGCCGGCAGCACATCCATCAAAACGGTACTAGGATAAGCAGCAGTTCCACCAGGTACATATACGCCAACTCGTGCTAGAGGAAGAATTCTCTGTCCCATCACAACGCCGCTTTCCTCAGTAGAAACAAATCCCTGACGAACTTGCTTTTGGTGGAAAGACAAGATATTTTCCTTCGCCTGCTTCATCACGGCCAACAATTCTGGTGAAACTGTCTTCAATGCAGCATCCATTTCAGCCTGACTGACAGCTAAGGAATCCAAAGTGACATGATCGATTTCTTCTATTAATTGATAGAGTGCTTGGTCGCCATCCGTCCGCACACGTTCGATAATTTTTGTTACAACAGCAGAAACATCCGCTGTCTCAGAATATTTTCGCGCCAAAATATCGGCTAATTGATCTTTTTGTGTTGAATAAATTCTCATAGCTGCTTCCTCACCTTCTCGATCACCTTTTGAATTCGTTCTTGTTTAAAACGCCATGTCGCATTATTAATGATCAAGCGAGCAGATGACGGTGCGATTTCTTGAATAACCTTCAAATCATTTTCTTTTAACGTTGTACCTGTCTCGACAATATCGACGATCACATCCGATAGTCCCAACAAAGGTGCCAGCTCAATCGATCCATGTAAGTGAATCAATTCTACGGAGCGCCCAAGCCCTTCATAAAACTCGCGCGTGATTTGCGGATATTTTGTCGAAACGCGCAATGGTCGAGAAAAATCTTCTTCAAAATCGTTATGAGCAACGACTGCCAAGCGGCAAGCTCCCATATGCAGATCAAGAAATTCGATGACCTCTGCTTTGCTTTCTAATAGAATGTCTTTACCCACAACACCGATATCAGCGGCCCCATGTTCCACATAGATCGCTACATCACTAGGCTTCACTAAAAAGAAGCGCAGCTTATTGTCTTCATCGCAGAAAATCAATTTCCGATTGTCCTCGAAGACGCCTTCTGCGGCGACGCCTGCTTTCGTGAATAGATCATAAACCGCATCACCCATTCGACCTTTAGGTAAAGCGATGTTCAGATATTCGGAACTTTCTGTATCTGTAGGAAGCTTTTGTCCGACATGATTCAATTTCATCCCGAAACCAATCGCTCCTTGATCCTTGCCTTGACGACTCATCAAACGATCATAGCGTCCACCATAAAGAATCGTTTCCCGCGCTTCTTTGATAAACCCTTGGAATAACAATCCACTATAGTAATCCGCATCATTCATAATCGAAAAATCCAAGCGCAGACGAATTTTTTCAGATAAATTTTCTTCCTGCAAAGCTTTGTATAATTGCTTCAACTCTTCTAAGCCTGCTTGTGCTTTGGGATACGCCGCCAACAAAACTTTTGCTCGTTGGTATTTCGTTTCAAAATCCCCGGACATCCGAACCAATTTGGCCAGATTTTCTGATTCTTCTTTGGATAAACCAGCTTTTTCCGTAAGGACATCCATCCCATGAGAACTTTTATCTCGTAGACAATCCAAAACATCTTGCCGATCTTCCTCTGGGAAACGATCACAGATTCCATTCAGAATCCCCATATGCGAAAGATCCAATGTTCCTTCACCAACCTGGGCTAAGCTTTCCCAAGCAAGCTTCAATACTTCTAATTGATCTTCCCAAGTAATCTCATCAATGATCTCTAGACCAATTTGGTAAATTTTTTGATATTCACCTGCCTGGCGATCATGCCGATATACATCTTCGACATAATAAACCTTTCGCGCTTCACCAGCTGGTGTGTTCTTAGCAATCGACAGTGTTACATCTGGTTTTAAGGCCATCGTTCGACCGTCATTTCCGGTAAAGGTAATGATCGATGACTTCCGTAAAAAATTGTAGCTTTGCTGATAGTTTCCATATTCCTCAAAGTTGTTTAAGTGATAAGGTTGAAAATGATGCTGAGTATACAACTTTCTTAGCTTCAGTTCGATTTGTTCTTCTGGTCTTAATACTTTCCATAATTCTTCCACACTTATCACTCCTAATTCCTATTTATGTATTTATTTTCTCTTACAGAAAAAAAATGTCAGACACCATTGTGCTACCTGTAATAAAGCAAAAGCGAAACATACAATCCTTTTCAGTAAAAAACATTAGTGTTTTCTAACAATATTAATTGTTTTGCCATAAATTAGCAATGGTAACCTGTGAAACAACTCACTTTTTAGAAAAAGCGCTGAAAGAAAAGAATCGATATGACAGCTGATTCTTAGATTTTTCTAAGTCTACAGTCTTTTTCTGCTATACTTTTAGATAGAACTTGACGGCTGGTCTTGAAAGTGAGGAATATAAAATGCTTAAAAAGTTAGATTTATTCTTGCGAGAAAAACCGCTCTTTATTTTGATGCTGCTCATAGGCTTCACCCTTTCAATAAAACTGATTGCGAATTCTTTAAACCATTCACCGATATTCGCCAATTTTTTACCTACAATATTTTTATGTACAGCTTACCTTGCAGGATATTTTGCCGCTCGCTTTAAAAATAAGCGTATCTTAATTTTCGTCTTTTACTCCCTCAGTGCATTTCTCTATTTAGTAGTTGATGGCTTTATTACCAATAGCCTCGTGAATTACACCTCGTTCATCCTATTGGCGATTGTTGCGCTGCTTTACACTGGGCTTTCAATTTTAGCTGCAGAATTTTTGTTCAAAGGAGCTAATTATGGGGCAACAAAAACCTAAAATCAAAAGAATGAGCAATCTTCTATTTGTTTTGGTCTTATTTATCGGATCTCTTCTATTTGCTTGGGTAAAAGACCTATCTATCAACGGCTTTTCTCTCTAAAGTCTATTCAATATCGTCATTGTATTGTTGTTCTTGATGGCTTCCTACTTTATTGAAGCCAAAACAACATTAAATACTTCATTACGAGCACTTTTTTATTTCTGCTATTTTTTTATCATCGGGACATTTGGTTCAGCCTTTATCTATCAAAATCAACTAAACGTTCAAATGCTCTTCCTTTATCTTTTTCTCTCTTTTATCGCCAGTTTTATGTGGCTGCTTATTTGCAAAAAAATAATCTGCAGCACCTAGTTTAGGGGTTGCAGATTATTCTTCGTCTTTTGGTTTTAATACATCTTGCCACTCGCTCATTTGATCAATGAACTTTTTGCTCTTTAAGTGCAAGCCAATATATTCTTCGTACAATTGATCCAGTGTTTGCCGGATCGCTTTTTTTGTTTCGGGTTTCAAATTGATCGTATTGATATTCTCATACGTCACACTGTTGAACAATCGTAAAAAATAAATGGCCCGCGGATCGGCATGATAACGATGCTGATCTAAATGCCAATGTTCTTCACAAAGAATCCCATTATACTTCGAAGAGAAATCAAAGGCTCCCGTTTTCTTTCCACATACCCCGCAAGCCTTCCAGTTCAACGAAACACCGAACCGCTGCATGATCTGCACCTCAAAGATATTCATGATCGTCTCACCGTCGGCACCGTCATTCATCCGCTGCAAAGCTTCTAGTGTAAATCCGTACAACGCCGGATCATAAACATGATCTTCAATCGCCGCATCAGTTAAACCTAGAATATAGGAACCATAGGCATTCAAAAAGATATCTTCTTGCAGCTTTCGCATAGGATGAACATCTTTTGCGCTATTCAGAAAAGAAAGCCCGTCTGTCTTCAAATTCCCGATAAATATCGCTTCAGTGAATGGCTGGACTGCTGTCTTCAAAGGATTATTCGCACGATGAATTCCTTTGGCAAAAAACATCACTTTGCCAGCAGACTCAGTGAATATTTTGATCAACTTATCTTTTTCTTTATAATCACGACTGAATAAAATGATCCCCTTTGTTTCGCCAATCTGTGCCATAGATTCATCTCCACTTCGATGACAAAAGCTCCACGATAGAATCGTGAAGCTCTGTATCCATTTTAATAATCGTCTTTACGATATCCATAATCTTTCAGATAGGTTTGTTTATCGCGCCAATCTTTTTGGACTTTAACCCAAAGCTCTAAATAAACTTTGTCAGCCAAAAGCGTCTCGATATCTTTACGAGCCTGCGTGCCAATATTTTTCAACATCTTGCCGCCTTTGCCGATAATGATTCCCTTTTGACTCGTTCGTTCCACAATGATCGTTGCTTGAATACGAACCTTGTCGTTCTCGTCGCGCTTCATTGTTTCTGTCACGACCGCTACAGAATGTGGAACTTCATCACGTGTTAAGCTTAAAACTTTTTCACGGATTAATTCCGACACGATAAAGTATTCCGGATGGTCGGTAATTTGATCATCTGGGAAATACTGTGGGCCTTCGTCCATCTGATCGACTATCGTATCCAATAGATGTTCAACATTATTTCCTTCGGTCGCTGAGATTGGAATGATCTCTTTAAAGTCCATAATCTTACGATAATCATCGATAATCGCCAGAAGCTCATCTGGATGGATCGTATCGATCTTGTTGATGACCAAGTAAACTGGAACCTCTTGTTTGCTTAAACGTTCTAAAATGAAGTCATCCCCGCGGCCGCGCTTTTGATCGGCGCTAACCATAAACATGATCGCATCAACTTCTCTTAAAGCGCTGTAGGCCATTTCAACCATGTAATCGCCTAAACGATGTCTTGGCTTATGGATACCGGGAGTGTCAATAAAGACAACTTGTGCTTCAGGTGTCGTGTAAACACCTTGGATTTTATTTCTGGTGGTTTGCGCTTTATCGCTCATGATGGCAATTTTTTGCCCCACAATGCGATTTAGCAATGTTGATTTGCCGACATTCGGTCGTCCAACGATTGCTACAAACCCTGATTTATGTTCTGTCATGTAAACGTTCCTTTCTTATAGCAAGAAAATTGTTGATACTTTCGAGTTTTGCAGCTTTTCACTAAAGAAAGAGCTCAATAATTTTGGGTAAAAAGATAATCACACCTACGATGACAGCAAATATCGAAGTCACTAAGACTGCACCGGCAGCCATATCTTTGATTTTTTTCCCGATTGGATGAAAATGGCAATCCGTCACCATATCCACCACATTTTCAAATACTGTATTGATGATCTCCACGATCCAGACTAGGAAAACGGCCAGAAAAATCCAGAGCCATTCAAGTACGGATACGCCCAGTAAGAAGGCCACAAGAATCGCCATCAATCCAAAAACGACGTGGGCACGCATATTGCGCTCTTCTTGAAAAACCGTCTTGATTCCTTGAATCGCAAATTCTAAAGACGTGATAAAATGCTTATTTTTTTCCGTTTTATCTTTTAAGTCCATAGGCATCTAATATCTCTTTCTGTAGACCAAACATCTCTTTTTCATCCTCAGGTGTCATATGGTCGTACCCATTGATATGCAAAAAGCCATGTACGGCTAGAAACCCTAATTCGCGGTCAAAACTATGCCCATATTCTGCTGCTTGTTCACGAGCACGCTCCGTCGAAATCATAATATCACCTAAATTACGCGGCATCGGATCTTCCTCATCCATGATGATTGGAATTTCATCCTCGCCTTCTTCTTCCAATGCAAAACTGATAACATCTGTCGGCGCATCTTTTCCGCGATAATCTCGATTGATGACTTGAATCGCCGCATTATCCATAAACGTAACGGACATTTCCGTATCTTCCGGCAGCTTTAAATAATCCGCCGCAAATTGCAGCACACCATCGATTTCTTGGATTTTTTCTTCAGAGACCTGCTCTGTTTCATCAATAAAGGTAATATCCATTACTCTTCCCCTTTTTTCTCTTGCTCTTCTTTCATCTTCTCCGCCTCTGATTGCATTCTCGGATATTTGATCCGTGAATGGAAGGTTGAGCTTAATCCGTTAATCAATGATTTTTCAACCATCCGAATCTCTTTTAGCGTCAAGCCAGAATCATCTAGCTGTCCATCACTGATTCGTTCTTCGATCAAATTATGGACAAACTCTGTAATCTTATCAATGGATGGATGATCCATCGCTCTGACGGCTGCTTCACAACTGTCGGCAATATTCACGACCCCAGCTTCACGTGTCTGAGGCTTAGGTCCAGGATAACGAAAATCTGCTTCTGTCGTATCTGGATTCCGTTCTTTTGCTTTAAAATAGAAGAATTTCATCAACGTCGTTCCATGGTGCTGATAACAAATATCGATCACCATCTGCGGCATCTTGTATTCTTTCAAAATCTTCGCGCCTTCAATGACATGACCGAAGATAATTTGCTTACTGTCTTCCGGCAATAGGAAGTTGTGGGGATTTTCTGCCCCGGTCGGTAGATTTTCAACGAAGAAGTTCGCATATCGAATCTTACCGATATCATGATAGTAACAAGCGACTCGGGTCAAGAGTGAACGACCGCCGATTTCGGCCACCGCATTTGCACTCAAGTTCGCCACCATCATCGAATGATGATAGGTCCCAGGTGCTTTTTCTAATAGCTCTTTTAGCAGCGGGTGGTTGGGATTACTTAACTCATTTAAAGTGATCACACCGCTATCCGTTACTAAAATCTCAATATACGGCTGCAGCCCCATTCCCATAATAAAGGACAAGATGCTGGCCGCGAAAGCTCCAAGCAGCAAGCCCCATGTTTGTGAATCGGTAAAGGACATTCCTTGGTAGATACTTAAAATAATCGACCAAATAATTGGAAATGCCACAATCCATAGCAAGGCTTGTTTAACCTGATCAGATAACCGTTTTTGTTTTACCATAACGGCTAATGTTCCAGAGAAAAGATACGTCATCAAAATAACCGGCAGCATATTCGTTCCAATCGCCTTGTAGTAAATAAACAAAGCAAAAACAGTTTGGAAGACAGCCGATAGCGCACCTGCCCGTCGATTAACAAAGACCGTTAAGATCAACGGCATAAAGGCAGCTGGGAAGAATAGTGCCAGACTATTAGACGTGCTGCCTTGGAAAGACTGCAATATCTTCATAATAAGGACACCGATAGTCATCGTTGCACAGTAGAACAAAATGAAACGTACGCGTTGGAATTCAACTTCAAATTGGCGACTGTAGAACCATAACAAAACGCCTTGTAAGATTACAGCCAAACACATCGCAATCAATGGGAATACCGAGGTACTTGAGCTGGTTAGTCCCAATAATTTTAATTTATTAATCGCATTTGCGTCTATTTGACTACCTTCACGAACGATCACTTCACCTTGGAAGATCATGACTGGCTGAACAGAGTCACTTGCCTGTTCTTTTAATTCATCCGTTCGTTTTTGATTAAGAGAGTCATTAATAATGATTCCCTTTTCTAACAAGTAACGCATTGTTTGCGCAGCTTCGTCAGATAATCCTAATCCTTGAACTTTATCGACCGCCTGCTGTTTATATTCAGCAAGATCGCTTTGGCGAATCCGCTTCGCCATTTGCTCATCTAACAGTTTCAGACTTTCAGTCCCAACTTTAGTCAAATCAGCTGAGCTAAGTTGTACGACTGATTGATAAAACTCTTCCGGAAGCTGTTGGTAGAATGTGACCGTGTCTTGATCCAAGCCTTCAAAATTCTTTTTAACTGCTGCAACACGCTCATCTACTGTAGGCTGCGGAACTTTTTCTCCATCTTTCGCCTGCGACACTTTGGTTTGATAGTTTTTATCTAATTCACTATTCGCCTTTTGGATCAACGTGATCAACTGACTAACCCGATCGTGTTGTGTCTGGGCTAAATCAGCTTGATAAGTATACTCTGGTGTAACTGCCTCAGAGGCAAGCTGCCGCTTCTGATTCGTTTCAGTCTTATTTTCAATGGTCTTGTTAGCACGGATACTTTCTGTTGCCACTTGACCTTCTTTATAGTCCACACTTTTTTGCATCACACTGGTGAGCATCGACAAAACTAAAATAGTCGAAAAAACACCTAGTATGATCGGAATAAATTTTGAACCTAACTTTTTCAGCAAGTTATTGATGGGTCGATTTAACATCCAATTCCCTCCTGACTACTTTTCTTGGTGTCGTAGGTTCTCGTGTTCATATGCTTCAATGATTTCAGCAACTACGGGATGTCTTACCACATCGCCTGCTTCAAAGGTGACAAAGCGAATCTTTTTGATCCCTTTTAATGTTCTCTCAGCATGAATCAGACCGCTGACCTGACCTCTCGGCAAATCCACCTGGGAAGTATCCCCATTGACGATCATCTTTGAATTGAATCCAAGACGTGTCAAAAACATTTTCATTTGTGAAATCGTCGTATTCTGAGCTTCATCTAAAATGACAAAAGCATCATCCAGTGTACGACCGCGCATATAAGCAAGCGGCGCAATCTCAATGACTCCGCGTTCTAATAAGCGATTCGTATGTTCCACCCCAAAAATCTGATGCAAGGCATCATACATTGGGCGCAAATAAGGATCTACTTTTTCCTTCAAATCCCCTGGTAAGAAACCTAAGCTTTCGCCAGCCTCTACTGCTGGGCGCGTCAAAATAATCCGCTGCACTTCACCTTTTTTCAATGCAGCGATCGCCATAACAATCGCTAAATATGTTTTCCCTGTCCCTGCTGGTCCGACGCCAAAAACTACATCAGATTTGCGGATCGCTGCAATATAGCGGCTCTGACCAATGTTTTTAGGACGAATTGGTTTTCCGTTACGATCCTTTAATAATTCTTCTTCATACATCATGACAAACTCATCTAAATGATTCTCGCGTCCCAAACGTAGAGCAGTCATTACATCCGGTGTCGCTACTTTGATTCCACGATCGATCAAAATTTGCAGTGTCCGAATAATATCCGCTACTAATTTAGCTTCTTCTTTCGGTCCAACAATCTGGATCATTTCGCCTCGTGTATTAATCGTGGTATCTGTATTCTCTTCTAAAAATTTTATATGTTTATCGTGGGTTCCTAAAAGCATACTGATGTCATCTTTTCCATCAAGCTTTATCTCTAACGACTCAAAATCGTTGCTATTCAACAAGCGCTCATCCCTTCATAAATCATTCCTTCTTATAATACCACACTCTAAATAAAAGAAAAATTGTCTAATCTTCCATTAAAAAGAATGTGGAAAGCTAACATTCCGCTGAAAATGAAGAACTCTTTTTTATCACGGATAACATAAAATTTCAAGTAATATTAAGTACTGCAAATCGCTAGTAGTGACACTTTGATTCATAGAAATTCACCAAACGAATCTGCTAAGACACAAAAAAAGCCGAGAGAAAATTCTCTCGGCTTTCGTTATTGCTTAATTGTTCAGAAGTTCTTTGACGATTGCGTTGACTTGATTGCCATCGGCTTTGCCTTTGACTTTCGGCATCACTGCGCCCATCACTTTACCAAATTCCTTTGGTGAAGTCGCTCCTGTGTTTGTAACTGCTTCTTGAACGATTGCACGAATCTCTTCTTCGGAAAGTTGAGGCGGCAAATAGTTTTCAACAATTACGATTTCCTTTTTGACTTTTTCGGCCAAATCGGTGCGATCAGCTTTTTCAAACTCAGTTAGAGAATCACGACGTTGTTTCATCTCGCGAGATAAAACGGTCAATTCTTCTTCGTCATTTAAATCCTGACCTTTTTTAATTTGCTCATTTTGAATCGAAGCTTTAAGCATCCGGATCACTTGCAAAGTCTCTTTGTCTTTTGCTCGCATCGCTTGCTTCATGTCTTCATTCAAGGTAGTAAGTAGTGACAATAGAATCACTCCGTTCACAGACTAGAATTTCTTACGTTTTCTAGCTGCTTCTGATTTTTTCTTACGTTTCACGCTTGGTTTTTCATAAAATTCACGTTTGCGAGATTCTTGCAGAGTCCCTGCTTTTGAAACGGAACGTTTGAAGCGACGAAGAGCATCGTCAAGAGATTCATTTTTTCGAACCACTGTTTTTGACATATAAATTCCCTCCCTCCGGGCTTGAAATGTAACCGTTTTTGTTATTGAAATGTGCTTCCAATAAACAAGACCGTCCATAAGTCATTATATCCAATGGGCTATTTTGAGTCAAGGTACTGAAGAATTTTAATTCTTAATTTATTCATTTAGTTTTTGACATTTTTCGCAACGACCGTACAATTCAAACCGATGTCCTTCGATTTCACAATCATCCAGTTGTTCTTTAAAAAAGTTCATCGGACACATGTGGATCTCTTTGGTCATGCCGCAAACCGTACAGATAAAGTGGTGGTGATGTTCAAAGTTTTCGCTGCAGCTAAACCGAAACTTCATTTCCCCTTGCAGCTCAGTATCCTCAATCAATCCAATCTCGCAAAACTCTCTTAGATTTCGATAAACGGTATCATAGCTCAATCCTGGAAATTGTCCATTCAAATAGTCATAAACTTCACGGGCAGAAACGTAACGATTGCATTTAATCAAATAATCCAATAATGTTTCACGTTTTTTTGTATACTTAAAGCCATTTTCTTTTACTTTTGCCAAGGCTTTTTCTAATAAAGTCATCTGTGTCATCGTATCCCTCATTCCAAAGTGTAATGATTCCGAATAAACAATATGGTATAATAAATTATTACTGATTGCAAGGGAGATCTTCTTTATGGATAGCGAAAAACAAAATGAGTTAGTCACTATTTTCATCATCTCCGATTCTGCTGGAGAAACTGCTTCAAAATTGGCACAAGCCTCGATGGCGCAGTACCCTACCGTGGAATTTTGTCTCTTCCGCCGGACTTTTGTCCACACGGAAGAATTATTGATGAAAGCCTTAAACGATGCCAAAGCCGAAAATGGCATGATCATTTATACATTGATTAATCCTACACTTTCTAAAATTGCGAAAGAGTTCTGCGACAACGAAGACTTGTTCACGATGGACTTGTTGAACCCCGTCGTTGCTGAGATAGGACAACGCGCACATCTGGAACCAACCGGTGAACGAGGTGCATTGCATCACCTAAACGAGAACTATTTCAAACGAATCAAAGCAATGGAATTTGCCGTAAAATACGATGATGGGAAAGACCCTCGCGGATTTTTAGAAGCCGACATTGTTTTACTTGGCGTTTCACGGACATCAAAAACACCATTGAGTCTGTATCTTGCCAATAAAAACCTGAAGGTGGCCAACTTGCCGCTGATCCCGCAAGCGCATATTCCAAAACAATTATTTGAAATCGATCCTAAGAAAATTGTTGGTTTAACCAATGATCCCGAAGTATTGATCGGCATCCGCAAAGAACGGATGCGTGCTTACGGCTTAAACCCTGAAACGGCCTATTCAGACCGTGAAAAAATTCAGGCAGAACTAAAATTTGCTAACGATTTGTACCACAAACTAGGCTGTGAGATCATCAACGTTGCCACTCTTTCAATAGAGGAAACAGCAGCTATGATCATGAGCGCGCTGGATTTAGAAGACCATAGTTACTACTTTATGGAAGAAGAAAGCTGAGATCAAATTGATCTCAGCTTTCTTTCTTTTTGTAATTGACGAATCGTTTCTAGTCGATAAGGAGTTATTTGATACACATCGTTTAACCAATTGTGATAAAACAAATGAGCCTGTGCACGCCAATAGTTATAGATTTTCCCGTCTTCATAGTAATTCTCTGGTTTGGCTGTTTCTACGCCACGATCATGATCCCGCAGATATTCTTTTTCCAAAGTATCCGCGGCGTATTCAAAATGCCCCATCAAAAAGACATCGTGTTCGTCTTCAGAAATTAAAATAGCCGAGCGCTCTTTTTCATCTTTAGCAATCACTTTAATCTTCTTTTGTCGCACTTGCTCCTCATTAATTCCGGTATAACGGGATTGAGGCATCCAAAAGCGATCATCAAACCCTCTAAATAAACGAAATTGATGTTCGATATCTTGTTTGTAAATCCCAAAAAGTTTCTTCTCGAAGGGTACCTTGTCTATTCCAAAATGATAGTATAAGCCGGCTTGTGCTCCCCAACAAATGTGTACCACTGAGGTCACAGAAGTTTGGCTCCACTCCATGATTTCTACCAATTCCGGCCAGTAATCGACTTCTTCAAACGCCAACTGTTCTACAGGTGCCCCCGTAATAATCAGGCCATCATAACAGGTCTCTTTTACCTGTGAGAAGTCCAAATAAAACTTATCCAAATGATTTTTGCTCGTGTGCTTATGTTCATGACTAGCCACTTTCAAAAAATCTACATCGATTTGCAGCGGGCTTTGACTAATCAATCGAAGCAAATGAATCTCGGTATCGATTTTGTTCGGCATCAAATTTAGAATCAATAGTTTCAACGGGCGAATATCCTGATGCTCTGCGCGCGAATTATCAATCGCAAAGATATCCTCAGACTCCAAGATAGATTTCGCCGGAAAATCAGGCTCTAAGCGAATCGGCATGGTTTTATCCCTCCAATTTATCAAAGGCCTGTTGCAAGTCAGCAAGAATATCTGTGACGTTTTCAATTCCGCAAGACAAACGGACTAAGCCTGGTGAAATTCCTGCTTGATGCAGCTCTTCATCGGTTAGTTGACGATGAGTCGATGTCGCTGGATGTAAAGCACATGTGCGAATATCCGCCACATGAACCTCTAAAGAAACAAGCTCCAATGCATCCAACCATTTTGCTGCCGTTTCCTTTCCTTCCGCAAATTCCACAGAGATTACTCCACATAAACCATTTGGCACGTATTTTTGGGCCAAGGCGTAATTATCATCGCTCTCTAAACCAGGATAATACACGTGCTTAATTGTTTTTTGCTCAGTTAAGAATTTTGCTACAGTCAGTGCATTTTGATAATGACGATCCATCCGTACAGGTAATGTCTCCATGCCCAGATTTAGCAAAAATGAATTCTGCGGAGAAGGCGTTGCACCCAAATCACGCATTAATTGAACACGGGCTTTTGTGATATAGGCCGCTTGACCAAATTTTTCCGTATAAACGATGCCATGATAAGTTTCATCCGGCTCAGAAAGCTGCGGGAATTTTCCGTTATTCCAATCAAAAGTTCCGCCATCTACAATCACACCACCCGTTTGGACAGCGTGACCATCCAAATACTTGGTTGTACTGTGAATAACGATGTCTGCGCCAAACTCGATTGGCCGGCAAAAGTATGGTGTCGCAAAAGTGTTGTCAATGATGAAAGGAATATCTAATTCTTTAGCAACTGCAGAAAATTTTTCAATATCTAAAACCTTAACCGCAGGATTGGCGATCGTTTCACCAAAAATCGCTTTAGTATTTGGTTTTACTGCTTTCAATAATTCTTCCTGCGAAGCATCTTGATCAACAAAAGTTACTTCAATTCCCATTTTTCTGAATGTATGGGCAAATAAATTATAGGTGCCGCCATATATATAGCTGGAAGAAATCAAATGATCACCAGCCTCCAAAATATTTAATACTGCATAAAAAGTTGCCGCTTGACCTGATGACGTACATAGTGCGCCGACTCCGCCTTCTAGCGCAGCAATCTTTTCTTCCACTGCACCAGTCGTTGGATTGGCTAAACGCGTATAAAAGTAACCCGCCGCTTCCAGATCAAATAATTTTCCAATCTCGTCTGTTGACTCATAGGCATAAGTCGTACTTTGAACGATTGGTAACACTCGTGGTCCGCCATTCTCCGGTTGATAACCTGCGTGTAAACATTTTGTTTCAAATTCCATAATTCTTCCTCCTAATTTGTATTCATGTATTTGTTTTAAGCAAAAAATCGTAAATTGCTTTAGTGATTGGATTTAGATTTACTACCTGACAGCTAATTCTTTTTTGAGAAATCATTTTTCCAAAATCGAAAAATGAATTTGATTTTCGTTACGCATACGATTCCACTAACCTGCTAAAGCAGGAAGTGGAACTCGCAAAAAACTCCCGTCTTTTCACTTATGAAAGGACGGGAGTTCCGTGGTACCACCTTAGTTTATCAGCCTTTCGCAAGACTGATCTTTTGTCGTATTGCTACGAACTGCTGTAACGGGCATTCCCGTGTCTCAACGACAATCGCTCCGAGGCCATCTTCTAACTAATCGCTGCTGCTTCTTCTCAATTACCGAAGCTCTCTGTCAAGTCCGATTCGTTGTACTCTTCTCTTCAACGCAACTAAAATATTTGCACGCCTTCTTTTTCGACGGACAGCACATCAATCTCTGCTTCATGGTCAAAAGCTTTCAAGGCTGTAACTAATTTCTCTGTGTTTTCTGGCGGGGTTAAAACCAAAACGGTCGGGCCTGCACCACTTAAAAAACTGCCATAGCCGCCATAAGCTTTACAAAATTCTCGAATTTTTTTCAGATGCGGAACAAGATGTTGGCGATGGCTTTCATGTAAAATGTCTTTCTCCATCATTTTTCCAGCTAATGGCAAGTTGCCATTCAAAACCGCCGCTATCATCACATTGCCGATCGAACTGGCCTTTACTGCATCGCGGTACGACATTTCTTTCGGTAAGACAGCGCGACTTTCTGAAGTCAATAATTCATGGTTTGGAATGAAGGCAATCACATCACAATCAGGAAACGTATGCTTCACGAAGTTCACTTCATTGTTATTGTAGCTTGCCACCACAAAATCACCACAGATCGCTGGCGCGACATTGTCAGGATGTCCTTCGATTTTTGTTGCATACGACACTTTCTTTTGCGGCGTCATTCCTAGATTTCCCAAACGATTGGCCAATTCAATCCCTGCCACTACGACAGATGAGCTACTTCCGAGCCCGCGAGCGATTGGAATGTCTGAAGTCATCGTAATTTGATGCGGTGTTAAATTCGGTGCCAAATCTAAAGCCGTTTGAATCAACAAATTCTTTTCATCCGAAGGAATATTGCTGCCTAGTTGATGTTTGATTTGCCATTTTTGTGTTTCTGGTCCTATATCAATGGTTAAGTACTGGGATAACGCAATCCCGCACGAATCAAATCCAGGACCTAAATTAGCGCTAGTTGCTGGGACGCGGATTTTCATAGAGATGCCACTCCTTCACGTAAGTGTCGGCGCATATCCTCCAAATCACTCATCTTGTTGATCTTAATATCTGTTTCATTAATTGCTGTATCAGGATCTTTCAATCCATTTCCAGTAAAGACTGTAACAACCGTTTCACCCGGTTTGATACGACCATTTTTCACATGTTGGATAACTCCCGCTAAAGAAGCGGCTGAGCCAGGTTCAACAAAGACACCTTCTTGAGCGGCAACTTTGCGATACGCATTCAAGATTTCTTCATCTGTTACCGAATCAATGTATCCATTCGATTCATCACGGGCAGCTTCAGCCAATTTCCAGCTTGCTGGATTTCCGATACGGATAGCTGTGGCAACAGTTTCCGGTTCTTCAATGACTTCACCCTTCACAATCGCAGCTGCTCCTTCGGCCTCGAAGCCGTGCATGCGCGGTAAATCAGTTCCTTTTTTCTCGTGCCATTCTTTGAAGCCTTTCCAATAAGCGGAGATATTTCCCGCATTACCGACAGGGATCGCTAAAACATCGGGCGCCTTTTCTAATTGTTCACAAATTTCAAAGGCCGCTGTTTTTTGCCCTTCTAATCGATACGGATTTACTGAGTTTACTAAAGCTACTGCTTCAGTCTCTGCAATGTCACGAACTGCTTTTAATGCTTCATCAAAGTTTCCTGGGATCGAAATAATATCCGCCCCATAAGCAATGGCCTGAGCTAGTTTACCCATTGCGATTTTTCCATCAGGGATCACGACATATGCTTTGATCCCAGCACGCGTTGCGTAGGCAGCCGCAGCCGCACTCGTATTACCAGTTGATGCACAAATAATTGCTTTCGCACCGTCCTCTACAGCTTTCGCAACAGCCATGACCATTCCGCGGTCTTTGAAAGAACCGGTCGGATTCAGGCCTTCATATTTTCCATACAGGTTAATGCCTAACTCTTTAGATAAATTTTTCAAGGGAATCAACGGTGTATTACCTTCAGCTAAAGCAATCTGAGGTGTTTTTTCAGTGATTGGCAAATATTCTTGATATTGTTTTAATAATCCTTCGTACATGTTTATTCCCCCATAACTTTCATCAATGACAATAATTTATAACTAGTCTTTTCTTTGATTTCTTGTTGGATTGTCGCCATCTTCGTTTCCGATGTTTCATGTGTGATCAAGACAACTCGTGCGCTCTCGCCATCACCCTTTTCTTGAACCACTTGTTCAAATCCAACTTTTGTTTGAGTCATGATTTCAGCGAGTTTCAAAAATTGACCTGGTTCATCCGGCATTTCTAATGACAAGAAATATTTGCTGATATTGTCCTCTGGAGATGTCAGCTTTGTTGGTTGAGTGTATCCAGTAAAGCGATGACCGACCGTATTCTTCTTCATCTTGTTGACGATCGTCATTAGATCCGCTACGATGCTTGTCGCTGTAGGACGTGCACCTGCACCTGGTCCATAATACATCGATTCACCAATACCTGAGCTTTTAACAAAAACAGCATTCATTTCATTATGAATTGATGCTAGTGGATGCTCGTGGGGAACTAAGATTGGACCAACTTCTACCGAAATCGTATCGTCCTTCTTAACTGTAGAGCCGATTAGTTTTACAGTGTACCCAAGCTGATCAGCTATTGTCACATCTTCACCTGCTAATCCGCGAATTCCTTTGATCTTGACTTGGTCCATCGTGATGGACATTCCAAAAGCGAACTTACTTAAAATGACCATCTTATAAGCCGCGTCAATTCCGTCAACATCATTTGTCGGATCACTTTCCGCAAAGCCTAGTTCTTGAGCTTCTTTCAGGGTTTCATCGTATGTACGATGTTCCTGCACCATTTTGGTTAACATGTAATTTGTCGTTCCGTTGACGATTCCTAAAACTTCGGTAATATCATCTGCCGCTAAACTATTAGCAATCGTTCGTAAAATCGGAATGCCGCCCGCCACACTGGCTTCGTAATATAAATTGCGTTGCTGCTCACGTGCTAGATTGACTAGTTCACTGCCATGCTGCGCCAATAAATCTTTGTTCGCAGTCACCACATTTTTACCTGCCATTAACGCTTTTTTGATAAACGTTTTAGCCGGTTCGATCCGTCCCATCACTTCTACAACAATTGAGATCTCTGGGTCATTTAAAATTGCATCTAACTCTGTGACTAAGTCCAAATTATATTTTTCTGCTATTGCACTTTTATCTTCCTCTGGTCGGATCAATGCTTTCGTAACAACCAAGGGACCGCCAATACTTTTTTCAATTTTATCTTGATGATCTGTTAAAATTTCTAAAACACCGGTACCTACTACACCTAAACCTAATAGACCCACCTTGACTGCTTTTTCCATAATCCGCCTCCAGTAAATTACATTCGTATTAAAACTAATTTCATCATATTCTAATAGCTAGCTATCAGTATAACAAAATTTCTGTAAAAAAAAAGAGCTTTTCCAAAAAATTTGGAAAAGCCGCTTTTTATTGGTGCAAGACATGACGGAAGGTTTGCTCCAAAACATCTAGAACATGTTGATCGTCTAAACTATAGAGCATCGCCTTCCCGTCACGACGTGCTTTGACTAAGCGGTTGTCACGCAATAATTTTAATTGATGAGAAACGGCCGATTGTTCCATCGCTAATGTGTCGCTAATTGCTGACACATTACGTTCCCCTTCTTTTAGAAACATCAAAATTTTTAAACGTGTCGGGTCACTCAAGATTTTAAAAAATTGACTGACCGCTTGAAATTCCTCGTGTTCCTTCATTTATAGCCCTCATTTATTCGGCAATTTTACGGATCGCTTCTTCATATGTCGCAATTTTTTCTGCGGCAGCAGCATGAGAATCGCCTTTCACACCGATATAGAATTTGATTTTTGGTTCTGTCCCAGAAGGTCGAATGGCTAACCATGTTTCATCAGCTAACGTATATTTCAACACATCTGAAGCCGGCATATCGATCGCTTTTTCGGTTCCTTCAGCATCAATTGATTTAGAGGTCTTAAAGTCTTCGGTCAAAGTAACGGCTACATCCGCAAACGCTTTTGGCGCTTCCTTGCGCAGGTTGCCCATGATCGTCTTGATCTCTTCTGCGCCTTTTTCACCGCTCAAAGTAACTGAGATGGTTTTTTCAGCATAGTAACCGTACTCTTCAAGAATATCTTGCAAACCATCATACAATGTTTTGCCTTGTTTCTTGTAGTAGGCTGCAACTTCTGCTAATAAAACTAGCGCTTGGATCGCATCTTTGTCACGAACAAAAGATTTGATCAAATAACCATAACTTTCTTCAAAACCAAACATGAATGTTTGTGAATGGTCATCCTCGTATTGTTGAATTTTTTCAGCGATAAATTTGAATCCAGTCAATACATCAACCATCTTCACGTCATAAGAACTTGCAATCGTCGTAGCCAATTCGCTTGATACGATTGATTTTAACACAACTGCATTAGCAGGCAATGTTCCCGCTTGTTTATGTGCTTCCAAAATGTAACGAATCATGATGGCACCGATTTGATTTCCGGTCAATACTTCATAGCGCCCGTCTGGTAAACGAACAGCCGCACCCAAACGATCGGCATCAGGATCAGTAGCAATCAACAAATCTGCTCCTTCTTGTTCGCCTAGTTTAATAGCATATTCAAAAGCAGAATGTTCTTCTGGATTTGGTGATTTTACAGTTGAAAAGTCTGGATCAGCAATTGCTTGTTCAGGTACAAGAACAAATTTTTCGAAACCAGCTTGTTTCAAAGCTTTTTCGCCTAACATTTTACCTGTACCGTGTAATGGTGTGTAAACTAATTTTAGTTCTTTTCCCATTTCATTGATCAAGTCTTGATTGATTGTTACAGCTTTAATTTCTTTCAAATACTCTGAATCAACTTCGTCGCCAATAATATTAATCAATCCGCTGTGTTCCACTTCTTCATCGGATAAAACTTCAACCTCTAAAGGATTTTCCACATCACGTACGAACTTCGTCAATGCATCTGCATCTTCTGGCGGCATTTGCCCGCCATCTTCGCCGTATACTTTATAACCGTTATATTCAGCTGGATTGTGAGAAGCCGTAATCATAATTCCTGTGAAGGCATTTTCAAAACGAACGGCAAACGATAATTCAGGAGTCGGACGTAAACTCTCGAATACAAATGAAGGAATATCATGTTTCGCCAAAGTTTTCGCAGCTTCCATCGCAAATTCTGGTGACATATGTCGTGAATCATATGCAATCGCTACTCCACGACGCTTAGTTTCTGGATCTTGTGTGTCCATGAAGCGAGCCAATCCTTCTGTCGCTTGACGAATGGTGAAAATATTCATCCGGTTGACACCAGGCCCTAAAACTCCGCGCATACCTGCTGTTCCAAATTCTAATTGTTTATAAAACGCATCCTTTTTCAACTCTGGGTCTTTGCCTAAGTCTTCTAATTCTTTACGCATTTTTTCATCTAATTTATCTGAATCAATCCATTGTTCATAAACTTGTTCCCAAGACATGAAACACACCTCTTTCAATATTTTCTTACCATTTAAGTATACCATTACTGTTATATTCAGCAAAGAAAACTTGTACCTGATTCGCATCTCAAAAAAAGAGGACGATATTTTTTCCTTGGTCAGGTTGGATTTTCCCACCAAATAGAAAGCTCACGAGTATGGGGCGCTTAACAGTAAAAAACGCTATAGGTTCAAATAAACTGCGCAAAGTATAGCTGAAAAAAAGGAAGACAATCTCTGTCTTCCTCAAAATGCTAGTTTTGTTCTTCAATATATTTATACACTTGCTGACCTGCGATTCCGCCTTCACCAACTGCTGTAGTAATTTGGCGCAAGTCTTTTTCCCGTGCATCGCCAATAGCAAAGACACCAGGAATTTTTGTTTTCATTTCATAATCAGTTTCAATCCAACCGGCAGCATTTGTGATTCCGCTGTTTTTAAATGGTTCCGTCAATGGTTCTAGACCAACATAGATAAATGCTCCGTCCGCTGGTTCCGTGTGAACTTCCCCTGTATTGACGTTGCGAATCTTCGCGCCTGTCACGACCATTTCATTTCCAACGATCTCATCAACAACACTATCCCAGATAAATGAAATTTTTTCATTTGCAAATGCACGATCTTGGATAATTTTTTGTGCCCGTAATTCATCACGACGATGAACGATCACAACTTCAGAAGCAAAACGAGTTAAATAGATCGCTTCTTCTACCGCTGAATCGCCGCCGCCGACAACGATCAAGCGTTTATTGCGGAAAAAGGCGCCATCACAAACCGCACAATAAGACACTCCGCGTCCTGCAAACGATTCTTCACCTGGTACGCCTAGTTTACGATGGACACAGCCCGTCGCAACGATAATTGTTTTAGCTTGGTAACTTTTATCTTCCGTAATGACTTCTTTATAATCTCCATGATCCTTAATATCTTGAACGATTCCATATGCATTTTCAGTACCGAATTTGGTGACACCATCATACATTTTCATCGCAAGTTCTGGACCCATAATTGATTCAAACCCTGGATAATTTTCTACCTCGGCAGTATTGTTCATTTGTCCGCCGGGTGCGCCACGTTCGATCAAGAGAACTTTCAAATTTGATCGTGAAGCATATAAGGCAGCGGTCATCCCTGCTGGACCCGCGCCGATAATTATTACATCATACATTCAGACATTCCCCCATTCGGCTTTACTTTACATCCAAGAATTTATTCTGTCGACAAATCTGCTTACTAATTGTCAGTTTTGCAAATTCGCAGCTAACTCAGTAATAAGGAAATTCATTTTCGTACGCATATCTTTCTGCTAGACATCACACTTCAGGTATTTCTTTTAATTACTAACAAACTTCGAGCTTTAATACTGCGAAAAGCAGAATAGACAAAAAGAAGGGCAATCATCCTACGATGATTGTCCTTTCTAGATTATTGTTGGTTTTTCATTTGCTGCATCATTTGACGAACTTTTTTCTCTGAAGGTTTTTGCCCCATCGACATCATCATTTGACGTAACATATCCTCGTTGATTGGAGGATTCTTTTTGAAATAGTCTTGCATATATTTACGAGCTAAGAAGAAACCGCCGACAGCACCTAATAGTGCAGCGATTACTGCGATCAATACTACGATTCCAGTTGATACCATTTTCACCGCTCCTTTCCTGACACATTCTTATACATTTTACTAAAAGATCCTATAAAAGAAAAGACGTTTTAAAGAAACTTCAAAACCTAATGCGAAATTCTTAGTTCATTCCTGTCAATTGCCCCAGAAAGCCCCATTTTTATCTTTGACTAAAAAAATTTCTAGACTATATGTATGTTTTTATCAAAAATTTTCAATCATTTATAAATAATTGATGAATTATTGATTAGAATATGATAAAATGCAAAACAATATCTTCCTCACTGGTGGCTAGTGAAGAGGTGCAAGCATGAGAGATTTTTTGAGATCCGTGAATCGGATCGTGGTAAAGATCGGGACCAGTTCCTTGATCCATCCAAATGGCAAGATCAATCTTTCTGGAATTGATCAATTGGCTTTTGTATTAACTGACCTTCGTAATCAAGGCAAAGAAATAATATTAGTTTCATCTGGCGCGATTGGTGTCGGTATGGACAAACTTAGGATTGCAGAACGGCCGCATGAGATTCCTGTTCAACAGGCCGTCGCAGCTGTCGGTCAATCAGAATTGATGCATATCTACAATCAGCGTTTCTTAGGCTACAGTCAACAAACAGCGCAAGTTTTGCTGACCCGCGACGTAGTCGATTTCCCTGAAAGCCGCAAAAATGTTATCAATACATTGCAGCAGCTGATTTCAATGGGAATTATCCCTATCATCAATGAAAATGATACGGTCGCTGTCGACGAAATGGATCATACAAGAAAGTTCGGAGACAATGACGAGTTATCCGCGATCGTTGCGCAATTAATGGACGCTGATTTGCTGATTATGTTAAGCGACATTGATGGATTTTATTCGGATAATCCGTCAAAAAATAAACAAGCTATTCTTTATTCTACTATCTCAACAATTAATCAAACCCTGATGGACCAAGCAGGCGGTGAAGGCAGCCGATTTGGTACTGGCGGAATGGTCAGCAAGTTGAAAGCTGCTCAAAGAGTGCTCGATGCCAAAAGTGCGATGGTACTGGCAAATGGCAAACCCCCAAGAATAATTTTTGATATCTTGTCTGGTGCAGAAGTCGGAACGTTATTCAAGGAGGAAAAACATGAGTGATCTAATGAATACTTTAGGGCAGCAAAGTAAGCGAGCGGCCCAACAATTAAGCCAACTAGAATCCGCAGAAAAAAATGACTGCTTAATGCAAATGGCACAAGATTTAGAAAACAGCAGCAATACTATTCTAGCAGCGAATCAACAAGATTTGAGCCGGGCGAAAGAGAATGGGATTCCTGATCCAATGATCGACCGCTTGCGCTTAACTGATGAAAGAATCAAAGAGATGGCTGAAGGCATTCGCCAAGTTGCTTCACTGCCTGACCCAATCGGTGTAGTGGAAAAAATGTGGCGCACAGAAGATCAACTGATGGTCGGGCAGCAGCGCGTTCCTTTAGGCGTGATCGGCATCATCTTTGAATCGCGTCCAAATGTGACCACCGATGCCGCTAGTCTGTGTTTTAAATCCGGCAATACCGTAATTTTACGCGGAGGCAAAGAAGCCTTCTACTCAAATCAAGCATTAGTAGAACTTATGCAGCAGACACTGCGCCATAGTCAATTGGACCCAGCAATGATCCAATTCGTCAACGATACTTCTCACGATGTGGCCAATGAAATGATGCGTCTGAACGAGTATTTAGATGTTTTGATTCCCCGTGGCGGTGCTGGTTTGATCCAACGGGTCAAAAATAGCGCAACTGTCCCTGTGATCGAAACAGGAACTGGAAACAATCACGTTTACGTTGATCACGCTGCACAATTAGATATGGCAATCAGTATTGTTGCCAATGCAAAAGCTCAACGTCCCTCTGTTTGTAACGCGATAGAGACATTATTAGTTCATGAGGACATTGCTTCTGAATTTTTACCAATGATTGAAGAAGCCTTGACTCCACATCAAGTGGCTCTGCGGGCGGATTCCAGAGCTATGTCCTATTTAAAGCAAGCAGACTTAGCTACTGAAGCGGATTGGACCACTGAGTTTTTAGATTACATTTTAGCGATCAAAGTGGTTGCTTCCATTGATGAAGCGATCGAACACATTAATCGCTTCAACTCCAAACATTCTGAAGCAATCGTCACTGATAGTTACCATAATGGGCAAAGGTTCCTAAAAGAAGTCGATGCGGCGGCTGTCTACATCAATGCCTCTACTCGCTTTACTGACGGCTTTAAATTCGGCTTTGGAGCCGAGATTGGAATCTCTACACAAAAATTACACGCTCGTGGACCGATGGGTTTAGAGCATCTGACTTCTACTAAATACATTATCTACGGAGATGGGCAGATTCGCGAATAGAACTTGCATAAGTCAAAAATCTATTCTATGCAGATCGTTCTTTTGGTCCTCTTACTGTGTATATCTGAATTAACATTTATCTGACAAAAAGGCACACACTCTTTTTTTGAGTGTGTGCCTTTGATCTTATTGTGCCTGAATTTTTTCTAACAAATTTGGATCGAATTTACCTGCTTTCAGCATAGCGATTTCAAAACCGTATGGTGCATGCTGGTTCTTTTTATCCTCTCCAACATAAGGTGTTTCCAAAATTTTCGGTAACTCTTTCAATTTTTCATGGTGAACAATCGCATTCAACGCATCAAAACCGATCGTTCCAAAACCGATGTTCGCATGACGGTCCTTGTGAGAGCCCATCGGATTTTTCGAATCATTCACGTGAATCACTTTCAAACGATCTAAACCGATAACACGATCGAATTCGTCTAATACCCCATCAAAATCTTCCTTAACATTGTACCCTGCATCATTCGTATGACACGTATCGAATGTAACAGAAAGCTTTTCATTCAATGTTACACCATCAATGATGTAAGCCAACTCTTCAAAGGTTCTCCCTAATTCAGTCCCTTTACCAGCCATCGTTTCCAATGCGATTTGCGCTCGCTGATCTTTGGTCAATACTTCGTTCAATCCTTTAATGATTTGATCCAAGCCAGCTTTTTCACCCGCACCTACGTGAGCTCCTGGATGCAATGTAATCTGCATCGCACCTAAAGCCTCCGCTCGCATGATTTCTTCACGTAAAAACTGAACCGCAAACGGGAACATTTCCGGTTTCTTCGTATTCCCTAAATTAATGATGTAAGGAGCATGCATCACAATATTCGACAGACCATGTTCTTTCATGAACGCTTCTCCAGCCGGAATATTCATCTCTTCCACTGGTTTGCGGCGAGTATTTTGCGGCGCACCGCTATAGATCATAAAAGTCGAAGCTTCGTAACTTGCTGCTTCTTGCGCAGCACCTAATAACATTTCTTTTCCCTTCATACTTACATGAGAACCAATTAACATAAAAACCTCCAGATTTTTTTATTTATAGAAACAACAACAAACTTGTCATCAATGGCAAACTGATCAAGAAACTTAGTGATGAGGTGAACCCCACCACTTCTGCCCGCATTCCAGCGGCTACACTATTGATCACACCAAAAGTCGGAATCGGCCCTACTGAGACAAGGCATAAAACGATTTTGATCATCGGTGAGATTGGCAGCAGTATAAACAGACCTGCTAACAGTATTCCTATCCCATACTTAATTACCAAGACGCGTAAAACTAATGCTAAATCTTTTTTCGGCAAACGTAATTCCAAAAAAAGACCAATCATAAACATCGATAAGAACGTATTCGCATTGGCGATCGGCTGTGCGATCTGAAAAACGGCCTGCGGTAAATCAATCTTCAGCACCCGAAAGAACAGCATAAACAAATAGCAGAGAAATGGAACTGAACGCCCCAAACGACCGATAACCTTTTTCACACTAGGTCGTTCTTCATTACTGCCGCTGATGCCTTCAATCACAACATTTGATCCGCCCGCCAACATGACGCTGTTTCCGATATCAAAGAAAGATAAAATCGGGATCGCCTGCGGCATAAAACTTTGGACAAATGGAATAGCAAAATTTCCAATATTATAGCCAGAAACGCTATACATCAAAAACTCTCGTTCCACTTGATCCTGTTTTTTTGACAAAAAATGACCGGCTATGATCATGACCAAGTTCAATAAAAGCCCTGCTAGAATCAATAATAATAATTGATTCTTTACTGCCAAGGATTGCAGATTCACAATGATCGCCGCTGGCAAAGTTACGTTGACGACCATTTTGGAGATCATCGAGCCATCCGATTTCAGCAGCAAGTTGAACCGTTTCGTTAAATAGCCTATTAAGATAATAACAAATAATCCTAGCGAGTTTAATAAAACTGCTCTCACACTTTCACCCCATCCAACCTATAAAACGCTTACTCATTACTATATAGAAAGAGGATTGCTCCAAAGTAATTGGTACAATCCCTTTCGTGAATGCAATTAAAATTGTAAAACAAAATATTTTTTCTTACCGCGACGAACGACAATGTATTCATCAACCAATTTGTCTTGATCGCCCAACGTGTATGCGACATCCTGTACGCGATCACCATTAATGTAAATCGCACCATTCGTAATATCTTCACGCGCTTGACGCTTCGATTTCTCAATCCCTGAGGTTAGCAGAATTTCTACTAAGTTCAAATCATCTTCCGCTTGAACTTGGTAGCTTGGCACGTTTTTAAAGCCTTGCTTAATTTCTTCTGCATTCAAGTTTTTTACGTTTCCGCTGAATAAAGCCTCAGAAATATGCACCGCTTGATCATAGGCTTCTGCTCCATGAACTAATACCGTTACTTCTTTAGCCAAAGCTTTTTGAGCCGCGCGTTGTTCAGGAGCAGCAGTAAATTCTTCTTCAATCGCAGCAATTTCTTCTAAGCTTAAGAAAGTAAAGTATTTCAAGAATTTAACCGCATCACGGTCATCGGTATTGATCCAGAATTGGTAAAATTCATACGGCGACGTTTTTTCTGGGTCCAGCCAAACAGCATTGCCTTCAGTTTTACCAAATTTTGTACCATCGGCTTTCGTAATCAATGGCATCGTTAACCCAAAGGCCTGTTTGCCTTCTTCGCGACGAATCAACTCAATTCCTGATGTGATGTTTCCCCACTGGTCGCTTCCGCCTAATTGCAATAAACAACCGTAGCGTCGATTTAATTCATAGAAGTCATAAGCTTGTAATAATTGGTACGCGAATTCAGTGTACGAGATACCAGATTCAATCCGGCGTTTAACACTTTCTTTGCTCATCATGTAATTGATCGTAAAGTTCTTACCCACATCACGCAAAAAGTCGATCAATTTTAATTCGCCTAACCATTCATAGTTATTAGCGACGATCGCTGGATTTTCTTTATTTTCAAAGTCAATGATTCCAGAAAGCTGGTTTTTAATACTTTGTGACCAGTTTTGTACAGTGTCCAAAGTATTTAATTGACGTTCTGCATCCTTAAATGAAGGGTCTCCAATCATTCCGGTACCGCCGCCAACTAAAGCAATTGGCACGTGTCCGTTTTGTTGGAAACGACGCAACGTCAAAATCGGTAATAAATGACCAATGTGCAGACTGTCTGCGGTTGGGTCAAAGCCGATATATAGTTTAACAGACTCTTCGTTTAATTGTTTTTCTAAAGCTGCTTCATCTGTTACTTGAAAAATTAAGCCACGGGCTTTTAATTCTTGAAAAAAGTCTGAATGCATGTTTTATCCTCCTAATTTTTGTTGCTGCCTAACTCTAAAAAGTTAAACAGATGCTCATTACGCATATCATTCCTCAATGATTTATACTTTCCCATAGTAACTGAAAAAACAAGGAAATAAAAGCTATTCGCTAGATTTAATCGAAGTTCTGCATCAATAAAACGGCGCTTGAAGAAAAAAAGCCAAATAATGTAATAATCTTTGTTTTGTTTTAGTTAACAATTAGTTGAAGTTTTGATTACAAACATTGCATCCGCTTGTTAATAGAAGTAAAACTTTGCTATAATTCAACAGATAATTAAAATGAATAGAATCTAACGAGGTGGACTTTTTGGCTCACAAGAAAAAAATAAATAAGCAACCGAAAAAGAGCAGCAAAGGTAAAACAAGAACTTCTCTTGGAGGTCCTTTTGCACTCAATGTTTCATTGCGAGTGGTCAAGTCTTTATTGCTTGGCTTAATCGTCGTGCTCTTCCTAGGCGGCATGCTCGTCGTTGGGATCGGTGCTGGGTATTTTGCGCATCTTGTTGAAGGGACGCCGACGCCTACAAAATCCGAAATGAAGCAAAAAGTTGGCGACATCGCTGAGTCATCAAAATTACTTTATTCAGATGACCGAGAGCTGGCAACAATCCAAGCGGATCCGATTCGTGAGAAAATAAATTCTGATGAAATCTCGCCATGGGTAAAAAAGGCCCTAGTCGCTACTGAAGATGAAAACTTTTATGAACACCATGGTGTCGTTCCCAAAGCCGTTGTACGTGCCCTACTAGGTGAGATGGTTGGTTTTGGTGCTGGTTCAGGTGGTTCAACCCTGACACAGCAGCTGGTCAAACAGCAAGTTTTGACTAATGAGACTTCTTTCAAACGAAAGGCCAATGAAATCGTTCTGGCCTTGGATCTGGAAAAATACCTGAGCAAAGACGAAATTTTAACGGCGTACTTGAATGTCTCTCCTTTTGGTCGGAATAATAAAGGACAAAATATCGCGGGTGTTGAAGAAGCTGCGATCGGTATCTTCGGAGTTCATGCAAAGGACTTAAGCTTACCGCAATCCGCTTTTATTGCCGGTCTGCCGCAAAGTCCAATTGTCTATAGTCCTTACACCAATACTGGGGATTTAAAACAAGACTACTCGATCGGAATGAACCGAAAAGACGATGTCCTTTTCAATATGTACCGTGAACAAATGATTTCTAAAAAAGAATACGAAGACGCCAAAAAATATGATCTTGCAAAAGACTTCCAAGGACGCCAAGACGTGGAAGTTCAACAACACGGCTTCTTGTATTACACTGTTTATAATGAAGCTATCAGCATTGTAGCCAAACAGCAGGCTAAAGAAGATGGGATCAGTGATGCCGATTACGGAAAAGAAGAAGTTCAAAATCGTTATATTGAACAAGCCAAAGTCAAAATGCAAAATCAAGGGTTGGTGGTGAAATCAACCATCGACAAAAATATTTACGATGCGATGCAGTTAGGTGTCGCCGAGTACGGACAATATTTAGACGATGGATCAGGGGCAACGGTTGAGCCCGGAACTGTCATGATGAATAATAAAACGGGCCGAATCTACGGCTTCGTTGGCAGTCGTGATTACAATACGAACCAAAATAACCATGCGTTTGACACCGTGCGGCAAGCGGGTTCATCAATTAAACCAGTTTTAGTATACGGGCCGGCAATTGATCAAGGACTATTAGGAAGCGCGTCGCGAATTGCCGATTTCCCAATGAAATATCAGCATGGCGAACACGCAGGCAAAGAATTGGAAAATGCTGAAAATAAAGGTTCTAAGACTTTCCAAACAACACGAGAAGCCCTCGTTGAATCAACGAATATCACGGCCTATCATGTTTATCAAGATATGCTGACAAATAAAGGCTCTGATCAATTTGCTTATGATAATTACTTGAAGAAAATGAATTATCCGACTTCAAATGCTTGGGGTGTGGAATCCGCGCCATTAGGTACCACTGGGGTTTCGACCTTAACAGAAGTCAACGGGTTCCAAACGTTGGCCAATGGCGGTTCTTATCAACAGGGTTATTTGATTGAATCAATCACTGACAGCACTGGTAAAGAAATATACAAACATAAAGAGGCACCCGTTCAAGTGTATTCAAAAGCCACGGCTTCGATCATGAATGACTTGATGCGCAGTGTTATCAATGAACAGCATACGACGCCATTCAAATCGATCTTAAGCGGTGTGAATTATCCATTGAGTACTGCTGATTGGGTTGGTAAAACCGGGACGACTGATAACTATGCCGATAACTGGCTGATCGTCTCTACTCCTACTATCACATTAGGAACATGGACCGGTCGAGATGACAACAAACCAATGAATGATGGTGCTGGAAATCGAACTGCAACTTATATGGCCTACCTTGCTGGACGGATCTATCAGGTCAATCCAACTGTCTTTGGTGAAGATGAGAAATTCGAGCTGGCTGACGAAGTGAAACAAATCAAGGTTTCTGACTTCACTGGATTGAAACCTGGAAAAGTCAATCACGATGGTACAAACTACCAAGTTCCAAGTGGTGAAACAACTTCTCTTTGGGCCAAAGATGGTCCAGCAGATAATACTTACGAATTTGGTATCGGCGGAAACGACGATGACTATAAATCCTATTGGAATACCCGTAACAAGGTCAATGCAAAGAACAAAGACGATAAAGATGACGATTAATTAGCAAAGACTTCTCTATTGCAGAGAGGTCTTTGTTTTTGTCAGTACATTCGTCAAAGTTTCACTCATGCTGCTTGTAGCGGCACATGCTTTTTGGTATTCTACCAACAGAAAATCATTTTTTGAACGGAGGAAAAATAAATGACATTTGAAGAAATCTTACCTGAATTAAAAAAAGGGGCAAAAATTATCCGTGAAGGCTGGGGCGGTTTTGAATTATATGTGACGTTAGTTGAAGGCGAAGTGTTTGACGGTTCACCAGTGACGCCCTACTTTTTAATCAAGACAGCGGACGAAGGCTTCTCAAGTTTTGCCCCAACTGTTTGCGATATCTTGGCAGAAGACTGGAAAATCATCGAATGATGACCGTTGATTTTTCGGACAAAATTATTTTCATTACTGGAGCTGCTTCAGGTATCGGTGCGGCTCAAGTACAGGCTTTTCTAAAAGCAGGTGCACGTGTTTTTGCTTTCGATCAGCAGGAACAAAATCTACTAGAAATAGAAAAAAACTTTCCTGAACATTTTACCTTTTTCATCGGCGATGTTCGAGAGAAAAGACAACTGCAGGAAGCTATCCAAAACTGCCATGAAACTTTTGGCACAGTAAACATTTTGCTGAATACTGCTGGGGTCTTGGATGATTATTTAGCGTTGGCGGAAACGGACGAAGACTTGTGGGAACGGATTTTAACTACCAACATACAAGGGATGTTCCTCCTGACAAAGCTGTTGCTGCCCGAATTATTGAACAATCAAGGGACCGTTATCAATATGGCCTCTATCGCCGGACTTGTGGCGGGCGGCGGCGGTATTGCTTATACTACGAGCAAGCATGCGATTGTTGGGTTTACTAAGCAATTGGCGCTGGATTACGCTGCTAAAGGTCTTCATGTCAATGCCCTCGCACCCGGCGCAATCAATACTCCTATGAATCAAGCGGACTTTGCCGGAGATGGTCAGATGGCCAAATGGGTAGCTGAGGAAACCCCGGTTAAACGTTGGGCGAAGCCTGAAGAAGTGGCTTACGCAACATTGTTTTTAGCCAGCGATGAATCCCGCTATATGCAAGGCAATATCCTGCCTATCGATGGCGGCTGGCTTTTAAAATAGCTTGCATTTTTTACGAAAACAACTAAGATAAATAATAGCGAGATTTCGCACTGCGGCACTTCAATCCTTTGGTCGCAGTTATTAACGAGACTTGGTCTTGTAAAGGAGAATGATAAAATGCACCTTGAAAAAAGTTCAACACAACGTTGGACAACCACCGACACGGCAAAAATGGCCGTTGTGACGGGGCTCTATGTCGCTGTCACGATCGTATTATCCGTCGTAAGTTTCGGCGCGATCCAATTCCGCATCGCGGAAATGTTCAATTACTTGCCACTCTTCAACAAACGCTACACTGTCGCAATAACTTTAGGTGTGGCGATTGCCAACCTAGCATCCCCGCTTGGAATCGTGGATGTGTTCTTCGGTAGTATCTCTACTTTGATCGTTTTATTGATTTGCCGAGCAGTTACCAAAAATATCATAAGCCTTAAGAAAAAGATGATCATTACCGCTTTGATTTTTGCCTTTTCGATGTTTACGGTCGCTGGTCAACTGACCTTTTTCTATCAAGCACCGTTTTTCTTCAATTGGCTGATCATTGGTTTAGGCGAACTGCTTTCTATGTCACTGGGCGGTGGACTGATCTATTTGATAAATAAACGCATTGATTTAAAAAAATGAAAAGCGTGAGCAAATTGCTCACGCTTTTTTTAGCGATAAATCGCGATGGATTGATACGGTTTTAGTGTAATTTCTCTCTGAATCGTTTCCGTACCATAATTATCGATCAGAACTTTTCCTGATACAAACTCTTCCGGTATCTCGATCGTCGATTCTTGCGGGAAAAAGTTATTGAGTACCAGCAGCGATGCCTCTTTAAGGCGGCGAATGTAGCCATAAATCTGTGGATGATCCGGTAGAAAGGCTTCATAACTCCCTTCAGCGATTACCGGATATTCCTTTCTCAACTTGATCAATTCCTGATAGTAGCTAAATATCGATCCTTCCTGTAGTTCCTTTGCTACATTGATCTCGTCGGCAGATTTCCCTAGTGCTAACCACGGCGTAACCTGTGAAAAACCATTGTATTCCCCACTGTCCCATTGTATTGGTGTTCGAGAATTGTCACGAGACTTAGCCTTGACGATTTCAAAGGCCTCTTGCTCGGACTTGCCTTCTGTCAATAGTTCTTGATACGCGTTTAGACTTTCCACGTCAACGTATTGTTCCATCGAATCAAAATCGGGATCGATCATCCCGATCTCTTCCCCCATATAAATATACGGTGTTCCTCGATTCAAGTGGATCGCACCAGCCAGCATTTTAGCGCCTGCTACGCGATAGTTATCCACATCAACAAAACGATTCAATGCCCGCGGCTGATCATGGTTATTCCAGAAAAGTGCGTTCCAGCCACTTTCGGCACTCATCTGCGTTCCCCAAGTATGAAACAATTCTTTAAGTTTCGCAAAATCAAATGGCATCTGTGTCCATTTTTTTCCATCTTTGTAGTCCACTTTTAGGTGATGGAAATTGAAGGTCATATCCAATTCCTCACGGTCGGGTTTCGTGTATAAGATACATTCCTCAACTGTTGTAAAACTCATTTCACCAACTGTGATCATCTCGGATTCTTTTCCGAACGTCGCTTGATTCATCATGCGAAGATAGTCATGATTGATCGGACGATCGGTGTAAGCTGGCTTGCCGTCATTTTCAGCACAATCGTTTAAGAACTCATCTTTACCAATCAAATTGATCACATCAAAGCGGAAGCCTTTCACTCCTTTGTCTGTCCAAAAGCGGACAACTTCAAATAATTCTTCCCGCACTTCTGGATTGCGCCAGTTTAGATCCGCCTGTGTTTTGTCAAACAGATGCAAGTAATATTTTCCGGTATCGCCAAATGGTGCCCATGCATTTCCACCAAATTTGGACACCCAATCCGTCGGCTCATCTCGCAAAATAAAGTAGTCCTGATATTTTTTATCTCCAGCCAATGCCTTTTGGAACCATTCATGTTCCGTTGAAACATGATTAAAAACCATGTCCAGCATTACTTCGATATTGTGTTTCTTTGCAGTTGCCATTAGGGCTTCAAAATCAGTCATTGTCCCAAACATTGGATTGATCGCCGTATAATCTGCGACGTCATAGCCATTATCATTTTGCGGACTCGGATAGATTGGACTTAACCAAATCATATCAACCCCTAATCGTTTCAAGTAGGGTAATTTTTGTTGAATTCCTAATAGATCTCCTACACCGTCTTGATTTGTATCTAAAAATGATTTGGGATAAATCTGATAGATTACTTTCTCTTTAAAACTCATTTTGTCCTCCAGCTTCTACAATTCTGTTGCGATTAAGATTTTTTCATTGCTTGTGACAGCTGCTTCCTCAATCAGTGGATCAACTTGGAAGTCTGTCGAGTTTGTCACAATAATGGGAGTTTGTACTTCGTAACCGGCTGCCTTGATTGCTTCAACATCGAACTCCATCAATAGCTGCCCTTTTTTCACACTGTCCCCTTGCTTCACATGGCTAGTAAAATATTTTCCATCTAGCTGAACCGTGTCGATTCCAATATGAATCAATACTTCTGTTCCTTCGGTGCTTACTAAGCCGATGGCATGTTTTGTCGGGAATAATAAGCTGATTTGTCCGTCGAATGGAGCAACAAGTTTTCCTTCACTTGGATCGATCACGACGCCTTGCCCCATCATCCCTTCCGCAAAAACTGGATCTTTCGCACTGCTCAAAGGATGCAGCATACCAGCGATTGGCGCAAATAATTCAACAACCGAACCGGCTTTTTTTGGTGTTTCACTGCCTAAAGTTGGAACATTTTCTTCTTCGACGCGGTCGATTTTATTAAACAAACCTATTCGACGGAAAGTTAGGGTCAAAAGGAATGGAACGGCAACTGCAATTACCATACCGATAGCAAAGATCAAATAGTCTTGCGGACGAATCGCTAAAATCCCTGGTAAGCCGCCGACCCCAATCGACAGTGCCCGAACTTTGAACAAGGTAACGAATAACCCTGCGATCCCGCTGCCGATCATAGCCGCGATAAAGGGATACGTATATTTCAAGTTGATCCCAAACATCGCCGGTTCCGTAACACCCAACCAAGCAGAAATAACTGATGGAATTGAAACCTGTTCCTCTTTTTTATTGCCGCGATGAGCGAACACAACAGCTAAAACAGCCGCCCCTTGAGCAATATTTGATAAACAGATCATCGGCCATAAATTAGTTGAACCAAAATCGGCAATCAATTGCGAATCAATCGCCAAGGTCGTATGATGCAGACCGGTGATGACCAGAGGCGAGTATAATGCTCCGAAGATACCGCCGAACAACCAGCTAAAGCTAGAAGTTAAGCCAGCATTCACAACGGCTGAAATGGCAGTTCCGATTTTCCATCCGATTGGCCCTAAAATAATATGTGCCGCTAAAATCGTTGGAAGCAATGAGAAAAATGGAACGAAAATCATTGAGACCGCTTCTGGAATATGTTTTCGGAAGAAACGTTCTAAATAAACGAGTAAGAACCCTGCCAGCATTGCTGGAATAACTTGCGCTTGGTAACCGATTTTGTCAACGGTGAAGAAGCCGAAATCCCATGTCCAATTCTTTGCAATTTCTGCAGCTGTTGTACCGTTCACGGCATAAGCATTTAACAATTGCGGTGAAACTAGGGTGATCCCTAGGACAATTCCAAGGATTTCTGTAGCTCCCATTTTTCTGGCAATACTCCATGTGATCCCTACTGGCAAGAAATGGAAGATCGCTTCACCCGGCAGCCATAAAAAGCCATTGACACCGCTCCAAAAGGTTGAAGCTTCTACAATCGTTTGACCATTCAGCCAGCCCATTGGTACGGCTTCCAAAATATTTCGAAATCCTAAAATCAAACCGCCGACAATAATTGCTGGTAATAATGGCGTGAAAATTTCTGCTAAAACAGTAATGGCGCGTTGAACTGGATTTTGATTTTGTTTGGCAGCAGATTTCGCTGCTTCTTTTGAAACTCCTTCAATTCCTGAAACGGCTGCGAATTCATTGTAGAATACTGCTACATCATTTCCGATAATTACTTGAAACTGACCTGCATTCGTAAACATCCCTTTGACGCTAGGAATATCTTCGATTCGTTCCTCATCTGCCTTCTTTGGATCGTTTAATACAAAACGCATCCGAGTGGCACAATGAGTAACCGCGGAAATATTTTTCTTGCCGCCAATGGCCGCCAGCAGGTCCTTCGTATCCTTTTCATATTTTCCCATCTTTTTTCCCTCCGAATAATTTAACTTGTATGGATAAGTTCAGCTGATACATTTACTATAAGTGCTTTGAAGATATTTGTAAATCGCTTACATTTGTGGGATGTCGCCTTTTATTAGAACTCTCTAATTTTAATAAAGGATAACAAGTTTTATTAACTAAATATTGGTCTTTCAGTTCCAAACAAGTTGGCAACTAACCCAACAAGTTTGAGTAAAAATAAGAATTTACTCATTTTATTTTTCAACAATCATTAGAAAGCGTTTTACTTTTGAATTCGCTATTTGTATAATGAAAATACATATACGGACAAGTTGCGAAACTTTTCAATGAAACATGAATCACCCATTGGATTGGATTGGATTGTTTTGTTTTGTTTTGTTTTGTTTTGTTTTGTTTTGTTTTGTTTTGTTTCGTTTCGCTGCGCTGCAACTTGAAAGGAGGATTCGATGAAAAATTATGAGGTAATCTATCAAGCAATTGAACGTGGGATTTTAAAGGGTGTTTATGAGGCAGGTTCTTATTTGCCTAGTGAGAATAAACTTCGGCAAACGTATCACGTATCGCGGGACACGATTCGCAAATCGCTTTCCCTTCTGATGGCCAATGGCTACATTCAAAAAATTCAGGGCAAAGGTTCCCTTGTCTTGAAGCGTGAGCAATTGCGTTTTCCAGTTTCTGGCTTGACCAGCTATAAGGAGCTGCAAAATTCTTATGGGTATGAAAGCAGCACTGATGTTGTCAGCTTGAAAAAAATCGTCATTGATGAAAAGGCTGCACAGGTGACTGGTTTTGAGGTCGGGGAGATTTGTTGGGATTTGATTCGAACTCGTGCCATTGATCAGAAGAAAGTGATCTTAGATAAGGATCTACTCTTAACGACGATTGTTCCGGAGCTAGATACTGAGATTGCAAAGGACTCGATTTATCGCTATTTTGAGAATCAATTGGCATTGAATATCGCCTTTGCTGAAAAAGAAATCACGATCGATGCTCTGACTGAGGAGGATCGTGAGCTTCTGGATCTAAATCAACATGATATCAACATTGTCTCTGTAAAAAGCCGTGTTTTCACCAGTGATGCTAGGCAATTTCAATACACTGAAAGTCGCCATCAAGTTGATAAGTTTCGTTTCTTTGATTTTGCACGGCGGCATCCTTCGACGATGTAGTCTTCCTTCAGATAAAAAGAAAGGCTGCGCCGAAATCGGCACAGCCTTTTCACTATTATTGTTTTGTTGAACCTTTTTCGAAGATGCCGTGTGGCAATTCGATCGTTTTTTGTTCGATCTCTTCTTTGTTCATCATTTTCGTTAATAGACGCATAGCGACAGCACCGATATCATACAATGGTTGTGTCACGCTGCTTAGACGTGGACGAGCCACTTCTGTTAGCAATGAATCATTGCTTGTAATGATTTCGAAGTCTTCAGGGACTTTCATGCCTTTGTCGATCAAACCATCTAATAAACCGATAGCCAATTCATCATCGGTCACATAAGCAGCTGTTGCACCACTGTTTAAGATACGATCAGTCAAAGCCAATCCTTCTTTGAAGTTATAAGGTGCTTCAAAGATTAAGCCTTCGTTGTAATCCAAACCATTTTCAGCCAATGCTTCTTTGTAACCGCCCATACGAGCTTGTCCGTTGATTGCATCGATTAACGCACCGCTGATGAATGCAATTTTCTTATTGCCGTGTTTTGCTAATAAGTCGATTGATTCTTTTGTTGCTGCTTTGTAGTCGATGTTTACACTGCCGACTTGTTCGTCTGGATCAATTGAACCAGCTAAAACGATTGGTGTTTTTGAACGAGAAAATTCAGCACGGATTTCATCTGTAATGCGATGTCCCATGAAAATCACACCATCAACTTGTTTCGCTAATAGGTTATTCAGCACGTTGACTTCTTTTTGTGCCTCGCCGTCAGAGTTGGCTAAGATAATATTGTATTTGTACATCGTTGCGATGTCGTCGATCCCGCGTGCTAATGAAGCAAAAAACATATTGCTGACATCAGGGATAATCACACCAACTGTTGTTGTTTTCTTACTTGCTAGTCCTCGTGCGACTGCATTGGGACGATAATCTAAACGCTCAATAACTTCTAACACCTTTTTACGTGTTGTTGGTTTTACATTTGGGTTGCCGTTGACCACACGAGAAACGGTTGCCATTGAAACGTTTGCTTCGCGGGCAACATCATAAATCGTAATTGTTTGCTTTTCCATGGATATGCTCCTTTTATATTGTTTTCAGAAAATATCATTTACATTTCTAAAAGATAATAGCACGTTGTTTCATCGATTGCAACCGTTTTACACATTTTTCCTTATTTTTTTGTAAGCGTTTTATCAGAATCATTTTTCAATAAATTTTATTAGTGTTACAATCAATATAACGCTAATAGAAAGAAGGATGCTTTAATGAACCAAGAAAAAGTTTTAGAATTACGCAAATGGATGGAAAAAAACGATGTGGATTTGGCGTATGTCTCTGATGCAAGTCACATTGGTTACTTCTCCGGCTTTGACAGTAACCCAATGGAACGTGTATTGGCGCTTTTCATTCCACTTGAAAAAGACCCATTTCTTTTTGCACCAGGCTTAGAAGTTGAAGATGCAAAAGCCAGCAGTTTTGAGTACGATGTGGTGGGCTATTTAGATAGTCAAGATCCTTTTGCTTTGATCGTAGACGAAATCAAAAAACGCTATGGTTCTCCTAAAAAAATCGCGTTAGAAAAAAATCAATTGGTTTTGGATCGTTACCTTCGTTTGAGCCAAGCTTTCCCATCAGCTGATTTTTCGACCGACTTAACTCCACTAGTTCAAGAATTGCAATTATATAAAACAGAAGAAGAATGCCAACGTTTGATCGAAGCTGGCTCAACAGCTGATTTAGCTTTCGAGATTGGTTTTAGACATGTGAAACCAGGTGTCTCTGAAGAAGAAATCGTGGCTGAGATTGAATATGAATTGAAGAAAAAAGGCATTAAACAAATGTCATTCCCAACCGAAGTATTAGCTGGACCAAATGCTGCCAGCCCTCACGGTACTCCTGGTAAAAATACCTGTAAAGAAAATGAACTGGTTTTATTCGACCTTGGTACAATCGTCAATGGTTATTGCAGTGATGCTACTCGAACTGTGGCGTGTGGGAAACCGACAGATCACCAAAAAGACATCTACAATATCGTGCTAGATGCTCATATGGCTGCTTTAAACGCTGTAAAACCGGGTGTTACCTGCGGACAGCTAGATAAGCTGGCACGTGATGTTATTGAAAGCCATGGCTACGGTGAATACTTTAACCATCGTCTAGGTCACGGAATCGGCACAACGATTCATGAATTCCCGCAAATTGTTGGCGGCAATGATTTAGAGGTCAAAGAAGGCATGTGCTTCTCAATCGAACCAGGAATTTATTTGCCAAATGATGTTGGTGTTCGGATTGAAGACTGTCTATTCGTAACGAAAGACGGCTGCATCCCATTCACCAAAACTTCAAAAGAATTAACTATCTTATAATAGAAGAAAAAAGAAACACCATCCGAAAAATGGTGTTTCTTTTTTAGTTATCCTGCAACATTTTCTGATCATTGAAAAAATAGTAGCTCGTGACCAGATAAGCCAATAGAATCACTGCTAAAAAGAAATAAAAGACATGATCCTTAAGTGAATGCAGATACCACAAAACGAAGACCAAAACAGCGGGAATCAAAATGAATCGATTCCATGGCCGCTCCCAATACCTCCTGATCATCACCCACAGAAAACGCAACGGTAAAAATAGAATCCCAAACAACAACAAACCTGCGAACCACTGAATTTTTTTCATAACATCTGCCTCCTCAGCTTTTTGTGAAGAAGACCCTTCCGTTAATTGAACAGCCAAAATCCTTTCTAGACTACTTCGAGAAATCGGATCTGGTTCACTTTTTCCTAACTCCCATTTTGAAATAGTTTGTCTCGTCACGTAGATTTGATCTGCCAATTGCTGTTGAGTCATCTTCACTTCTTCTCTTCTTGAGCGAATTTGTTTTCCAATTTCCATCTTCGTCTCCCCTTAATGATTGATTACTATGACTCAAGATTACAGCAATAGCAGGCGTTGCGCACGCAATGGTAAAAAAATAGCCCTCAAAAGTGAGGGCTGCATCATTTATTCTGGATTATTTTTTTCGACTTCTTCCTTTAGTTCTTCTTTGACTTCGGAGAAATCGGGTTTTTCTTTATTTAACTCTTTCGTTTTATCAGCTAAAGCTTCAGCACCTTCAGAAACGGTTTCTTTCGCATCCTCTTTGGCCACTTTCGCATCGATCACGATATCTTCTGAAGCATCCTCAGCGACATCTTTCGTATCGCTGGCTGCTTTACGAAAACGGTCAGACAAATCAGAGCTTTGACGTTTCAAATCTTCCAAAGTATCCGACGTAATGTCATCCATATCGTCCATTGAATCATTTACTTTGTCCTTCACATTTGAAGCCAGATCACTTGCTTGATCACTTAAATCAGAGGCGCGATCTTTTACAATCGATCCCATCTCGCTGGTCTTTGCAACAAAATCATCTGTATAATCAGACGCTAAGTCTAACCAATCATCTGTTTTCTTTGCTAAGTCTTCACGCAATTCTTTTCCTGATTTTGGTGCTAATAATAAAGCAACGACTGCTGCAGCCGTTCCGCCGATCAAAGCACCTGCTAAAAATTTTCCGCGTTTTGCCATTCTTACCCCTCCGTTTTCGTTGTTGTTTTGCGATCTCTAAAGAATCTCATCGTCGTAGCACCAACTTTTCCTGCAACACTAGCTTTCGCTGCATTCTTACTGACACCACCGACTTTTCCCGCCAAATTTCGGCTTGTGGTATTCAAATCAGAGACACTCTGACTCAAATCAGCCACCGCTGTAAACAATGGATCAATTGTTTCAACTTTCCCATTAATATCATTCAACAAGTGATTGCCTTTAACCAGCAATCCTTCGACCTGCTGCATGAGTAAATCTACGTCCTTAGTAAGAACATCAATCGTCGTATTCGCCTCGGTCACTGTCGTTTCAACTTTTTCAACCGTTTTTGAAACTTGACTCAAGACACGCACTAAAAAGATAACCAAAACAACAAATGCTAGTGCCGCAATAATTGCTGCGATTCCACCTAAACTCATTCAATCGCTCCTCTCATTTTTCACTCATTATGCTAACTTAAATTATACCATTCTCATGGAAATTAATGAAAGAGAAAGAATTATAATTAAATCCAATAGAAAAGTACCTCAATTAAATTTCTTGAGGTACTTTCCTGAAGTTTTGACGAATGCCATTGTAAATGATTTCTAGATCACTGATTAAATCTGTTTCATCGAAATTCTGCTCAGTAAAACGATCAGCATGTCCACGAAAATAATTCGTCATCACACGTTCAACTTGAATAATTTCTTTATCAGTTAGTTCACAGTCTATGAAGATACGATCAAATGCAGCTCTTAAAAAAACAGAGATGTTTTTTTCATAAGAGCGTATGTACTCTTTTTCATAAAAAACAGTATAAAAGGCATTTTTATTTTTTGCGTAGGCTGTCCATGTTTTTCCTAACTCTAGAAAAGCGCAAAGATTGGCTCTGCCTAAGATAGCATCCACCAGTTGCTCGCGAAACTCCTCCATTGCCTTTCTGACTACCGCTTGCCGTAATTCTGTCACGCTCCCTGTATGCGTATACAACGAAGGAGATTTGACCTCTAGGCGATCAGCGATCTTATTGAGTCTTAGTCCGCTGATACCAGACTCAGAGACCAAGGCCATCGCACATTCGATGACTATTTCTCTATTTAATCGGGAAGTTTTCATTCAGTCTCCTTTTTTAATTCGTTATTTTCAAAAAACATTATATAACAAAATAACCAATTTTTTCTATTAATTATTATGATGATTTACATTTGAAAAACCAATGATTTAATAAATTAAAATAACTAACAATATAAAAAGCGCAGAATCAAATCTGCGCTTAGTTAATTATTTTTTTACTTTATTTTGACCACTTAACTCTTTTCCTAAAGCAATGATATAGTCATGCAATTTATCTTTGATCTCAGGATGTTTCAATCCATACTCGATACTCGTTGTCATAAAGCCGAATTTATCACCCACATCGTAGCGTTTGCCTGTAAACTCTTGTGCAAATACGCGTTGTGTCCGATTCAAAGTGTCAATCGCATCCGTTAATTGGATCTCATTGCCTGCCCCTGGTTTTTGTGTCGCTAATACATCAAAAATTTCAGGTGTCAGTAAGTAACGGCCAATAATCGCTAAATTACTTGGTGCTTCTTCAGGTTTTGGTTTTTCGACAAAGTTCTTCACATTGAACAAGCCTTTAGATACTTCTTCACCTGGATTGATGATGCCGTATTTTGATGTTTCCTTTTCAGGAACACGCATAACGGCGATCGTTGATGCATGCGTTTGTTCGTAATCGTTCATCAATTGTTTAGTCAACGGAACACGGTCTTCCATCAGATCATCACCCAACATCACGACAAATGGTTCGTTGCCAACAAAGGCACGTGCTTGCAAGACAGCATGCCCCAAGCCCTTTGGATGTGATTGACGAATGAAATGCAGATTAACATCGGTCGTCTCTTCGACTAATTTCAATAAATCTGTTTTGCCTTTTTCTTGCAGATTCATTTCTAATTCAATATTTGAGTCGAAATGATCTTCGATTGGGCGTTTGGCTTTTCCGGTCACGATTAAAATATCTTCGATCCCAGATTTTAATGCTTCCTCAACGATGAATTGGATCGTTGGTTTGTCAACGATTGGCAACATTTCTTTGGCCATCGCTTTAGTAGCTGGTAGAAATCTTGTTCCCAAACCAGCGGCTGGAATAACTGCTTTTTTTACTCGCATGAATACTGTCCCACTCTTTCTATTCTAAAGTAAATTCATTTTCAAACGTACCTTCACGCATCATCAAATCGCGACAAGCCTGACGCACGTCTTTGTCATTGTATAAAACATCATAAATCGTTTCAGTAATCGGCATGCTGACATTCATACTGTCAGCTAATTCCTTAGCAGCTTTCGTCGTTGAAACACCTTCGACGATCATGCCCATATTATCTAAAACTTCATCTAGTTTGTGTCCTTTGCCTAATAAATTCCCTGCACGCCAGTTTCGTGAATGAACCGAAGTACATGTTACGATCAAGTCGCCGACACCGCTCAAACCAATAAAAGTCAATGGATTTGCGCCCATCTCTACACCTAGACGACTGATCTCCGCCAATCCACGAGTCATAATAGCCGCTTTAGCATCGTCTCCGTAAGAAAGTCCTGCCAAGGCACCCGCCCCTAGAGCAATGATATTTTTTAAAGCTGCACCCATTTCAACACCGATGACATCTGGGTTGGTGTAAATTCTAAGATATTCATTCATGAATAGTTTTTGCACATATTCGGCTAATTTTTGATCTTTACAAGCTGCTGTGATCGTAGTAATATCGTGAACTGCCACTTCTTCTGCGTGACTTGGTCCCGATAATACAACCACACCTTGACGATGTTCTTCAGGAATTTCTTCAATCAAAACTTCTGAGATTCGTTTGTGCGTATCTTGCTCTAATCCTTTACTTGCATGGATAATTACGGGTTTATTTTCAGCTACTTTAGCAAATTCCTGTGCTACGGAGCGAATCGCTTTTGTTGGAACTACGAACAAAACAGCATCCGCATCTTTTACAGCTTCTTTCAGATCCTTTTCCCCTTTAATACTGTCGGGAATTTTTAAATCCGGTAAGTAGTGGCGATTCGTGTGGTACGTGTTGATTTCATCAATTTGCGCCTCATGATTTCCCCAAATTCTTACTTCATGTCCATTTTCGGCCAAGACTTGAGCTAATGCTGTTCCCCAAGAACCTGGTCCTAAAACTGCAACTTTTTGCTTCACAGAGATTTCCTCCTAGTTCGTATTAAAGTACTTCTTTTCATCAATATACCAGTAAATAGTATGGCTGGTATCCTAACTCGTACTGCTATTTTTTTAATCTACTATATTATCATAGCATAGATAACTGATACCACGTTCTTATATTAAAGCCTGATTAGCACCCTTGTCACGTTCGTACAATTTGATATTTGTACTCTTTTTGCGACGATAATACAGTAGTGCGATTCCCCCGACAAAAAGAACGACTGACAATAATTGGGAGACTCGAATTCCGCCAAATGCATACAGACTGTCCGTCCGCATTCCTTCGATAAAGAAACGGCCGAAGCTGTACCAAGTCACGTAGCCTAAAAATAGCTCGCCACGTTTGAGCGATACGTTTTTTCTGATGAACAGAATCAAGATAAAACCTGCCAGGCTCCACATGGATTCATAGAAAAAGGTAGGTTGGCGAAAGGCGCCATCAATGTACATATTATTGATGATAAACTGCGGTAAATGGATGCTTTCCAAAAACTGCCTTGTCGTTTCACCGCCAAAAGCCTCATGATTCGTAAAATTACCCCAGCGGCCCATCGCTTGAGCCAGCATTACCCCTGGCGATACTACATCCAAAAATAACCATGGATCAATAAAATGGTGACGTGTATAGACGATCAAAACAAGTACCGCGGCGATCAATCCACCATAAATAGCTAATCCGCCGCTGCGTGTATTAAAAATCTGGATTGGATCGGCAAGATACATCGGCAGATCGAACAAGACATAATACAAACGAGCGCCTATAATCGCAATCGGCAATGCCCATAGAAGAAAGTTCGTCATATCATCTTCTTTTAAACCAACTCTCAATGCCTCACGGTTGGCGAGCCACAAAGCAATTGCTATTCCTGAAACAATAATGATCGCGTACCAATAAATTTGAAGACCAAACAATTCAAAGGCGGTGCGATTTATTTGTCCAACCATCTTATTGTCCTGAATTCTCTTCGATTAATTGGGTTAAACGATCTTCAAAGGTCTTCGTCGCATCGTAACCCATTGTACGAGCACGGAAATTCATTGCTGCTACTTCGATGATGATTGCGACATTTCGACCAGTTTTCACTGGAATCTTCACCTGCGGAATTTTTACTTCTGCAATCTCCACTTCGGTATTGCCGCTGCCTAAACGGTCGTATTTTTTATCTTTCGACCAGCTTTCTAAATAAACTACTAGCTGAACCGGCATCGATCCGCGAACAGCACTGGCGCCAAATAAGTTCATCACATCAATGATACCGATTCCGCGAATTTCGATTAAATGCTGCAAAATTCTAGGCGGTTCGCCGACTAATGTCAATTCGTCTTGTTGATAAACATCGACACGATCATCTGCGATTAAACGATGTCCACGTTTGACTAGTTCCAGCGCAGTTTCACTCTTACCAATTCCGCTGTCACCTTGAATCAGTACTCCTAAACCATAAACGTCCACCAATACGCCGTGAACACTGGTCCTTAATGCTAATCCGCCATTTAGAAAACTTGAGATTTCGCCTAATAAACGCGAAGTCGAGATCGGTGAACTTAATACTGGAATATTGCGTTCACTAGCTGCTTCGATCATTTCCTTTGGCGGCGTTAAGCCACGAGAAACGATAAAAGCCGGAGTATCATCGCTGCACATACGACGTAAAACCATCAAGCGTTCTTCTGGCATCATACGCTCCGCGAAGGTAATTTCTTTATTTCCAAAAAGTTGTAAACGATCATGTGAATAATAATTAAAATAACCGGTCAATTCCAAACCTGGACGAGAAATATCGCCGGTGGTAATGACCCGCTCAAGACTTTCTTCATCGCCAGTTACTACTTCCAATGAAAGTTTATTAACTAGTTCTTTTACTTTTACTGTTTCAGCCATATAATCCCTCTTTTCTACACTTCCGCTCTATTTTATCATTTTATCATTGGAGTGACTAGGTTCAGATAACCTTCTCAGATAAGAATCAAAAAGCCTTCATAAAAAGTTAATGAAACCGCATAATAAAATATTTAATTTGGTCTTGCCAGTTACTAATTTATCGGTTGAACCAGAAAAATTGTCAAAAAAAAACGGATAGGTGATTACCTATCCGCATATTTGTCGATATTATGATCTGAAACGATCGCATTGACAATCGCCATGACGATCGCCACCAAGATTGAGATGGCAAAGCTGGAAAAGCCAAAACGATAATTTCCTAATAAGTTGGAAGTCAATTGCAACATACCAGCGCTGATCACAAAGCTAAAGAGCCCCAAGGTCAAAATGTTCAACGGAAGTGAAAGCAGAATCAGAATCGGTTTCACTAATGTATTCAAAATTGACAGGACAAAGCTTGCAGCAATAGCCATCGTCAAACTCTCCACATAAACTTGGTTGGGAAAGAGCACCGATAGTGAAATGAAAATCAGTGAGTTAGCTATTAAGCGCTGTAGGTAAGTCATTAAAAGTCGCTCCAGTCATCATCGTCGATTTTATCCGCTTTCTTACGTTGGCGGGACGTTTTTTTCTCGTAGTTGTTGTAATCATTGTTTCCATAGTATGGATTGTTGTGTCCATAAGAATCCCGGCCTTTTTGACCCGCAGGAATCACTAATGCTAACAAGACATATAGTACAACCGGTGCGCCGATTAAGCCGAAACTTAAGAAAACATAAATCACACGCACGATTGTCGGATCGATCCCGAAGTATTCGGCGATCCCGGCTAAGGTACCTGTCAGTACCACATTAGTTCGTGACTTTTGTAATCTCTTTTGCATATGAATCTTCCTTCCTTATTATTTCCTAATTGTCGAAATCTTTCAAGAAAATGCTGCCTGTTGTTGTAGATACATCGATTTTTGCCATTTTATCGGCTACACGACGGAATTGCAACAAGCGATTTGTTTTTTCTTTCTTTTCTCTGATTACTTCATAGTTTGACAGGCGGTCATTGATGCTGCCTAAGCTTGTTTTAGCTAGACCTTCCAAACCAATATTTTTGCCTAAAGAAACTTTGACGTTTCCGTTAACTGAGCTTGCTTTAATTTTTTGTAAGCTGTCATGTCCAGCCGTTAACTTCACATCACCGTTTACTAATGAGATGCCATAATTTTGAACGGCCGCTTTAGAAGTAATATTGCCGTTAACCGTTTCGATGATTGAATCTAAAATCGCGCCTTCGCGGATTTCAATGTTGCCGTTGACGCCTTGGATTTCAAGCATTGTAGCGTCGATCTGTTTGAAGCTGATGTTACCGTTCGTTGATTTAGCATAAACGTCTTTGGCATCCATCTCTTCAACATTCAAATCACCATTTAACAATTTAACTGCTACGTGATCGTAAGTGCGTTTCGGCAAATAGAATACTAACTCCGCTTGAACCCGTTTGTTTGGTATTTGGAATGAGATGTGTTCATCATTCACTTCGATTTGACTGCGTTCCATTAATGATTGTAATGGAGTTGCTTCGTTCATTTTACCATAAAGTTTGATTTTCGCATCTACTTTGATAGCTGCATCGTCCCAAGCCTTTAAGGTTACTTTACCATTTGCCAACTTGATGTCGATCAAGGTTGGTTCAACATCAGTGTATAAGAATTGATGTTCAAATTTCGAAGTTACAAGACCAGGAACTTTTACGTTGAAGTCTTTCCAATCAACATTTTCTTCCACTGTGTCAGAAACTGTTTTCCAAGTCTTCTTCATCAAGCGTCCTAATTGAACACCGGCTTCTCCTAGATTTTCACCAACTTGTGAGAATGTTTCGCTTGCTTGATCTTTTAAATCATCTGGAATATCAAAGCGTGCACGATTGCGTTCTTTACGCGTTTCGTTTTGGTTGTCCTGCACGTTCTTCAATTCTTCTTCTTTTTCTTCAGCTTCTTCTTCTAACTCAGCGATTTTTTCTTTAAGATTATCAATCGCCTCTTCCACAGCTTCACGAATGTCATCGTCTTCTTCAGATAATGTATCCAACTCTTCTTTCGTGTCTAACTCCATCAAAACTTCTTCTTTTTCATGAAGTGCCGCTTTCAGCTCTTTTTTCTTTTGATTGATTTCATCAATATGAGCAGAAATTTGGTTGGCTTCGGTGGCTAAGTCATCAAAATAAGCTTCAAGTTCTTCCAAGTCCTGTTCTTCAGAACGATCTGCTTCTTCTGTGTCTTTTCCTTTTTCCCATTCATCAACTAAATTGGTTGCTTGGTCGCGGTGGTAAGAATCCACTTTATCAGCAGCTTGTTTGATCTGCGCTTCATCTTTCGCCTTGGCCATAGTTTCTAGTAAATCCAAACCTTCTTCAGTTGATAAAATACCTTTTTTAACTAATTCCATAATTCGTTGTCTTTCATTCATAGAAATTGCCTCCTTCAAAAAGCAAATACCTTACTTTTGTTTACATTCATATTATGCAATGTTTTTGAGCATTTGTCATAGGACTAAAGACCCATCTTTTTATCCGACTTCTTAAAGAATGTGTTTCTTCCTATTAATATGTAGAAAAAACCAGCTAGAATTATCTAGCTGGCAGATTGTCTTAAAATGTTTCGTTGCGATTGCTGTTAAGCTCAGTGATTTTTCCTGTCGCTAAGTAAACGATCCATTCACAAATATTCGTTACATAATCACCCACGCGTTCCAAGTAGCCTGCAACGTGCAGATAATCGGTTCCGCTAATGATCGTATCGGATTCTTTTTCCATAGTATTCGTGGTCATGTCATATATTTTTTGGAAATAGTCGTTCACTCGTTCATCCATTAATGCAATCATTCGAGCGTCTTTTTCGTCAGTCTTAACATAAGCGATCAAAACATTGTCCACCATTTTTTTTACGTAGTTGGACATTTCATTGATTTCTTTTTCGACTTCTAAAATCCGCGGCAGACCTTTTAAGCGAATGGTCGATTTGGCAACAGAGACCGCATGGTCCCCCATTCGTTCCAAGTCAGAGCTGGCTTTCATAATCGTAATGATCGTCCGCAAGTCTGTAGTGACGGGTTGCTGTAAAGCGATCATTTCAAAACTTTTTTTCTCCAAGCGGACTTCCATGTCATTGATCTCAACATCATGGTCGATAACCTCTTGTGCTAATTTTTTATCATGATCAATATATGAACGGACCGATTTGTGCACGGCACTTGAGACCATCATACCCATTTCATAAAACTGATTGTGAAGATTCAGCAAATCTTCTTCAAATTGTGTACGTAACATCGTTGCCCTCCTTTTCATAATCACGAATCAACTTTTCCATGAAAAATTAATTCTATTCGAGTCATAGACTATCTCTACTAGTTTCTTGCAAGCTAACCAAATTTTCCTGAGATGTAATCCTCTGTTTCTTGTTTTGCTGGATCTAAGAAAATCTTCTTCGTCTTGTCGAACTCGATCAATTCTCCTTGCAGGAAGAACGCCGTACGGTCAGAAATCCGCGATGCTTGTGACATATTGTGCGTCACAATGATGATCGTGTAATTTTCTTTCAGCTCTAACAACATGTTTTCGATCTTCCCCGTGGATACAGGGTCCAGTGCACTTGTTGGTTCATCCATTAGAATAACTTCTGGATTGACTGCTAAAACGCGAGCGATACAAACCCGCTGTTGTTGCCCGCCAGATAAGGATAATGCACTCTCATGCAATTTATCTTTGACGTCATTCCAAACCGAAGCAGCTTTCAAACTTTCTTCCACCACTTGATCAAGCCTGCTTTTGTCTTTTTCACCCTTTAATTTTAACCCATAAATGACGTTCTCGTAAATCGAAAATGGAAAAGGATTTGGCTGTTGAAAAACCATCCCGATTTCTTTTCGTAATTCCACCGTATCTGTCTTAGGGCTGTAAATATCTTTGTCCTTATACATCACACTGCCGGTGATCGTCACACCTGGAATCAAATCATTCATTCGATTCAATGAGCGCAAGTAAGTCGATTTTCCGCAGCCTGAAGGTCCGATCATCGCGGTGATCTCACCTTTTTCAATATCCATATCAATGCCTTTTAAGGCTTCCTTTTTACCATAATACAAATGAAGGTCTTTGGAAGTAATAATCTTCGACATTCAATTTCCTCCGTCTCTTAACCAAAGTGTCCTGATACATAATCTTCGGTAGCCTGAATTTTCGGCCGTGTGAAGATTTTCGGTGTTTCATCGTACTCGATAACATGTCCTAAATAGAAGAAAGCCGTATAATCACTGATCCGGGCTGCCTGCTGCATATTGTGAGTCACAATGATGATCGTATAGTTTTCTTTCAATTGAATCAGTGTTTCTTCGACCGTTCCTGTTGAGATCGGGTCCAAGGCGCTGGCTGGTTCATCTAGTAATAAGATATCTGGCTTCATCGCAATTGCTCGCGCAATGCATAAACGCTGCTGCTGTCCACCAGATAGGGCCAAAGCACTTTTGTCTAAGTTGTCTTTGACCTGATCCCACAGCGCCGCTTGTTTCAAACTGGTCTCAACTGCTTCTTCCAGTTGCTTTTTATCACGCATTCCGTGTTGTTTTAGTGCAAATGTGATATTTTCGCGAATCGATTTACTGAAAGGATTTGGTCGTTGAAACACCATTCCGATCCGTTTGCGCATTTCATAGACATCAATGTTTGATGCATTGACATCTACATCTTTGTATATGATTTTCCCAGTTACACTGGCACTGGCAATCCCGTCGTTCATCCGGTTCAGAGACCGCAAATAGGTCGATTTCCCACAGCCTGAAGGGCCGATTAACGCGGTAATTTTATTTTTTTCAAATTCCAGATCGACACCTTTTATGGCTTCATTGTCTCCATAATAGACATGCAGATCTTCCGTATGCAACGCAATTTCGCCAGGCATCCTGATGAGGTTGCGTTCCTCCCAATTGTATTCTTTCATCAACGTTCTCCTTGTTCGTACTGAGGAAATTTAGTTACAAATCATTCACTTTTCTTTTCGCACAATTAAACTATTCTTCTTATGCTGAAGTCATTTTTCTATGCAGTCGTTTACCGATCGCCCGTGCGCCAAAATTAAATAGCAAGACTGCTAAAATTAAGACTGCCGAAGCTCCCGCGGAAACAGCGTTGCCGTCTGGCATCGTGCCTTCAGTATTGATTTTCCAAATGTGCACGGCTAACGTTTCAGCTTGACGGAAAATACTTAATGGACTTGAAACGCTCAATGGATTGAAATTTGTAAAATCCAAAGCCGGCGCACTTTGTCCAGCTGTATAAATCAATGCCGCCGCTTCACCGAAAATCCGGCCCGAACTCAAAATGACTCCGGTTAAAATTCCTGGCAAGGCGTCTGGAACAACAATTTTCGTAACAGTTTCCCAACGTGACAAGCCTAGAGCTAATCCCGCCTCACGTTGTGTGTAATGAATCGCTCTTAACGACTCTTCAATGTTTCTTGTCAGCAAGGGCAAATTGAACAAGGTCAATGCCAAAGCCCCTGAAAGAATCGAGAAGCCATATCCAAACTGGATAACGAAGATCAAGAAGCCGAACAAACCAACAACCACTGAAGGCAGTGAGCTTAAAATTTCGATCGATGTCCGAATAACATTGGTCACCCAATTTTTCTTCGCATATTCAGATAGATAAATCCCAGCTCCCAACGAAATTGGTAAACTGATGATCATCGTGATCAGTAACAAGTAGATCGAATTGAATAATTGAATCCCGATCCCGCCACCCTTTTGGTAAGCTTTTGATGGAGAGGTCAAGAATTCCCAAGAAACATGCGGCAAGCCGCGGATTAAAATATATAGTAAAAGAAAGGCCAGGATCGCAACGATCACAGCAGAGACAGTATACAAAATGACTGTCGCGATTTTATCTGCGCGTTTGGCTTTATCCATTCGTTATATCCCCTTTCTTTCCAATGTAGCGGATTAAAATATTGAAAACTAAAGACATGAATAATAGGATCAAGGCTAATGACCACAGGACATTGTTTTCTACTGTTCCCATGATCGTATTCCCAATTCCCATCGTTAAAATCGAAGTTAAGGTTGATGCTGGTGTTGTTAGACCCGCCGGCATCAAAGCGGCGTTCCCGATCACCATTTGGATCGCTAGAGCTTCACCAAAGGCCCGAGCCATTCCGAATACGACAGCGGTCAGAATTCCCGGGATCGCTGCCCGCAATACAACTTTGTAAATCGTTTGCCAACGCGTTCCTCCCAAAGCCAGTGAAGCTTCGCGGTAATGACGTGGCACTGATTTTAATGTATCGACCGTCATCGTAGTCACCGTTGGTAAAATCATGACGAACAAGACGAAGGTTCCCGATAAGATCCCAAAACCCGTTCCGCCAAAAATGGACCGGATGAAGGGTACGATCACTGTTAAACCGATAAAACCATATACAACAGAAGGAATACCTACTAATAATTCAATGACCGGCTGTAAAAATTTTTGTCCCTTAGTCGGCGAGATTTCTGTCATAAAGACCGCCGCACCGATTGCGAAAGGAGTCGCTACAATTGCGGATAAAAATGTCACCATAAATGAACCTAGAATCATTGGCAAAGCACCCACTAAAGGCTTGCCATCTGGTCCTGTCGCACTAGGATTCCAGACTGTGCCAAATAAAAAGTCGAATACATTAATCTTATCTACAAAAAAGGTCGATAACCCTTTACTTGCTACAAAATAGAAAATCGCTCCAACCACAAACACGATCAATGCGATACAAACAAAACTGATAAAGCGTCCTCGCTGTTCAATCCTTGCACGCTTTGATTTCGTCGTGAGCGCTTTTTTTACATCTTCATTTTCCAAGGCCTACTCCTCCTGATTCCTTCAAACTAATCCACTCGGTTTTACAAACCGACAAAATCATTTTACCTGTTGAAAATCAATTTCCTTTTAACCTCCTGTAACGCTTCCATGACAATTGTAAAGAAAGTGTAAACTAAATCGGAGGCTATTCGCAACTGAACTGCTTGCTAGCCGGCTCAGAATAGGCAGAATTTTTTTGAATAAAAATATAATGACACCATTTTGTAAATCTTCTGATGTTGGAAAGAAAACTGGCAGCTAGTTTATTTTACAGTAATCATTTTTCTCTGAAGAAAAATGAGTTTTATTTTCACCACGCATACCATTTTACTAACCTGCTAAAACAGGAAGGAAAACTGGCAAAAAAAACAGCATCCGCGGATGCTGTTTCTCTGTTTATTTAGTCCTGCCAGTCCCACCAGTTTTGTTTTTTTGGTGGGAGATTGCCATCGTGATCGGCATAGTGTACCGCTAAACGATAGACGTATAATGCACAGCGATCGACCTTTTCGCCTTGTGCTACGCAATCCTTCAAGTAGATGTCTTCAGGATCTTGCTGCTTCAACGATTCAATATCCGGGTAACCAGCGTTGATTAAGTGCTGTGCCATATTTTTTCCAATACCGGGAATCGCTTGTAAATCATTTTCCATCGTGATCAGTCCTCTTTATATTCAGTGAACGTTAGTACATAACCATCAGGATCTGTGATCGCAAATTCTTTCGCGCCATAAAAAGTTGCATGAGGTTCAGTATAGATTGGATACTTGGTTTTGGCATTTGCATAAAATTCCTCGAAATTATCAATCGTAATATATAGCGTAATCGAAGGTTGGATTTTCTCCGTCGTCAGAATCGGGTATTCTTCGCTCAAATTACTTTGTTCTTGCAGCATCAATGTTAATGACTCTTTAGCAAGAATCGCAAATTGCAGTGTTTGATCTTTAGCCGGAACTGAAGCAACTACCTCTAACCCAAGAACTTCTTGATAAAATTCCACAGATGCATCTACACTTACCACCATTAAATTCGTCGTTATATTTTTGTACATATTAACTGCCTCCTTATTTATACTCTTATTCTAGCAAGCAGAAAAAGAAACTTATTGTAAAAATGCGTCAATTTTTGTACCGCGCGACTAATTCTAAGGGCGTGATGCCTAGATGATGTTTAAAATCTCGATTGAAATGAGGCTGATCATAATAATTTGTGACCGCCAAAATATCCGCTGGCTTGGCCTGTTCAGAAGTCAATATTTGCAGACATTTCTGAAACCGTAAAATACTCAGTACCATCTTGGGAGTGAGACCAAAATTTTTTGAAAATAATCGCTGACATTGCCGCGGACTAAAGTGAAGCAATTCATACAAGCCTTCCGTAGTCTGAGGAATCGTTTCAGACATTCGCGGGAAAAGCTGCGTAAATTCATTCGGATGCTTCTCAGCAAATTTCCCGACCAAATAGGTTTGAAATTTTTCTTGTGCTTCAGGAAAACTCAGCGAAAAGAACTCATCATGATCCAAGTCAGCAAAAATATCGGAAAGCAATAGAAACTCATCCATTGCCTCATTGGCAGGTATCCCCGTTAATTGATGAAAAGCTCCCGGCATCATGCGGGCACCAAAAAAATGGGCAGGTGTCTGAATCTCATAATCGAAATCCGTCTGCTGATTCCCCGTAAAAAAAATCATTTTCTGATCATAGTCCACGATTAAATCAATGCAGCCATCTGCGATGATCACATTTTTAACTTGAGTCGGCTCGTTCATTTTTGAGGAGATCTCCCAAAAGCACAAAATAAAGTCGCTGGACTCAGGAACAATCTTCTCCTGATAATTCATTACACGAGTAAATTCCTCGTTCAATAGAAAAGGCAGTTGAATTGGATAGTACATCTTATAGTGCCTCCTTGCTTTTATCATCTCTGTGTTTATCATTTATCTAAGTTGATTGAATGAACAATTGATTAGCTTTCATGGTTTATTTAACTGCAAAAAAATCGGGACTGGCAGCTAGCTCATTGCTTTGGTAATCATTTTTTCAAAAAACGAAAAAATGAGTTTATTTTCGTACGCATACCATCCAACTAAAAGGCTTGTACATTTTATTTCCAATAATTTATTTTATTGGCTCTCATAGTTTATTTAACTGCGGAAAAATCGGGACTGGCAGCTAGCTCATTGCTTTGGTAATCATTTTTTCAAAGAACGAAAAAATGAATTTATTTTCGTACGCATACCATCCAACTAAAAGGCTTGTACATTTTATTTCCAATAATTTATTTTATTGGCTCTCATAGTTTATTGAACTGCGAAAAACCGGACTGCCAGCTAACTCTTTACTTTGGTAATCATTTTTTCAAAGAGCGAAAAAATGAATTTATTTTCGTACGCATACCATCCAACTAAACAGCTTGTACATTTTATTTCCAATAATTTATTTTATTGGCTCTCATAGTTTATTGAACTGCGAAAAGTTGGAGTGGCAAAAAGGGCACAGAAAATTTTTTTCTATGCCCTCTGAGATTCTTATTTTATTTCATTGCCTTGCCAATCTCGTTCTACTTTCATATCAGAGATTGGGATATAGCCGAGTTGTGGAACGACTTTTCCTTGAACTTCTTTTGAAAGCATGTAATCAAGAAAATCCTCAACCAACTTGGTTGGCTTTCCTTTGGTGTACATGTGTTCATAGGCCCAGATTTTCCAACGATTGGTCGTTACATTTTCGTCAGTCGGTTCAATATTATCAATGCTCAATGTTTGAACATCCTTCGTTACATAAGAGAAGGCCGTATAACTAATCGCACCTGGTGTATCGGAAACAATTTGCCGAACCATGCCGCTGGAGTCTTGCTCTTGAGCTCGAATCGCAGTTTTGCCATCTAGCACCCATTGCTCAAATGTCGAACGCGTTCCGCTGCCGGTTGCTCGGTTTAAGATCACGATTTCTTGATCTTTTCCGCCGACTTCTTTCCAGTTCTTGATTTCGCCAAGAAAAATCTTGCGCAAGTTTTCCAACGAAATATTTTTTACGCCAACGCCTTTATTAACGATCGGAGTAATCCCGACGACCGCAACTTTATGGTCGACCAATTTTTTCGCGTCGATCCCATTTTTTTCCTCAGCAAACAAATCAGAATTACCGATTTCAACAGCACCGGACTGTACTTGGCTTAACCCTGTACCACTTCCGCCGCCTTGGACATTAATAAATCTGCCGGGGTTCTTGCTTTGATACTCTTCAGCTACCGTCTCAACTAAAGGTTGCAGCGCGGAGGACCCGACCGCCGTAATTGATTCGCCGCGGTCGATCCATTTTGAACAGCCGGACAAAAGTAAAAGCGTACCTAATAGGGGAATTAACCATTTCTTCATGAAAAATCTCCTTAATCATTTCCTAGATGTTTGATTCACTAAACAAGCTAGTTCATTTTATACTATCAAACCATGAAAGCGCAAATGATTTTTATAAGAGTGGTGAGATCAAACGAGCGATTCCCTCTTTAAACTTGATAACCGTACCGCGCTGATCGTATTTTTCCTGCGTCAGAAGTTCTGATTTCATCGAATCCTTATAAAATTCTTCTCTTAGTTCTTCTGCAAATGCCGCATCATATACAAGTGTATTTACTTCAAAATCCAATTTGAAAGAACGAACATCGATATTCGCCGATCCTACTGAAGCAATCCCAGCATCGACCACCATGGTTTTAGCATGAATGAAACCATTCTCATAGGTCTCGATGATCGCGCCATATTCCAACAGCTCTGCCGCAAAAGAATACGTCGCCCAATAAACCAAAATATGATCGGGCTTATTTGGTATCTGCATTCGAACCTTTACCCCGGAAAGCAGCGCTAGTTTCAGCGCCTCATGAATCGGAGCGTCTGGAATATAGTAAGGTGTCTGGATCAAAATTTCTTTTTTTGCCAGATTGATCATTTTTAAGTAGGTCAATTTGATCTGTTCATGTTCACTATCCGGGCCGCTGCTGACTATTTGCAGGGCCAATTTACCATCTGATTCGATTTCAGGAAAATAATCGGGCTGATAAACCAATTCGTGTTTTTGCTGGGAATTCCAGTCCATCAAAAAGCGATTCTGCAAAGTATAAACGGCATGACCATGGATGCGCAAATGATTGTCTCGCCAATAACCAAATTTTTCAACCAAACCAAGATATTCATCTCCCACATTGAACCCACCGGTATACCCGATCTCACCATCGATCACGACGATTTTCCGGTGATTCCGATAGTTCATTCGCGGGTTCAGATACGGTAAAAATAGCGGAAAGAAAAAATCAACTTCGCCTCCGGCTTCGATTAACGGTGTAAGGAAACGTCGATTGACTTGAGTGGAGCCCCAAGCATCCAGCAGCAGGCGAACTTTCACACCTCGAGAAACAGCATCGACTAATGCTTCGCGAACTTCAAGTCCCAAATTATCTGCGCGATAAATGTAGTACTCCATATGAATATGGAACTTCGCCCGCTTGATATCCTCAAGCAAAGCGTCAAATTTTTCACGGCCATCAGTGTAGAGCGTCACTTCATTATTGGTTGTATATAGTGAACTCTCAAACATCGTCAGCATATAAATCAACTGCCTCGGATCTACTTGATTCGTTGTCGGCTTTGGAAAAAGTCCCCGTGTTAAAGCGCGTTGCTGTTGTTGGACTTCAACGTTCATACCGATTTTGGTCTGCATCTTCAAATCAAAGATTCGTTCTTTGGAAATCCCCTTTCCAAAAAAAACATATAAAACAAAACCGAGAACTGGAATAAAGGTCAAGACTAACAACCAAGCCCATGTGTTGACCGTATCCTTCCGTTCTCGAAAGACAATAATAAATGATAATATCGTGTTTATAACCAGGAAAATCAATCCCAAGTGCTCTGTCACAAAAGACATGTTTTCACACTCCTTCTACTAAAGGATAGCCGAGAAGGTGCTGATTGTAAACAATGGGCATTACTGATTCTCGTTTTTTTGTAAAAGCATCTCAATGTGCGGAATATCATCCTCCAAGCAAATCTCAGAATTCGGCTTAAACCCAAAGGACCCATAAAATTCGGTCAGGTGAGCTTGAGCTGAAATAACAACCACTCGATTAGGATAACGTTTTTCAATTTCCTTTAATGTTTTTTCCACGATTTTTCGTCCTAATTGTTGTCCGCGATATTCTTTCACCACTAAAACACGGCCAAAATGAATCTGATCGTCTGTCGCTAAAATTCGGGCATAAGCCTTTATCTTGCCATCCTCTTCCAGACCAACATGCAAAGCCTGACGATCTGCCTCGTCGACTTCTTGATACGGACAATTCTGTTCAACCACAAAGACGGCTGTACGAATTTGTAAAATTGTCAATAATTCTTGTGACGTTAGCTCATCGGTTGATTTAATCATAGGGACCTCCTGAATTTTCTATTAGAAATAGTGTAACTCACTTTTAGGTTAATGTCCGCTAGTAACTTTAATCCCAATGATACCCGCGATCAAAAGCAGCACAAAAAAGCTTGTTAAAAGAGATAAATGATCCTTAAAGAAAATCACACCAATCAAAATTGATCCCACAGCACCGATCCCTGTCCAGATTGGATAAGCCAAACTCATTGGCAGCGAGTGTAATGCTTTTGCTAAAAAGTAGAAGCTCGCCACCATGCCAATCAGCGTTAAAAGCGAATAATTCAGTTTGCTGAACCCTTCGCTCAACTTCATCATCGTCGCCCAAAACATTTCAAATAATCCTGCTACAACTAATGATACCCATGCCATAATAATTACTCCTCCTCAGTTAAAATAATAAATTTATACTGCTGAGAACACAAAAAGGGAGTCCAATTTCTTCAAAGACCTAACGAAATTGGCTCCCTTGCTCGGTAGCGTATTAATTTATTTAATTGCTATTCTAAATCTTTCCAGCAAAAATGGCAAGCATAAGAAAAACTTCTCCGAAAATTATCGGAGAAGTTCGTTTGATTAAATCTTCAAGAAGCGGCGCATTGAAATAACTGATCCAAGTGAACCAATCAAATATCCGCCAACGGCCATGACGATATCCAAGATCCAAACAATCTGGCTTGGTCGTAATAACGCTAAGTTTGATTGTAATAGATAAGGTGCTGCTATCCCGTACACTTGTGAATACCCGTAAGTCAAAACAAGAATCGGTACGATCGAACCGATCAAGCCGATCCAACCTCCTTCAAGGAAGAACGGCCAACGAATATAGCCATTTTTTGCACCTACAAGACGCATGATTTGAATTTCGTTTTTCCGTGAAATAATCGTGATTCGAATTGTATTCGAGATCAAGAAGATCGCCACGAAAATTAATAGTGCTGCTGCGGCTAAGCCCCAAGTACGTACGACTTTCGCCATTTGAATGATTCGGTCAGCTGAATTTCCGCCGTAGTTTGCCCGGAAAACATTGTGTAGCTGACTAGCTTCGCGCGTTACAGGTCGAATATATTGAGCATCTGTTGCACTAACAATGTAAACGTCGTACAGCGGATTGCTGTCTCCTTCGAATAAATCCCAAGCATCGCCCATTTGTGATTGAAGCTTCTTCAACTGAGCTTGCTTACTAGAATAAGTGACCTTGTCTACATGTTTGATTTCTTGCAGTTCAGATTTCAATTCTTTTAATTCTTTTTCTTTCGTACCAATATCAACAAAGACCGTCACTTCGACATTTCCTTCAACATCTTGTGCTAACTTTGTCGCATTCATAATCACTGCCAAGAAAATTCCTGCCATGGTTAATGTGATCGTCACTGCACTGACGGATGCTAAAGTCATCCAGCCATTACGTTTGACACTCTTGATACTTTCCAACAAATGTCGGAAGAAATTTCTAATCATCAAACTCGTATTCTCCTTCCGCTTCATCTCGAACGATCAAGCCATTTTCAATCGCGATCAAACGATGGCGCATGGTATCAACAATCGTTTTGTTATGTGTTGCCATAACGATCGTTGTTCCTTGATTATTGATCCGTTCTAATAAACGCATGATTTCCCAAGAAGTATCCGGGTCCAAATTCCCTGTTGGTTCATCGGCAATCAGTACTTTCGGTGTATTCACGATCGCACGCGCGATGGATACACGTTGCTGTTCCCCACCAGATAACTCACTTGGAAAAACGCGGACTTTATGTTTCAAACCAACAAGGTCCAAAACTTCCATAACACGTTTTTTGATGTCCCGCGGTTTACGTCCAATTACCTGCATTGCGTAAGCAACATTTTCATAGACTGTCTTACGGGGTAGTAATTTGAAGTCCTGGAAAACAACGCCGACATCGCGACGCAGAAAAGGAACTTCTTTATTCTTAATTTTTAGCAAATCATGACGCGCAACATCTAATACTTTACCAGAAGTCGCTTTTTCTTCACGATACATCAACTTGATGAAGGTAGACTTTCCGCTACCAGAGGGACCAACGACATAGACGAACTCACCTTGATCGATACGGACCGAAATCCCACGTACAGCAGTTGTCTTATTAGGATATTTTTTTGTTACATCCTGCATTTCAATCATGCTTTATCTCTCCAAATCCTCTTAAATTCTTTGTTATTATAGCATGCCAACATTGCAACTGGCTTTCATTACTTTACAATTTGATTTCATTTTGCACTTAATCGTTTTGTGCTAAGCGCCATTTTAAGTAAGCATCGATAAAAGGATCTAATTCGCCGTCCATTACTGCCTGTACATTTCCTGTTTCATGTTCGGTGCGGTGATCTTTCACCATAGAATAAGGATGGAAAACATAAGAACGAATTTGTGAGCCCCAACCAATCTCTTTTTGCTCTCCTCGCAAAGCTGCAGCTTCTTGCTCCTTCTTTTCAATCTCTAATTGATAAAGTTTTGCCTTCAGCGTCTGCATCGCTGTCTCGCGGTTATGAAATTGTGAACGCTGTGCTTGACTGGCAACCACAGTCCCCGTTGGTAAATGCGTGATTCGCACGGCCGAAGAAGTTTTATTGATATGCTGTCCACCAGCGCCGCTAGCTCGATAAACATCGACCTTTAAATCGTCAGGATTGATCTCGACTTCGATATTTTCATCCAATTCAGGCATCACCTCAACAGAACAAAACGAAGTATGGCGTCGACTAGCTGAATCAAATGGTGAAATCCGCACTAAGCGATGAACACCCTTTTCAGATTTCAAGTAGCCATATGCATTGGTTCCTTTGATCATGAGCGTCACACTTTTGATACCCGCTTCGTCACCCGATTGGTAATCGATCGTTTCAACTGAAAATCCGTGCTGTTCCGCCCAACGCGTGTACATACGCAATAGCATCGAACCCCAATCCTGCGATTCCGTTCCGCCAGCCCCAGGATGCAACTCCACAATCGCATTATTTTTATCATACGGTTCATCCAATAATAACGACAGCTCAAAGGCAGCGATTTTTTCCTGTAATTGAACCAACCGCTCTTCCAATTCAGTTTGCAGCTCGGCATCAAATTCTTCCTGCTGCATTTCCCACATAACGGTCAGCTCATCGGTTTCATTCGCGATTGCTTGAAACTGATCATAGGTTTCCTTCAACACGTTGTTCTGGCTGATCAAATTCTGCGCTTTTTCCGAATCATCCCAAAAACCGGGTGCGGTCATTTGATTTTCCGCTTCAGCAATATCTTCTTCTAATTGCTCTAGGTCAAAGAGACCCCCTGAAACTTGCGACTTGCTCTTGCATCGTGTCTAACAAATTTTGTATCTCTGCGTTTTCCAAATCTATTCCTTCTTTCTCCCGGATAATAAAATTACCCGTATAACCAATCATTCAAAAGTCTATTACATTTTACTAAAAATAAGAGTATTTTGCTCGCAAACCATCCAATTAAATTGCTTGTAACTATAATTTGAATGAATAACTTATCAAACTGTGAAAAAAAAAGTCTATTTTTTTACACATACCATCCAACTAAACGGCTTGTACATTTTATTTCCAATAATTTATTTTATTGGCTCTCATAGTTTATTGAACTGGGAAAAGTTGGACTGGCAAAAGACGAGACATAGTAGCTATGTCCCGTCCTGAAGGTTCTTTTCTTATCGAAAAACTATTGTCCTTTGCCATGACAGTTTTTGTATTTTTTCCCGCTGCCGCATGGACATGGATCATTTCGTCCAACTTTTTGTACTTGAACTGGTTTTTGTTTTGTTTGCGTCAGGTTCTTTGGATCGCCATCGGCTTCTACTGGATGCTCTTGCTGGTTTTGCGCCACTTGTTCACGTTGAACGTTTTGGCGGATTTCGGCCTTCATGAAGAGACGAGTCACTTCAAATTCGATGGCTCCAACCATATCCTCAAACATCTTGTAGCCTTCTGTTTGGTATTCAACTAATGGATTGTTTTGTCCATAAGCACGAAGTCCGACAGATTGACGTAATTGATCCATTGCATCAATGTGGTCTGTCCATTTCGTATCAACAACACGCAAGATTACAACTTTTTCAAATTCCAATAATTGTTCAGGACTTTGCAGTTGTGCCACTTTTGTATCGAAAACATCTTTGGCGCGACCATATAAATAGTCCTTCATTTCTTCAGGTGACTTGCCTTCAAAATCGGCTTTCGAAATAGAATCTTCATGAACCAGAGTTGCTCCAGCAAAATCAGCCAAAGCTTCAAGGTTCCAGTTATCTTTATCTAATTGTGTATGGCTGTCGACTACGCGTGAAATCGTCCGGCGTACCATGTTCAACAAATTCGGTGTCAAATCTTTTTCGCCCATGATAACATCTTGACGTTGTTTGTAGATAACTTCCCGCTGTTCGCGCATAACATCATCGTATTGCAAGACATTTTTACGAGTATCGTAGTTGTTTCCTTCTACACGTTTTTGTGCAGATTCAACTTGACGTGACAGCATTTTGCTTTGGATCACGGCATCTTCATCTTCAACCTTCATGCGATCTAAGAAGGCTTTGATTCGTTCAGAACCGAAACGTTTCATTAAATCATCTTCCAATGAAAGATAGAATTGTGAAACACCCGGATCTCCTTGACGACCTGAACGTCCACGCAGCTGATTATCAATACGACGAGATTCATGACGTTCGGTACCGATTACCGCAAGTCCGCCTAATTCAATAACGCCTAAGCCCAACTTGATATCCGTACCACGACCAGCCATGTTGGTGGCGATCGTAACAGACCCTTTTTGGCCGGCACTCATAATAATTTCTGCTTCTTTGAAATGGTTCTTCGCATTCAATACTTCATGCGGAACTTTTTCTTGATCCAACATATTGGAAAGTAGCTCAGATGTTTCAACCGCTACTGTACCAACAAGGATTGGCTGGCCCTTACGGTGACGTTCTTTGATATCTTGAACGACTGCTTTGAACTTGCTCTCTAACGTAGGATATAACAAATCCGCATGGTCTTCCCGAATAATCGGACGGTTGGTTGGGATTTGAACAACTTCGATATTGTAAATTTCACGGAATTCTTCTTCTTCGGTTTTAGCCGTACCGGTCATCCCAGACAGTTTTTTGTACATCCGGAAATAGTTTTGGAACGTGATCGTTGCCATTGTCTTCGTTTCGTCTTCGATCTCTACCGCTTCTTTTGCTTCAATTGCTTGGTGCAAACCATCTGAGTAGCGGCGACCATCCATGATTCGACCAGTAAATTGGTCAACGATCAAGACTTTGCCTTCTTGAACCACATAGTCAATGTCACGGATCATGATGAAGTTTGCCCGCAAAGCTTGGTCTAAATGGTGAGTCAAGGCTGTGTTGTCTAAGTCATACAGATTTTCTAAGCCGAAGTTCTCTTCCGCTTTTTCGATCCCTTGTTCAGTTAATCCAATCGTTTTTGATTGGATGTCGATTTTGAAATCTTCGTCTTCTTTCAAACGTTTCACGAAGTTATCTGTACGTGTATAAAGAGCCGTAGATTTTTCAGCGGCACCAGAGATGATCAACGGTGTCCGCGCTTCATCGATTAAGATCGAGTCAACTTCATCGACAATCGCATAATTTAATGGACGTTGAACCATTTGGCTTTGATAAACCACCATGTTGTCACGGAGATAGTCAAACCCTAATTCATTATTGGTACTATAAGTGATATCACAATTATAAGCTTCACGTTTTTCATCGGCTGTTTTTGAATTGATGTTCAACCCAACACTTAGTCCTAAGAAGTTGTACAGCTCACCCATTTCAGTCGAGTCACGTGTCGCCAAATATTCATTGACGGTAACAACGTGTACCCCTTCGCCTGTTAAGGCATTTAAATAAACCGGCATCGTTGCTGTCAACGTTTTACCTTCACCGGTTTTCATTTCAGGGATGTTGCCGTCATGTAGTACGATCCCACCCATTAATTGAACGTGGTATGGATATAAACCCAAGACGCGTTTCGCCGCTTCGCGAACAACCGCAAAAGCTTCAGGTAATAGATCATCTAGTGTTTCTCCTGCTTGATAACGTCCTCTAAATTCTTCGGCTTTGCCGCGTAATTGTCCGTCTGATAATTTCTCCATATCGCCAGAAAATTCTTCGACCTTGTCAGCGATCCCGCTCAATCGTTTTAATTCTTTTTTATCGTTTTCAATCATTCGTCTCAGAAAGTTTGCCATTCGTTTATCTTACTCCTTTATTTCTTTTCATTTTCTATTTTACGATAGAAACCCGCTAGTATATTTTATCATTAGTCCTTGAGAAAAGAAACTTCTCGCGGCGAATAAAGCGCGACTTATACAATGATTAAACTTTTTTTGTGATTTTCTTTGGCAGCAACGTTCAAGCGGCATAATTTCTTCAAATAATCGGGGCTCATTCTAAAACTTTATTTTCAGTGAAATAAAAAAACCTTCCAGCAAGAGCTGGAAGGCTGTAATTTCTATTAATCTGTTTCGATCAAACCGTATTTACCATCTTTACGACGATAAACGATACTTGTACCATTTGTTTCAGCATCTTCAAAGATAAAGAAGTTATGTCCAAGCATGTTCATTTGTAATACAGCTTCTTCGCTGCCCATTGGTTTAAGTGATAGACGTTTTGTGCGAACAATTTCTAATTCAGATTCTTCTGAATCTTCTGCGTTCACCAATACTTCTACCGCACGTTCAGGAACACCTGTTTCACGAGCTTTGCGATTAATTTTTGTTTTAAATTTGCGGATCTGACGTTCTAATTTATCCACAACCAAATCAATACTTGCATATAAATCTGGTGAAGTTTCTTCCGCACGAAGAACCAAGTAAGGTAATGGAATCGTTACTTCAACTTTTGCCGTTTTTTCTGTATAAACCTTTAAATTGACATAAGCAGTTGCGTCCGGAACATCAGTGAAGTAGCGTTCTAACTTTCCTACTTTCTTTTCAACGTAATTGCGGATAGCCTCTGTAACTTCGATGTTTTCCCCACGAACATTATATTTGAACATACGTATTGCCCCTTTCGTCTTGCCAACTGAAGATAGGAGGAAGGACCACTCTTACCTCTTCTTCTTATCCCTATTATATCGAAATCTAATCCTTTTGCAAAGTAAATCGCTATCAATTTCATAATCAAAAATAATGCATTTCAGCGAGCAAAAGTCAAGCTTTTCACCGTTTCCGCGCCATTTCTATAAAGTATTTCTGCGCCATGAAACAGCGTACGCCCCGTTGTATAAACATCGTCCACTAATAAAACTTTTTGATTTCTAATCTTTTCATTTGGTCTATTTAATTCAAAAGGCTGAATCATTTTTAGCCGTTCTTCCCGTGATTTTTCCGATTGCGGAGCCAGCTCTTTTCTCTTCAACAACAATTCATATGTGACCCCCGCCGAATCTAGACAACTGCTGACCTGATTAAACCCTCTCTGCTCAAAACGTTCCGTTGAAAGCGGCAAGGGACAAATCACATATTTTCGATACTCTCGTAAATACTGAGCAAGTTCTGTCGCAAAAGCGCCGCGTAAACGATAATCGCCTGTGAACTTATACGGCTCAATCCATTGCCGAAAACCTGCATTATAACGAAACAAACTTTTATTCCCCATAACAAAACCAAGCTTTCCTTGCCATGCCCGACAATCTTGGCACAATTCAGCCGTATCTGCCCGCCCGCATCCCGGGCAAGTTGTCCTTTGTTCAATGCGCGTAAATAATTTTTCACAATGATAACATCTTAGACTGGGCGAGAAAAACAGTTCACGAAGAGTGAGATTACTGATCAGCTCTTTTTGACAACAGCTACATCGCATCGATCAAGCCCTCCAATAAAGCTTGTTGGTTATTTCCTTTGATTTCGCTGATCGCCGCCTTAATCGCTGTTGTTACTTCGCTAGTCACAAAAATAACTTTAGCACGGGCAAACTCCCCCTTTCGATCCGCCCGTCCGGCAATTTGTACCAGCGCGGATTTTTTAAACACACGGTGGGAAGCTTGCAGAACTATGACCGACACCTTTTCAAACGTCACTCCTCGCTCTAAAATGGTCGTGGTCAGAAGTACCTGATACTTTCCTGCACGCATCCTTTCAACTTTTACTAAACGCTCTTGATCCTGCGAAAAGACAGTCGTCAATTGAACTTCTGAAAATTCACGTTGGATACACTTGGCCATTTTTTCTAACAAAGGGATATTTGGGCAAAAAATCAGTACGTGATTTTCTGCTAGCAACGCCGCTATTTTTACTAAGATTTTTTTGGATAAACGCCCGTCTAACAACTCCTTCTCTAACCGCCATGAAAAAAGCAATTCTGGGACTGGCAAACTGCGGCGATGGTAGCGAGCCGGCAAATAATACAACCGTTCCACCAGCTTTTTTAGTTTGCCATCCGGTGTAGCACTCAAATACACGCGCTTCCCCCTTGGCCGCTGCGCAGTATCCACTGCACGATGTAATAAGGGATCTGTATCATAAGGAAAGGCATCCACCTCATCAACGATCACTAAGTCAAAATAATCGTGGTAGCGCAAAAGCTGATGAACCGTGCACACCACAAAAGTGTCTCCCGCGTCCTTTCTCTCCTGCCCGTGAAAAAGACTGATTTTTTCATTTGGGAAAGCCTGTCGAAACCGTAAAAAAATTTCGTTGCAAACATCGACTCGAGGGGACGTCACAGCGATACGTTTTCCCTGTTCCAAAAATTCCTTCAATAAAGGAAAAAGGATTTCCGTTTTTCCAGCCCCGGTCACCGCCCAAAGCAGAAATGTGCTGGCTACTGACTGGTCTTCAAGCAGAGCCTCAGCAATTTTGCTTTGGGCAGAGGATAGTTCCCCCGCCCAAGTCAGTTGAACGTTTCTAGGAAGTAGACTTTTAGCCGAGAAATAATAAAGATAACTTCGGCTATCCACCCGCCCTAATGTTAAACAGGCCGGACAATAGAAATAATCTGCTGGAACTTTTTCCTGCGAAACTTCTCCGCAGCGCTGACATAACCAGCCATTTTCAACAGCCAACATCGCGGGGATCTTCTCAGCATGTGCCAAATCTGCCTCTGGATAAAAGGCCTGCCATTCCTTCCATAATAAACGCTGACCTGTCATCATCATTTGCGGCCTCCTCTCTTATAGAAAGGTACGCAGAAGGTTGGTAAAGAATTTTACTACGGAACTGACAGCTAGTTCTTTTTAAGGGATTCATTTTTCGAAGTGCATGAAAAATGAGTTTTATTCTCACTACGCATATCATTCTGCTAAACTGGATAATTTGTTTATAATACTTAATTCAATCCATTTTTTAAATTCTGCGAAAACGGACTGACAGCTAGTTCCCTTCAAGGGATTCATTTTTCAAAGTGCATGAAAAATGAGTCTTATTTTCTCTACGCATATCATCCAACTAAACTGATTGAGCTATATTTAGCTGAAGCACTTAGATTTTATTTCTCACCTAATAACCTGCGAAAAGTTGGACTGACAAAATAAGCACGGCAAATTATTTTGCCGTGCTTCTGTGATTATTATTAATTTGTGGTCTTTTCTAGATCAGCCAGCTTGATTTTACTAATTTATTAAAGACTACATATTCTTTATCGAGATTGACCTGAACGACTTCGTAGTTGGCATTCAACCAGCCGTATGCGCCTTTTTCTGGATGGCGATAATCATTCGCCCACCAGTCTAGATCTTGTCGCGCAGTTTGCGGCAGGCCACTGCGTGGGAACAACAGCTCGTCAAATTGCGTAAAGGTCAGCGTCACTTGGGAGCCATTATTGCTTTTTAAATAATGGGTAATCCCATCGTATTTTTTTACACGTGTCATGCGTATCCCTCACCTTCAAACAAAATCAGACTGACAAACAGCCTTTAGTTGAAACCTGCCCCGCTTTTCTCCTATACTAGAAAGAGAAAACTAAAGTGAGGCAAAAGTATGCTGCAAAATTATCGAACCATCAAAGAAGACTATCAACATGAAATCGAGATCAAAAAATCACGTTTCATTTGTTTTTTAAAACGAATCGAATCGGAAGAAGAGGCAAAAAGCTTCATTCAGCAGCTTAAAAAAGAACATTGGAAAGCCAATCATAATTGCAGCGCCTTCGTTCTAGGCGACCGCAACGAGATTCAACGCTCCTCAGATGATGGTGAGCCCAGCGGTACAGCCGGCGTTCCCATGCTGGAGGTATTGAAAAAAAATGAGCTGATCAATGTTTGTGCTGTCGTTACCCGCTACTTTGGCGGAACGAAACTCGGTGCTGGCGGATTGATCCGGGCTTACTCTGGTTCTGTAGCTCAAGCGGTCGCCGCTGTCGGTATCGTTGAAGGCCGGCTGCAGCAAGAAGTTTTCGTCCGCATGGATTATCCCAATTGGGGAAAAATGGAAAACTTCATTACTACCGAAAATCTAGCTGTCAAAGATACTCAATTTACCGATCAGGTCGTTGTGACCTGCATGGTTGATGAAGACCAGCTGGATACCTTCGAAGCGCAAGTTACCGATTTATTAAATGGACAAGCCAACTTCACTACTGGCGAAGTTGCCTATCATGAACAACTGATCCAAGAAGGCTAACTTCTTGGATTATTTTTCTAAATAAAATTCAAAGCGGCTGCCGACATATTGAGTCCGCACATATTCAAATGGGCGTTCATCCGCTAAATATGAGATTTGGCGCAAACGTAAAATCGCATCGCCGCGTTTCACCGCCAAATAATCAGCGATTTGTTCGGAAGCTAAAATCGCCGATACTGTTTGATTGGCACGACCGATTTCAAAGCCTTTTTCTTGCAAGCTGTGGTAAAAAGAATCAGTGATTTCTACCTTGCTGAAACCTTCGACTAATTTTGCTGGAATACTTGCGACCTCAAAACAAATCGGCACCTCATCCGCATAACGAATCCGCTCCATCCGCAAGACCTGCTCGCCTTTTTCCAAGCCCAATTTTTCCGCTTCACTAGAACTTGCCCGTGAATGGAAGAAAGAAATTGTTTTGCTTGAAGGCACCTTGCCCAACGACTCCATAATATCGGTAAAGCTTGTGGTACCGCTCATTTTTTCTTGGACTTTTTTACTTGCTACATACGTTCCTGAACCGATCTTTCGTTCCAAGATCCCTTCATCTGACAATGTTTGGATCGCTTGACGCAGAGTCATTCGGCTGACATTAAATCTCAGCGATAGCTCTCGCTCAGAAGGCAGGCGCGCCCCGACCTTCCATACACCGTTTTCAATTTCATGTTTTAACTGATCATGTATTTGAATATAAACTGGCACTTGATTCGCCACGTTCCGTCACCCCGTTCAATTTTCTACCCTTATTATAACTGGTATATACCTAATGTACAACAATAATCCTTTGTTGCCCCTCATTCGAACCGCCCTTTTAATGAAGATTACGCTAAACTATCGCGTATTTTTCCTGATACATACCATTCTGCAGACATCCTGAAAATAGCCGCAAGAATAGATAAACTGACGACTTACATATAAGTTAGAAATCTGGTTCAAATAATGGCAGAATCAAATTTTTTTACACATACCATTCCTTTACTTTTCCAAATAAATGACGTTTTTTTCCACCAAGTACTCACAAAAACCGGACAAAAGAAAAGAGCAGACCGGTTTTAATTGGTCTACTCTTCCGCTTAATTTTTCACTTCTTCTTTTAACTGTTTGTTGGCTGTTGCCATCATCAAACGAATTCGATTCAATTGGTTAACGATCGAAACACCTGGATCATAATCAATCGCGGCGATATTTGATTTTGGATATTGATGGCGCAGCTCTTTGATCACACCTTTACCAACCACATGGTTTGGCAAACAACCAAATGGCTGCATGCAGACGATGTTATTGACACCGGTCTTCAATAGATCGATCATTTCACCAGTCAAGAACCAGCCTTCACCGGTATGATTCCCGATAGAAAGAATCTTGCCCGCATCTTCAGCCAACTGATAGATCGAATGAATACCAGTGAAACGTTCAGAAGCTCGCAACGCTTTATCCATTGGTTTTTCCACGACTTCAATCAATTTGATCGCCATTTCCGCGATGGTCTTATTCTTCTTCGGCATGCCCATGTTGTCATATTTCCAAATCTGGTTGTACAAGGAATAGTTCATGAAACCGATCAAGTCCGGCACAACCGCTTCAGCACCTTCAGATTCCAGCAGGCGAACAATATCGTTATTAGCGGTTGGAGAATACTTCACTAAGATTTCGCCTACGACACCGACTTTTGGTTTGACCTCATTTGAGATCGGTACGGTATCAAAGTCCTTAACGATTTTCTTCATGTTCCGATTAAAGATCGTCAACGAGCCATTGCGAACATTGCTCTCCACCTTTTTCAACCATTCTTCATGCAAAGCATCGATCTGGCCTTTTTCCAATTCGTACGGACGTGTCCGATAAACCATTCGTTCGAAAAGATCGCCGTAAAGAATGGCGACAACAATTCGTTTCAGCATCGGCAAGGTATATTTGAAGCCTGGGTTGCTTTCTACCCCTTTATTTCCAAGTGAAACAGAAACAACAGGAACTTGCGGGAACCCGGCATCGTTCAAGGCTTTGCGCAACAATGGAATATAGTTGGTCGCACGACAGCCGCCGCCGGTCTGACTCATCATTACACTTGTATTGTTTAAGTCGTAGTCGCCGCTTTGCAGAGCCTCGACTAATTGACCAATCGAAATAATCGCAGGGTAGCAAGAATCATTGTTGACGAATTTCAAACCAACATTGATCGCCTCGCGGTCCATCGCTGGTAAACAAACCACATTGTAGCCAGAAGCTTCCAAAGCGATATCAAACAAACCAGATTGATGGATCGGACTAAGCATTGGTAACAGCAACGTGTGCTTTTTACGCATTTCTTTAGTGAAGACGATTTTTTCTGGTTCTTCAAAACGTCTAACGGGTTCAAAGTTTGATTTTTCCCGTTCATTGACGGCCGCTTTTAATGACCGCAATCGAATTCGGATAGCGCCTAAATTCGAGCCTTCATCAATTTTCAAGACCGTATAGATCTTGCCGTATTGTTCCATGATTTCTTCAACTTGATCGGTAGTTACCGCATCAAGGCCGCAACCAAATGAGTTCAATTGAACAAGCTCAAGATTTTTCGATTTTGCCACGACACGTGCTGCGGCATACAAACGAGAATGGTAGACCCATTGGTTAACTACCCGCAGGTTACCCACATCGCTTAAATGAGAAACACTGTCTTCCGTTAATACATGGAAGCCTTCTTGGGTAATAACCTCAGCGATTCCGTGATTGATTTCAGGATCCAAATGATAAGGACGGCCAGAAAGAACTACTCCTCGTTCGCCCTTTTGGTTGAGCATTAATAACGTCTCTTCCCCTTTTTGGCGAATATCATCTTTAAAGGTTTCCAATTCTTCATACGCATGGTGCAGCGCGTTATTAATTTCTTCTTGAGTAATGCCCAAATCCTCGAAGCAGCGTCCTAAAACTTTTGCGACAGAGGCTTCATTAGCTAAGTTTAGATAAGGATTGCGATAGTCAACTTTCCCGTCACGAATGTCATCGACATTGTTGCGGATTACGTCAGGATAGCTTTGAACGATCGGACAGTTGAAATGATTGTCCGCTTCTTTTGATTCTTCCCGTTCAAAAACGACCCCTGGATAAAAGATCATCGGCACACCGCCATCGATCAGGGCTTGGATATGGCCATGAGCAATTTTGGCAGGATAACAAGCCGTATCACTTGGGATTGTTTCCATCCCTTGTTCATACAATTCCTTGTTTGAGCGCGGTGATAATTTCACACGAAAGCCTAAATCACTGAAAAAGGTATGCCACAATGGATAGTTTTCATACATGTTCAAGACCCGTGGAATACCGATCTCACCGCGAACGGCTTCTTTTTTACGTAATGGGCGATATTTGAACAAGCGGCGGTATTTGTAATCCACCAGATTGACTTTTTTATCTTCCCGCTTCACTTTGATTCGAGCACCGCGTTCACAACGATTGCCTGTGATGAATTGACGACCATCTGAGAATAGGGTCACTGTCAGCATACAGTTGTTTTCACATAAGCCGCAGTGAGTAAATTCTTTTTCAGCGGTAAACGCATCGATTTCAGCTAACGAAAGTGTTTCGGTTCGTTCGCCCACTTCATAATTTTCCAAAGCGATCAACGCCGCTCCGAAAGCGCCCATCAGACCCGCGATCGATGGACGAACCACTTCGCGTCCCGCCACCAGCTCGAAAGCCCGCAAAACAGCTTCGTTATAGAACGTGCCGCCCTGACAGACGATTTTTTCGCCAAGCTCTTCTGGACGACGAACTTTGATGACTTTATAGATCGCATTCTTAATAACTGAATAAGAAAGTCCTGCAGAGATATCTCCGACAGAAGCACCTTCTTTTTGCACCTGCTTCACTTTTGAATTCATAAAGACGGTACAACGTGAACCTAAATCGACAGGTCCTTTAGATTTCAAGGCAGATTGTGCAAAATCCTCTACTTTATAATTCAACGATTTCGCGAAGGTTTCGATAAATGAGCCACAGCCTGAAGAACAGGCTTCATTCAATTGGATCGAAGACAGAGCACCGTCTTTGATCGTCATGGCTTTCATGTCTTGTCCGCCGATATCCAGAATAAAATCTACGCCCGGTTGAAAATGGTTCGCCGCTTTATAGTGAGCCATCGTTTCCACTTCACCAATATCGACCTTCAACGCATTTTTGATCAGTTGTTCGCCATAACCGGTCACGGCTGCTTTACCGATAAACACGTTTTCCGGTAATTGTTTATAAAGATCTTTTAACACAGTCATCGTTGTTTCCAACGGCTGTCCTTGATTATTGCCATAAAAAGAATACATCAAATTGCCGCTGTCATCGATCAACGCAACCTTCGTTGTAGTCGATCCGGCATCAATTCCTAAAAAGGCTACGCCATCATGGTCGGATAGACTCTTTTCACTAGCTTGTGCCTGTCCATGGCGCATCCGAAATTCGGCCAAGTCCGCCTCGTCTTTAAACAACGGTTCTAACGTATCAGAAGGCGATAAATGACCCTCTTCTGCCGTCGTTAACCGATGCAGCAATTCTTCTAATGAAGAGGCATCTGCTTCTTCTGAATAAAAAGCCGCTCCCATCGCTACAAAGAGCTGCGGATTTTCTGGAAAAACAACATTTTCCGGTGTAATGTTCAACGTTTCGATAAAACGCTGTCGCAATTCGGACATAAAGAATAAAGGGCCGCCCAGAAAAGCGATCTTCCCTTTGATCTTGCGACCCGCTGCTAAACCAGCAATCGTTTGATTGACTACCGCCTGAAAAATACTCGCCGCGATATCTTCTTTTGCCGCGCCTTCATTGATCAACGGCTGTACATCTGTTTTCGCGAACACCCCACAACGTGAAGCGATCGGATAAATCGTTTTATAATTTTTGGCTAGTTCATTCACACCATTGGCATCGGTCTTTAATAAGACAGCCATCTGGTCAATAAACGCTCCCGTTCCACCGGCACAGCTTCCGTTCATTCGCTGCTCTAAAGAACCCTCAAAGAAGGTGATTTTCGCATCTTCTCCACCAAGTTCGATCGCAACATCTGTTTCTGGAATAACTTCTTCAACCGTGCGTGTACACGCGATTACCTCTTGAACAAAAGGAATCTCTAAAACATCTGCCAGGCCCATCCCACCGGAACCTGTGATGCTCATTGTCATTTCTTGATTACCGATTAATGCTTCAGCCTCGCGCAGCACACGTTCTGTGGCAGTTTTCACATCAGAAAAATGCCGTTCATACTTCGCAAATAGGCTTTCGTTTTTTTCATTCAAAATGACCAACTTGACGGTTGTAGAGCCAACATCAATCCCCGCTCGTAATGTCATACTTATTTCCTACCTTCCATTTTTAACAACACATGTTGATTAACTTACAAAGTGTTTGTTATACTACTCACGTATATTCTAAAAACAATTCGAACGTTATGCAATACTCAAAACCATTTCATTCGTGTGATAAGCAACAATTTATTGGAATATGTTGTGAAAATGAGAGGAAATTCCTATGGCAAAAAAAATTGACCTGCGGGTTAAGCGAACGAATAAAATGATTATGGAATCTTTTATTCATTTAGTAGAAGTAAAGGGATACGATAATATCACCATACAAGAGATCGCTGACGAAGCAATGATTAATCGTGCGACCTTCTATGCCCATTTCAAAGACAAGCAAGATCTTTACGATTGCATTTTCAAACAGGCGATTGATGCCTTTGCCTCCGTTCTCGATCCCGACCAGATTGTTCAAGGCAATCGCCTGAAGGTTTGGAAAGTTGAGATGGTATTGAAAAATATTTACGAACAAATCCAAGCGAATCGAAAATTCTTTTTAACGATCATGGATGCTTCCGGCAATGAAATTCTGCGAAAAAAGATTGCGGAGATTTTGGATGAGAAATATGCCCACATCTTCAAACGCTTGAAAATCACCGAAAACGATATCGAAGTTCCCTTGGATTTCATTATTGAGTACATGACCTCGATTTTCGTTGGTACCCTGCATTGGTGGATCACCAGCGATACAGACATGAGTGCCGACAGCCTCTCAAAACTTGTGGTCAAACTAATCGGTAACGGCCACTTAACTATTTTAGGGATTGAAATTGATCATTAAAAAAAAAGCGCCCAGATTTTCTGAGCGCTTTTCTTAATGATTTTTTGCTTTCCATTTAATGGTGTGACGAGTTGGACGAACATTCCGTACACGCGGCGCTTGTCCTTTTTCTTTCGTTACCTCGATTGAATTGTCCTTAATCGTGGTATAAATTTTAGCCACCGTATCGGTCAGCATTTCTTTGACTTCCTCAACTTTACTCATGATCTTAGACTCCCTTCTGATTTCATTTATCGCTGCACCTTGCTAAGCAGTCTGGCCTTCAACCTTTCAAAAAATTAGCCCCGGCACAAACATTTGCATTAGCAAAATACATCATTCACATCTTCCTCTTAAATGTAGCCTAAATTTTAAATGGCTTCAAGTGAGAGACCCTTGATTCGACCAATTTTTGCAGTAAGCTTGATTTGACAAGACTCTACGCAAAGTAGAGTCGCTTTTTCACTGGATTTCCTATTCATCTTACTGCGAATCCGCTATGCTTAAAGTATCAATAAGAAAGAGGAAATCAAATGAATAATTTTTTAGGGGTACAATTAAGAAACTATCGGCAGCGTAATGAACTGACACAAAAACAACTGGCAAATATTTTATATGTATCGGATCGCACCGTTTCAAAATGGGAGCGCGGGGCTGGGTATCCTGATATCGATACATTAAAAAAAATTGCGCAATTGCTGGATATTTCTTTAGACAATTTATTAAATGAACGCGAGCCGGAATTATATTTTGAATACCGTTCGGCGACACTTTTATTCAACCTGCCGCTGCTGCATATCATTATTCCGAATCTCTCGGAACTCTTATGGCACAATCGACAATTCGCACTCAGTACATTATGCCATAAGCAGCAGCTGATTCCGACAGCACACGGTTTTTTCAGTATCGGCTTTTTCTCCTCAGGAATTTTTGCTTTAGGCGTTTTTGCTAAAGGCTTTCTTTCGGTGGGCTTCTTTTCTTTAGGAATCCTTTCCGCAGGATTTTTATCTTTGGGGATTTTTTCAGCGGGGAATGTAGCCTTGGGAACGATTGGCCTTGGAAACCTCGCTATCGGATTGTTTGCTTTAGGCAATTTGGTGGTCGGCTTCTTCAGTTTAGGCAACTTTGCCTTAGGTTATCTCGCTATTGGGAATAAAGCATTTGGACCTCACGCCAGTATTTTACCTGAACACAGCAATCTTCCGGAGATCACTCGCGCGTTGAGTGACCTACAGCAGGAAGTTCCGACCATTATTCGGCAACTGATTGTCGAACCAATCTTATCAGTCACTGCTGCACCAATTTTCCCTTATGCCTTGATCTCCTTCATTCTTTTCCTGGTATTCGTCTTTTGCGCAGCCGGTTTTTACGGGGCGCTCAAACTACGCAGCCGATTAATTAATCACTAGAAAAAAGCGTCCGCGATTTCAGCACGGGCGCTTTTTCAATAGGGGAGCGAACATCTCTGAACGCCAGGGTAAAATAAACCTGCGAATGATACCTGCAAAGGCCATGACAAATAGCCCTCTGCTTAATCGGGATCATTGCGCGGTATATTCTTATTATTAGTAACAGAGGAGTCTTATACCAACGTCGGATTTTCTGATGAGACGAACACCGTCGCTTATTCTCGTTTTCGGATTCGATCTAATAATCGCGTTCGTTTTTTCTTCGGCTTTTCTGGCGGTGACTTGGTATTCACCGGCAACTCAGTCGGCAATCCTGATCCCGCGATTGATTCAGTTACAATCAGTCTGGCCGGAATGGATTTATCATCGACCTCTACATTTATCAGCTTCGCCTTCGCTGGCATACAAGCCACTACCAGCCCAAAAGCTTGACTTTCGTTCATTTTCCATGGATCGATCCCTCTAGGCAGTTCGATCGTCTGGATCAGTCTATCAGGTTCTATTCTTTCCTCTGTGATGCGCAAATCTTGCGGGATACGCAGAGTCGCTAAATCAACCACTGCTTTTACAGACTCTGGTTCTAGTACTGGTACTTCTTTTACTGCTGCTGGTTCTACGACCGAGTGGTTTGCTGCTTCCATTAATTGGGATAATGGATCTTTCCCACGTTTCTTTTTCTTCTTGCTGTCATCGAAAATTGTTGTCACCTTTTTCTCGATCACGGTTGCGTGCAGCACCTTTTTAAATAGACCAGTGCCTTCCTTTTCAAACAAATTCAATTTCGTTAACTTCTCTAATGATGATTTGATCTCTTCTGCCGTTTTTGTCGGATCAAAATCGCTTAACCGCAAATGATGGTGTTTTCCATTGCTTTTCTCAAATTCCGCATCTAATGTGAACATGCTCTCTCTTCCTTTCCTCTGCATTTTTTAACTCGCCATCATTCTTCGTCATGATCCAGCCAATCTGGCTAAAGGTGCTTTAATGTATTGCGTATATAATTGCTCAAGCTTCTCAGCGATAAAGGTTTTAGCAGGAAATAGTTTGACTAATAACAAACGCCATTCCTTTTTATCAAAGTATTCTGCGAAATAAACATAATAACGGCGCAGCGCGGCTGTCGAACGAGTCCGTGTAAAAATTCTTTTGACCAGTTGACTCAACATAAATGAAAAGTCTAGATCACACAGTTCATCACGCACTTGGAGCGTAATCAGCAGTTCGATTGTGCCCTCGCCATCATTGGTTTGTTGATAGTATTTATTGATTCTTTTTTCAAGACTTCGACGCTTTAAAGTGAAAATCTGCCGTTTGCTTAGGCCATATTCTTCCATCTCACTGCCTCCCTCCTAATTAATAATTTTCTTTGTTGATAGATGTTTTCATCTACAAAACTAAAATACCTCTTTTTGCCGGGAATTACCCTCCGCTTTTTTTATAATATTTTAAAGATAATGATTATCAAACACTCTTTCTGATCACAGCAACGAAAAGTCGGGCAATAAATAATGAAATCGTTTTCTATTTTTTAGTCAATTATCCTAAAAACAGAAAGAAGAAATCCTTTTTTTTTGACCACTTTCTTGATTGTTCGTTCTAAGTCCGGCTTATTCCCGCTTTCAAAACACAAAAAAAGTGAGCTGCTTATGCAACTCACTTAACAACTGGGGTAGCTGGATTCGAACCAACGCATGAGGGAGTCAAAGTCCCTTGCCTTACCGCTTCGCTATACCCCAAACATGGTGCAGGAGACTGGATTCGCACCACTGAACCCTAAGGAACGGATTTACAGTCCGTCGCGTTTAGCCACTTCGCTACTCCTCCAGCTAGGTTTTTTTATTATTTAAAAACCCGACTCAGTTATAATACCTAATCTTCAAAAAAAATGCAAGTACTTTTTTCAAAAATTATTCATGTAAATTCCAATTTCGAATTAACGCCTCAATACCATCATCTAGGGTCTTGTAATTCCCTAGTAAATGCCCGTCATTATAGGCTTGAAAATTTTTATTTTCGGGAATAATCTCACCGATATTTTTTTTACCGATCACTAATTGAGTGACGGTTTGTTTTTCTCCGTTAATCAGACGTTCTTCTTCATTGATCTGAACTTGGATATCTTTGTTTTTTTTAGACATATATTTCCCTCCACCCTGAATAGTTTATCATACTCCAAAAGAAAAGGACAACTGATCACTCAGTTGTCTCTAGGGTTAAGGCTGTGTTACTACCGCTCGCAGTACTTCATAGCCATTATCGGTCAGCAGCTGCTTAATCTCTTCGGTTTCTTTGCTGGATAATTGAATCTCCACGATCGTTGCCTCTGTTTTGTGGTCTACGATGACCGTTAGAATACTAAAATCATGATCTGCTAAAATTTTCGTTACTCTAGCCAATACACCTTTTTTGTCTTCTAAAATCTTCAATTGAACACGAGTTCCACCTTCATAGTACCCGGTTAATTTAAGGAAGGCATCAAAAATATCATTGTTGGTGATGATTCCGACTAGCTTTTCACCTTCTAGTACTGGAAGCACATTGATCTTGTTTTGACGCATCAGGTAAATACCGTCTTCTAGTTCTGCATCGGGAGCGACAGTCTTAACATCCTTGATCATCACATCGGCTACAACGGTTTTGTTCAATAGATAATTGACTTCATGCACACTCAGACTAGTTGCTTTTGAAGGCAGCGCCTCTTGAATCGTTCCTTCCGTGATCAGTCCCACCAATCGATCATTATCAATCACCGGAAGACGGTGGATATCATATTTTTTCATCAAATCAACGGCATCAAATATTTTGGTTTGAGATGTGACCGTGATTAACTTTTCTGTCATAAAATCTTTTACACTCATTCTTTACCCTCCTAGATAAGCTTTCTTCACTTCTTCACTTTCTAGCAACTCTTGACCCGTTCCTGACAAGACCACTTTTCCAGTCTCTAATACGTATCCGCGATCAGCGATTGATAACGCCATTTTGGCATTCTGCTCGATCAATAAAACCGTCGTTCCTTGCTTTTGAATTTCTTGAATGATGTTGAAAATTTCCTGAATAAAGATTGGTGCTAAGCCCATAGAAGGTTCATCTAACAGCAACAAGCGCGGTTTAGACATCAATGCCCGCCCCATCGCCAGCATCTGTTGTTCTCCCCCAGATAACGTTGAAGCATCTTGATTTAAGCGTTCTTTCAAGATCGGGAATTTTTCATAAACGTGTTCATAATCCTTTTTGATGGCGTCATCTTTTCGTAAATAAGCCCCCATCTCTAAGTTTTCTAAAACAGTCAAGCCAGAAAAGACATGACGGCCTTCAGGCACTTGAGAGATTCCTTGAGCAACAATTTTTCTTGGCGCCTTCTTTTGGATCGGTACCCCTTCAAAGGTGATTGTCCCTTTTGAGGGCTGATTCAGTCCAGAGATCGTCCGTAAAATGGTTGTTTTTCCCGCACCATTCGCCCCGATCAATGAAACGATCTCGCCTTGATTGACTTCAAAACTAACATCGCGTACCGCTTGGATCATGCCGTAATGAACCGAAAGATTTTCAATTTTCAGCATTATAGGTCACCTCCAAGGTAGGCTTTAATAACTTCTGGATTGTTCTTAATTTCTTCAGGAACACCTTCTGCTAAAATCCGACCATATTCTAAAACATAGATCCGTTCGCAGACATCCATAACTAAGCTCATATCGTGTTCAATTAATAGAATCGTGATTTGAAACTCCTTTTGGATCTTTCTGATCAACAAGGTCAACGCCGCCGTTTCTTGCGGGTTCATCCCTGCTGCCGGTTCGTCCAAGAAGAGAATTTTCGGTTTTGTCGCCAACGCCCGTACGATTTCTAAACGTCGTTGTTCGCCATACGGCAAGTTGCGAGCTAAGTTTTCCGCTTTGTCCTGCAAATCAAAAATCGTTAATAATTTCAACGCTTCTTCCTTTAATTCTGCTTCCTTACTATAAAAAGCAGGTAAACGCAGAACACTGGAAAAGAAGCCCTCTTTGTTTTTACTATTCATAGCGATCAAAACATTGTCCAAAACCGTTAAATCTTTAAACAAACGAATATTCTGAAACGTTCTACTCAGGCCTAAATCAGCGATCGCGTAAGGTTTCTGACCATTCAGGCGATGATTTTTCCCATCGACTTCTAACAGCACGTCCCCTTCACTAGGCTCATAAACACCGGTAATCAAATTGAATAGGGTTGTTTTTCCGGCACCATTCGGCCCGATCAGACCGACTAATTGATTCTCTTCTAATGCGATATTGACATTGGAGACCGCCGCCAAACCGCCAAAGTTTTTGGTTAACTCTTTAATTTCCAACAGAGGCATTCTGGTCATCTCCCTTTTTAAACTTATCAACAATTTTCTTCACAGATAATTCTTTCGTTCCTAATAATCCGCCTGGCTTGAAGATCATCAAGATGATCAATGCCAACGCGTAGATAATCATCCGTAAGGTTCCGAAATCTTGCAGATACATATTGATGATTCCTAAAAGTATCGCTGCGATAAAGGTCCCTGTAACACTGCCGATCCCGCCTAATACGACTAAGATCAAAATATCGACAGATTTAGTAAATGCAAAATCCTTCGGTGCGATTGATTGCAGATACCCTGCATACAACGAACCAGCAATACTCGCTGTCATCGCGCCAAATGTAAAGGCCATAACTTTGTATTTCGTCGTGTTCACGCCCATTGATTCGGCCGCGATCTCATCTTCGCGAATCGCCATGGTCGCACGACCCGCACCTGAACGAATGTAGTTGACGATAAACAAGGTTGTGATCGCCATAAAACCGTAAACCATTTGCCAGTCAACAAAAGGTTCGATTCCAAATAGCCCTGATGGTCCATTCGTGATGTCTTTAAAGTTGATCAATAGTATCCGAATGATTTCCGCAACACCTAATGTCGCGATTGCTAAATAGTCACCGCTTAAACGCAACGTTGGAATCCCCACCGCTACAGCAACAATACCGGCGATAATAACGCCGACAGCCATTCCTAAGAAGAATCCGCCGTAAGTCGGCATACTCATTGAAACTAGTGCCGCTCCATAAGCGCCAATCGCCATGAATCCAGCGTGTCCCAAAGAAAACTGACCAGAAAAACCAATAATCAAATTCAAACCCACCGCTAAAATCACATTAATTCCGATTTGAACCAAAACATTATCTAAGAACAAATTGACCATCCCAGCAGAGTAAGCCACATATAAAATCACATAGCCAATTACGATCAAAGCTAGCCAAATCAAATTGTATTTCAAATTCTTTTTCATTTGATCCACCTACACTTTCTCTTTTACGTGTTTGCCCAAAATGCCGGCTGGACGAACTAATAAAATTAAAATCAATACTGCGTAAACCACTGCATCTTTGAAATCAGAGAATCCTAACGCCGTTGTTATTGTTTCGATCAGTCCAATAACAAAGCCGCCGATCGCAGCTCCCGGAATAATCCCGATCCCGCCTAAAACAGCCGCGATAAAGGATTTCAGCCCCGGAATATAGCCCATCATCGGATCAATCGAGTTATAATACAGTCCGATCATCATTCCACCGGCTGCAGCGAGTGCCGAACCCAATGCAAAGGTAAATGAAATCGTCCGATTCACATCGATCCCCATCAGCTGTGCAGCATCGGTATCAACGCTGACTGCACGCATCGCTTTCCCCATCTTAGTTCTTTGAACGATCAAGTTTAAGGTGATCATCAGGAATAAGGACAGGCCTAAAATTAACAACTGAATGTTTGAGACGCTTAAGAAACCAATCTTGAAGACCTGCAATTTAATCACTTGCGGAAAAGGTCTGGTTGTCGAGCTGAAAAAATAGATCATTGTATTTTGTAATAGATACGATACACCGATCGCTGTAATCAATGCCGCGATCCGAGTTGAATTTCTCAGTGGTCGATAGGCCAAGAATTCGATTACTACACCTAAGATCGCACTGCCCGCCATTGACAAAATCAATGCTGGAAAGAATCCCATATTAAATTGATTGATCAAAAAGTAGCCAATAAATGAGCCAATCATATAGATTTCACCATGGGCAAAGTTGATCAATTTAATAATTCCATAAACCATGGTATAGCCTAGCGCCATCAACGCATAGACACTCCCAAGAAAAAGCCCATTGACGATTTGCTGAATAAATATTTCCATCTTTATCACATCACTTTTCAAAAAAATAGATTAGCCGCTTATTTTGCGTACTTGATTCTTAAAAGGGAGTGTGCCAAAGTCCATTGGCACACCCCCTTGCCTGCTTTTCCCGATTAATTATTGATTTACGGTTTCAGCAGAAGTTTCTTTTCCATCTGTCAGTCCTAGTACAACTAAAGGTTTCACAGGATTGTGATCCTTGTCCATAGAAATCTTACCAGTAACCCCTTCAAAGTCTTTCAAATTCGCAAGACCTTTCTTGATAGCTTCAGGTGTTGCTTTTCCTTCATCTTCGATCGCTTGTTTGATCATGTAAACAGAATCATAAGCTAACGCGTTGAATGAAGAAGGCTGTTTGCTGTATTTCTTTTCAAAAGCTTTTACAAATGGTTCCACTTTGTCTGTTGCTGGAGCTTTCGTTGAGAAGTGCCCTGTGTAATAAACGTTTTTGACGTTGCTTGCACCAGCAGTTTCAATCAGTTTTTCATCACCGAAACCATCTGCACCGATGATTGGTTGTTCAATACCCATTTCACGGGCTTGTTTGATGATCAAGCCAGCTTCTGTGTAATAACCTGGGATATAGATGACATTGAAGTCTTTATCTTTGATTTTTGTCAACATTGCTTGGAAATCTTTGTCACCAGCGGTAAAGTTTTCCTCCGCTACGATTGTTCCTTTATACGTTTCCTTAAAGGCTTTTTTCAACCCGTTTGCATAATCGCTTGAGTTATCGCCTAAAATCACTGCTTTATCAGCCTTCAAATTATCTTCCGCATATTTTGCTAAAATGACCCCTTGAGAACTGTCTTGGAAACAAGCTCGATAGATATAATCTTGTACTTTACCCTTTTGTACAGTGATCGCATCATCTGTTCCTGAAGGCGTAATAGCAGGTACTTTGGCTTTCGATAAGTTTGGCAATGTCGCTTTTGTTGCGCCAGAAGTAGCCGGTCCCACAATCGCAACAACTTCATCTTTAGTAGTTAAGTTAGCCGCAACAGAAGCAGCTTCATTATTATCTGACTTATTGTCTTTTGAAACGTACTCGATTTTCTTTCCGTCAATCCCGCCGTCTTTATTGATTTCTTCAACAGCCAATTTGACACCTTCATTTTCTGCTTCACCATAAGCGGCTACAGCACCAGATAATTCAAAATTTCCGCCGATTTTGATTGTTTTGGCATCTTCCCCGCCACTGCTATCATTGGCTTTAGGCGAACCACATGCGCCAAATAGAAACAACCCTGCTGCCAATGCAGCTACTGTTCTTTTCTTCATCCTGTTACCCCCTAATAAAATAATGATAATTTGTTAAGATAATAAAGAATATATAGGAAAAAACTCTCACTGTCAATTAAATTTTCTGAATATTTTAATAATTCAACAATACTCAAACAATTTATAGCGCTTACAACCCTATTTAAAGTCTATCAGATAACTAAAAAAAATCCCTTTAACTGATAAACAGTCAAAGAGATTTATTTAAAATAACTGAGTTTCTTAATTGTAAGGCCGCTTCAAGATTCTGCTCAGAATCATTGATCATGGGCTATTTTGAGCCGATTTGCTCATTTTGGATTCGTTTGACTAAACTAGCCGTGAAAAATCTGAAAGAAATCACCCCGTCCATACAATAACCAGATTGCCCAATTTCTTGTCACTCGCTAAAATGAATGACAGACACAATTATAGCTTCTTTTCTATCGAAAATTCAGCCTACTTTTTATACCTTCAAATCCTTCTTCGAATTCTGATAATCAGGTTCTTCTCGATCAACTAAATTTTTCCGCAAAGAAAAATTGACAGGTACATAGTCTAATCCCGGTTTAGTAAATGGATGACACCGCAGAATACGCGAAGTCCCCATCAAAAACCCTTTAAAAGCCCCATGAACTTGGATCGCCTTAATCATGTAACTAGAACATGATGGGTAATAGCGACAAGAGGGCTGCGTTAACGGCGAGATAAAGCGCTGATAGCCTCGTACTAAAAAGATTAATCCTTTACCTATGAAATTCATTCTCTCACCTCAACATCGTTCCTATATTACGTATACCATTCTTTTTAAAGAGAACTTGCAAAAAAGGGATCGCACCAAATAAATGGAGCAACCCCTTATAATCAACTAAAACTTCACTGCAAATTAATGGACAAAATCTAAGATATGACGCCAAACATCTGGCATCAACACTTTAAAAGGATTTCCGCCACCCATTGCACCGTAACCGATCATACTGCCGACAACAAATAATAGGACACCAGCTAGTAAAATTGCCACGATCCGAATTAAGCTGCGTAAGATATGTTCACCCGAACTCATATATCCACTCCTTAAGCTAATACAGTGACTGCGTCGGCCGTTTTCTTGCTTTCATTGTCAACACGTTCCACATCCGCACCTAATTGTTGTAATTTAGTGTGGAATTTGTAGTAGCCGCGATCCAAATATTTCAAATTGCGGACACGTGTCATACCATTTGCTCGCAGACCAGCCAAAACTAAAGCAGCTGCCGCACGTAGATCAGTCGCATAAACTTCTGCGCCTTGCAATTCAGATGCCCCTTTAATCAAGGCAACGTTATTGTCGATCTTCACTTGTGCATTCATTCTGCGCATTTCTTCTAAATGTTGGAAACGATTTTCGAAGACCGTTTCTGTAGTTGTGCTAACACCATCAGCTACTAATTGAATAGCAGTCATTTGTGCTTGCATATCTGTTGGGAATCCTGGATGAGGCATCGTTTTAATATCCGTCGCTTTCAAGCTCTTAGGACCGATAACTCGTAATCCGTCATTTTCTTCAGTGATCTTAACACCCATTTCGATCAGTTTAGAGATCAATGGACGATTATGTTCAGGAATTGCTCCATCAATCAAGACATTGCCTTCCGTCATTGCAGCAGCAACCATGAATGTTCCAGCTTCAATCCGGTCTTGAACGATTGGATGAGAAACAGCGTGAAGATGGTCAACACCTTCGATACGCATCGTTTCTGTACCAGCACCATGGATGCTAGCACCCATTTTATTTAGGAAGTTCGCCAAATCAACGATCTCAGGTTCGCGAGCAACGTTTTCGATCACAGTTGTTCCTTTAGCCTTTACAGCGGCCATCATGATATTTTGAGTCGCACCGACACTTGGGAAGTCCAAATAAATCGTATCCCCGACTAATTCGTCAGCGATTGCTTCAATGTATCCATTTTTTTGGATAATTTTCGCACCCAAAGCTTGGAATCCTTTCAAATGCAAATCAATTGGACGTTTACCAATTGCACAGCCGCCAGGCATTGCAACCTTTGCGTGTCCGTTGCGCGCCAATAAAGGCCCCATCACAACGATTGACGCACGCATTTTGCTAACATACTCATAAGGGGCTTCCACGTTCAATTGACGGGTCGCATCCACTGTAATTTCTTTCGTTTCTTCATTAAACTCAACATCTGTATTCAAATAACGAATCACTTGATTCATGGTAAAGACATCAGATAAAATCGGAACATTGCTTAATGTTGATGTTCCTTCTTCAGCTAATAAAGTCGCAGCTAAAATTGGCAATACGGCATTTTTTGCCCCTTCGATATGTACTGTTCCTTTTAATTGTTTACCACCACGAACGATGATCTCTTCCATTGTATTCCCTCCAAAAAAGCTAGTCGATTATCTCGTATATGTACCTTAACTAAATGTCAAAAATATATTTTTGCATAAAAGAATGATTTCTAAGAAGAACGTACTGCAAGCAAAACCTAAGGCGATCGCCATCATCAAAATCACGATTCGAACTTGAGTCTCCTTAAATGCTTTAAACAGATTTTCAATTCGCAAAGCTCTTAAAGCCCAGAAGGCTAAATAGATAAAGGAAAAATGCGATACAATCCGAACGATTGCATCAATTCCAAATACTTGCATAATTCGTTTCCTTTCAAAAAAATCAATAGTTGGATTATAGCACAGATTTATATAAAGAAGAACACTTTGCGCATTCAAAGAACTATACAGAAACTTTTAAAAAACTTAATCTTTCAATTTTGCTTTTTTATTATCAAAACAACTTTTTTTTATAGGTAAAAAGTCCTTTAAAAATTTTTAGGTTCCTTTTTTAGTCAATATATCAAAAAATACCCAGTGTTTTTTGAAGTCCAAGTTTTTTGAAAATTTGTGCATTTACTTGCTTTCTTTATTCTAATAATCAGTTAAAATATTGAACTATTTCACAAAAAAAAGTTGTGCCGCAATCAGCGGCACAACTTTCAATAATCCTATGGTCTTTCAGAAAAGGATTCTGCAATGACCGTTTTTGCAATATTTAACGATGTTTAGAAACCTTGATCCGATTCATAGCACGGTGCAAAGCAACTTCGGCACGGCTCAACTGATCGGTATCTTCCTTTTCGCGAGCTTCTTGAATCCGCGCTTCCGCACGTTGTTTTGCTCTTTCAGCACGTGAAACATCGATATCTCGTTCACGTTCTGCCGTATCGGCGATAATCGTCAACACATTGTCCCGAACTTCCATGATCCCACCATTGACTGCGATCCAATCCACGTGTGTATCAGCATCCGTCCGGCGAACACGAACCTCATCGATTGCAAGAGGCGCAATGATCGGTGCATGGTTTGGTAATATCCCAATTTCACCGGCGACCGTTTTTGCAATGACGATGGTTGCATTATGATCATAGACGTTACCATCTGGAGTAACAACGTTCACTTGCAGAACTTTGTCTTTTTCTTGTTCCATCGGGCACCTCTTTCTAGTAGCCTAAAGTTTTTGCTTTTTCTACTACGTCTTCGATCGTACCTACACTACGGAAAGCATCTTCTGGAAGGTCATCATACTTGCCTTCTAAAATTTCTTTAAAGCCTTCAACTGTTTTTTCAACTGGTACATATGAACCTGGTTGACCAGTGAATTGTTCCGCTACATTGAAGTTTTGTGATAAGAAGAATTGGATTCGACGAGCACGAGAAACAATCACTTTTTCTTGGTCAGACAATTCGTCCATCCCCAAAATAGCGATAATATCTTGTAACTCGCGGTAACGTTGTAAAACACGTTGAACTTCTGTCGCTACACGATAATGTTCTTCCCCAACGATTTCAGGTGCCAATGCACTTGAAGATGAAGCCAATGGGTCAACGGCTGGATAGATCCCTTGCTCCGTTAACTTACGTTCCAAGTTGGTTGTTGCATCCAAATGGGCGAACGCTGTTGCTGGCGCTGGGTCAGTATAGTCATCGGCTGGAACATAAATAGCTTGAATAGAAGTAATTGAACCCTTCTTCGTTGAAGTGATTCGTTCTTGCAATTGACCCATTTCAGTTGCCAAAGTTGGTTGGTAGCCAACGGCTGAAGGCATCCGGCCAAGCAAGGCAGAAACTTCAGAACCGGCTTGAGTGAAACGGAAGATGTTGTCGATAAACAACAGCACATCTTGTCCTTCTTCATCTCGGAAATATTCAGCCAATGTCAAACCAGTCAAGGCAACACGCATACGCGCACCTGGCGGCTCGTTCATTTGTCCAAACACCATGGCAGTTTTCTCAATAACGCCTGATTCCTTCATTTCATAATAAAGGTCGTTCCCTTCACGAGTACGTTCACCAACACCCGTAAACACTGAAATACCACCGTGTTCTTGGGCGATATTATGAATCAATTCTTGGATCAAGACGGTTTTACCAACACCGGCACCACCAAATAGTCCGACTTTACCACCCTTTAAGTAAGGAGCTAATAAGTCGATAACTTTGATCCCTGTTTCTAAAATTTCATTACTGGTACTAAGTTCTTCAAAAGCCGGCGCTTTTTTATGAATACCGCTTTTTACTGCATCTTCTGGAAAAGGCGCTTCTTTGTCGATTGTTTCACCTAATACGTTAAACACACGACCTAAAGTTTCTTTACCAACGGGAACTGAGATTGGTTTGCCTGTATCGACAACTTCCATTCCACGTTGCAAGCCATCTGTTGATTCCATAGAGATCGTGCGGATAACACCATCACCAAGTTCCAAAGCAGCTTCAAGAACAACTTTTGTTTTATTTTTTTTGTAAACAATCAACGCATTGTTGATGTCTGGTAAGGATTGATCTAAAGAAAATTCCACGTCGACAACGGGACCAATAACTTGAACAATCTTGCCTGAACTCATGTTTTTTCCTCCAATCTCGAAATTATTCTAATGCGGAAGCCCCGCCGACAATTTCAGTAATCTCTTGGGTGATCGCCGCTTGGCGTGCCCGGTTGTATGAAATGGTTAAATCATCAATGATCGAGCCAGCATTATCTGTTGCCGTCTTCATTGCGGTCATCCCGGCTGCATGTTCCGCCGTTTTGGCATCAACGATTGCGCCATAGATCAAGCTTTCTGCATATTGCGGCAGTAATTGATCAAGAATCGCTTCTTTTGAAGGTTCAAACAAATATTCTTCGCGATACGTTTGTGCTTCACTAGGATCCAAATCAGAGATAGGCAGCATTTTTTCTACCCGGAACTGACTAGATAATGAATTAACGTGATGATTGTAGCAGACGTAAAGTTCATCAAAGACTTGATTTTCATACATACTGGTCGTCATCGAAACGATTTTTCGTACTTCTTCAAAGCTAGGCTGATCCGATAAATTGCGTAATTCATAAGCTAATTTAACGCCGCGAGCTTTGAAAAAGTCCGCACCGGTTCCACCGATGGCTAACAAAACATATTCATCAGCAGAATCATGATCATCTTCAAGCATTGTCATCGTCTGTTTTAGGATTGAGCTGTTGTAGCCCCCCACCAAACCGCCATCAGAAGTAATCACAATATAGCCAGTTTTTTTAACTGGACGATTCAACAGCATGCTGTGATAGTTGATGCCGCCTAGTTCACGACCAGAGTTGGCTAATTCCGTTAATTCACTCGCTGTTAAGTGCGTCAATACTTCACGTACTTTTGAAGCGTAAATTTGAAATTTTGCTGAGTAAACTTCTGATTTCGTCAACTTAGATGCTGATACCATTTGCATAGCCTTGGTGATTTGACTAGTTTTCTTCGTCGATGCAATCCGTGTTTTGATTTCATTTAAGGATGCCATGATTTATTCTCACCTCGATTATGCTTTTTCTTGGTTAGCTGTGGAAGCGTCAAAAATATCTTTGAATTCTTGGATAGCACTATCTAATTTATCTGTATCAGGCAATTCTTTTGTTTCGCGAATCGCAGCGAATAAATCAGAATGATTCGTTTCCAAGTATTCAAATAATTGTGCTTCAAAATCTAAAATACTATTGACTGGAATACTATCTAGCACACCATGAGTCAAGGCATATAGAATCACTACTTGTTTTTCAACAGGAAGCGGATCATGTAATTTTTGTTTTAGTACCTCAACAGTTCGGCGTCCACGATTTAATTTTGCTTGTGTAGCCGCATCTAAATCTGAACCGAATTGCGTAAAGGCTTCTAATTCACGATAGCTGGCGAGATCTAAACGAAGTGTCCCTGCAACTTTTTTCATCGCTTTGATTTGTGCGGAACCACCAACCCGTGATACGGATAGACCCGCATCAACGGCTGGACGAATACCAGCATAGAACAAATCGTTTTCTAAGAAGATTTGTCCATCGGTGATTGAGATTACATTGGTTGGAATATAAGCAGAGATATCTCCTGCTTGTGTTTCAACGAATGGCAAGGCAGTTAATGAACCGCCGCCTAATTCATCTGAAAGTTTTGCTGCACGTTCTAACAAACGTGAATGCAGATAGAAAACATCCCCTGGATAAGCTTCACGACCTGGCGGACGACGTAATAATAGTGACAGTTCACGATAAGCCACAGCTTGTTTTGATAAATCATCAAAAACAACTAATACGTGTTTGCCGTTATACATGAATTCCTCACCCATTGCTGTTCCAGCGTAAGGCGCGATAAATAATAGCGGTGCAGGTTGAGACGCACCAGCTGTGACAACGATGGTATAATCCATGGCACCAAATTTACGAAGTGTTTCCACTTGTGAACGAACCGTAGATTCTTTTTGTCCGATAGCCACATAAATACAGATCATATCTTGACCTTTTTGGTTAATAATCGTATCAATAGCGATCGATGTTTTACCAGTTTTACGGTCACCAATGACCAATTCACGTTGTCCGCGGCCAATTGGAACAAGGGCATCAATTGCCTTCAGACCTGTTTGCATTGGTTCTGATACTGATTTACGCTGCATAACACCGGGAGCCATTGCTTCCACTGGACGTGTTTTACTTGTTTCGATTGGACCCATACCGTCGATTGGTTGACCTAATGGGTTTACAACACGACCGATCATGTTATCACCGACTGGCACTTCCATGATTTTACCGGTACGTTTTACTTTGTCTCCTTCACGAATGGACTCAAATTCACCTAGAACGATGATACCGACATCATTGCTTTCTAAGTTTTGTGCCATCCCATAAGAGCCGTTTGAAAACTCTAGAAGTTCTCCACTCATTGCATTTTCTAAACCGTGGGCACGGGCGATTCCATCCCCAACGTAAGTGACTGTTCCGATTTCTTCGACAGACAGCTTATTGTCATAATTTTGAATCTGTTCTTTGATTAAAGCACTGATTTCTTCTGCTTTGATGGCCATTCATTTCACCTCTTCTTCTCTACTTTTTACTAAGTGCTGCTCGTAGGCCATTTAATTGGCTGGCGAGGCTGCCGTCGATCACTTGATGATCGGCTTCAACAATGACACCACCGAGAATTGATTCATCAACTATCGGGGTTAATGAGGCCTTTTGGTAGCCAAAAACATCAGCGACTTTTGCTTCAAGTTCGTGTTTCTTTTCTTCAGAGAGCGGAACAGCCGTTGTGACTGTACCGTGTGCGACTTTGTTCATTTCATCATAGCGACGCTCAAATTCATCAATCATAAATGGAAGATCATCGCTGCGGTTGTACTCAAATACAACCAATAGAAAATTTTTAACGATCCCGTCGAATCCGCCAGTAAAAGCATCCATGATGGCCTTCTTTTCTGCACCTTCTAAACGAACATCAGTTAAAATATTTCCTAGATCAGGAATTTCTTTACAGATTTCCCGAATCGTCAACAACTCTTGATAAACGGCATCGGCGGCTTCATTTTCGATCGCCAATTCAAACAAAGCTTTCCCATAACGTTTACCAACAGTGTATTTATCAAGCTTCATGCTTTGTGTTTCCTAGCTTGTCCATATAGTTGTTGATCAAATCTTGATGAGCATCTTGTGAGAGCTCTTTACTCAAGATTTTTTCTGCGATTTGTAGAGAAAGTGTTGCCACATCATCTTTGACAGAAGTCAACGCATTTTCACGTTCATCTTTGATCTCTGCTTGCGCACGATCTTTTAGACGCGAAACTTCTTCTTTCGTATCTTTGATGATATTTTGACGGCTTAATTCGCCACTTTCTTTCGCATTTTTAATGATATCTGCCGCATCACTGCGGGAGCTGGCCAATTGAGTTTCACGTTCTTTTTCCAACTCAGCAGCTTTAACCCGGGATTGTTCGGCAGAATCTAGATCATTGGCGATCTTATCTTCACGTTTTTGTAGAATGTCTTGAACGGCACCCCACGCGAATTTTTTCAATAATGCCATTAGGATCACGAATGCTCCCGTAACAGCAATTAAATTACCGAGCGTTGTATTGACAGCCTCAGCAATAACTAGATTCAGCATACTCGGTCTTCCTTTCTGTTCGTCTTCCTCATTAAAAGAACCGTCAAGCGGTCCTCCTGCTCACCTTTGAAGTGAGTCTCAACAAAAAAGTACTGATTTTTATTGGAAAACCATCAACATACCTAATACTACACCTAGAATTGGCACAGCTTCGATCAAACCAACACCGATAAACATTGTTGAACGAATTTGTCCTGACATTTCTGGTTGACGCGCCATTGATTCAATTGCTTTTGAAATTACTTGTCCGTTACCATAACCAGCCCCAATTGCGGCTCCCATGATTGCGATTCCTGCACCGATAAAGTTCATAATAAATTTCCTCCTAAAAAGTGTATTAATTTTTTTATTATTCTACCTCGATTTTATGACTAATATAAACCATAGATAGAGTTGTGAAAACAAAGGCTTGGATACTACCAATAAATAGTGAGAATGCGATCCAAATCATTTCAAGCGGTATAGCGAATGGCAGTGTCCACCATCCTGCACTTGTAACCATGCTTGCGATCAGCGAAAGCAATACTTCACCTGCGAAAATGTTTCCGTAAAGACGTAAGCCCAACGTGATAACATTGGTAAATTCTTCCATCAACTTAATAGGAAATAGTCCTGACGGTGTGAAGAAAGAATTTTTGATGTAACGACCTAATCCCAATTTTTCTGTTCCTAGGTAATTCGCTAAGATTAATACAAGTAAGGCCAATCCCATCGTTACAAAAGGATTAGCTGTTGGACTTTTCCAATAAGTCACATCATTACCAGAGACAATTTTTGTGACGAGTCCAATTTGGTTTGCTACAAAAATAAATAAGAACAACGTAAATGAGAACAAACTAAAATTTCTGACTTCCTTACGAGGCATATTGTCACCAACAATGTTCGTAGTGAAATCAATGACCCACTCAATTGCGTTTTGCTTTCCTTTAGGTTTCAATGACAGATTGCGTGTAAAGGAATAGACAAGGAAAAAGACAATTACACACGTTACGATAATCATTGTCGTTACCGTTCCGTCAAACCATATGGGTCCAATATGGAAAAACCAAGATTTTTCATTCAATCAAGTTCACCTCTCTTCCCAGCGACTCGGCGTCAGCTCGTGCCTGCTTAGCGCTGCTCCTCAAAATACTATCGTATGTTACCACCAGAGAAAGAAAATTTCAAAGAATTTTCCTAAAATTTTTCGAATAACTTGAAGATAAATTTCGAAACGTTATTTTATCTTTCGTTAGACGGCTCTGGTACTTATTTTAGCCCGAAATTAGGCTATTATAGATTGTAACTAATCGTATCAAAATCGAAGTTTAAGTAAAGAAATAATCATCGAATATGCGAAAAAGAATATTTTACTGATGAGAATAGTTTTTCAATGTGCGGCTGATTTGTCGATCAACATCTTTACGCTTCAAAGTTTCCCGTTTATCGTACTGATGTTTCCCTTTAGCCACACCGATTAGGACCTTCGCAAACCCATCTTTCAAATAGACTTTCAACGGAACTAATGTGATCCCGGTATTTTTGACCTCACCAGCTAAACGCGCAATTTGTTTTTTGTGCATCAGCAATTTACGCGTACGGACAGGATCATGATTGAAAATGTTGCCTTGTTCATAAGGACTGATATGAACATTGTATAAAAAAGCTTCACCATTTCGAATTCGAGCAAATCCATCTTTTAAATTAATCCTGCTATTTCGGATTGATTTTATTTCCGTCCCTTGCAAGACAATTCCAGCTTCGATTGTATCGATGATCGTATAATCGTGTCGCGCCTTTTTGTTTTGTGCTACTAACTTGCCTTCACCTTTTGGCATATTATCCCTTCTTTCTACCTGGCTTTTTCTTTTTGGCTACTGATTTATAAAACGGCTTCTTGCCTTTTTTATTTTTCTTCTCTTTGCTTGTCTTTGAACGATCGGAAGTCTTACCGTAATTCTTATTAGAATCCCTATTATTCTTTCTGCCGCCCGCCGGTTTCCTTCGTTGATTACGTTGACTATTTCCCGGCACCTCCAATGAAGGTATCTCTTCAGCCTCAAGCAGCTCGAAATCAATTTCACGGGTTTCAGGATCAGATTTAGTCACCTTTATGCGGACCTTTTGTCCAATCTTAAATGTTTGACGAGTACGTTCCCCCACCAAAGCCAGTTGATTTTCGATGAAATGGAAATAATCTTGTTTCATCTCGTTTAGATGAATCATGCCTTCAACCGTATTTGGCAATTCGATAAAGATTCCAAATTTTGTAACGGAGCTGATAATACCGTCGAATTCTTCGCCAACCCTCTCGGCCATGTATTCGGCTTTTTTCATACTATCAACTTCACGTTCTGCTTCCACGGCACGCCGTTCCATTTTCGAACTATGATCAGCGATCTCAGGCAACGTTTCTGCCCACTTCTCTTTCGTTGCTTCACTTTGATCCTGGCTATATGTCCGAATCAAGCGATGAACGATCAAATCAGGGTAACGACGAATAGGCGATGTGAAGTGCGTGTAATATTCCGCCGCTAATCCATAATGACCATAATTGTCTTCCGAATAACGCGCTTGCTGCATACTGCGCAGCAACATTGTGTTAATAACCGCGGACTCGGGCTTGTCTTCTACATCATGGATGACTTGCTGCAAATCTTTTGGTGTAATCGTATTTTTTGTCCCTTTAACTAAAATTCCTAATGCTGCCGCAAAATCAAAGAAGCGCTGCATCTTTTCTTCCTTTGGTTGCTCGTGAATCCGATAAATGAAGGGCAATTTCAATTTATTGAAATGCTCAGCCACTGTTTCATTAGCCGCTAGCATAAAGGATTCAATCAATCGTTCGCCGACACCCCGTTCCCGTAGTTCAATATCTATTGGACGTCCCTCAGGATCAACTATGATTTTCGCTTCACGATCCTCAAAGTTAATAGCTCCGCGCTGCTTGCGGCGATTTTCAAGAATTTGATGAAGTTCCTTCATTAAATGAAACATCGGTACTAACTCATGATAGTGTTCGACTGTTTCAGAATCATTGTCCAAAATAGCATTCACAGCCGAGTAGGTCATTCGTTCGCTCGTTTGGATGACACTTTGGAAGATTTCATGATGAACGATCATCCCATTAGTATCAATCTCCATCTCGCAACTCATGGTCAAGCGCGGTACATGCGGATTTAATGAACAGATACCATTTGATAAACGCTGTGGAATCATTGGGATCACACGATCCGTCAGATATACACTCGTTCCACGTTCAAAAGCTTCTTTATTCAAGACGCTATCTTCAGTAACATAATAAGAAACATCCGCGATATGGACACCCAAGAAGTAATTCCCATTTTCTAACTTGCGAACCGTTACTGCGTCATCCAAATCTTTCGCATCAGCCCCATCGATCGTAACGATTTGCTGGTCGCGCAGATCACGGCGTCCAACTAGATCCGCTTCAGCAATTTTATCCGGCACTTGCTCTGAAGCAGTCTGAACTTCATCGGGGAAGGATGTCGGAATGCCTTGAGCGATTACGATGGATAGAATATCCATACCAGGATCATTTTTATGCCCAATTACCTTAGTAATCATCCCTTCCAAGCTCGTAGCATAGCCCTTCTCAGGATAATGAGTGATTTCAACGATGACGATACTCCCATCAACAGGTTGAATCCCCTCTGCTGCAATGAAGACTTTGAACTGCGCACTTTTTTTATCTTTCGGCGTTACGTAACCGAATAAATCTGATTCAGCAATCTCATCAACGTCAAAGGCATTGAATTCACCCACGAGCTGTTGGATCTTCCGCTCTTTAATAGAAACAACACGACCCTCTGCTCCACGATCAGAAAAGAGATCCGCCGTCTTTTGAATATCGATCATGACAATATCGCCATCCATCGCAAAGTTCGTTGCTTCTTTCGGGATAAAGATATCCGGTTCTTCCGGATCAATCGTTACAAAGCCGAATCCTCTTTCATTGCGGCGAAAGATTCCTTCTACTTCGATTGGTTGAAAAGGCAGCATGACACGACCCTTTTTATTAAATTCCACAGTTTTTTCTCGCTCAAGCTGCGCAACCGTTTGAACTAATAACTTAAAATCTTCGCTCTTGCGCATGTCTAAAACTTCTGCTAATTCTTCCATTGAAAGACTTTTTTTATTGGCTGCTTTCAATCCAGCCAGTATTTCTGCTTTAATTGTTTTTCTCTCCATTTTCTTCTCTCCAGCCAAGACCGGCTAAAAAATCGGCCACATCTTGTTCTAATTGTCTTCTTTCGGGCCCTACGGTAATCACATGTCCGCTTTGCGGGTACCAGTTTAAGGTGAAGGCGGTCTGTTTCAAACGCTCTGCCGTTTGAAAAACACCATCCGCTTCGATCATCTCATCCTGTCCTGCCTGCGCCATAAAAAAAGGACAATCGATTTTCGTTAAATTTTCATATGCTGTTTGGGATTGCTCTTCGATTGTTGTCAATTGTCGTTCTACTAGAGGACGATAACTTTCAATTTTGTTTTCAGTCGTTTTCGCACCGTTTCGTTCTAACACCTGTTTGGCATATAATAGGAAGTTTTTTGTTACATTGGTTTTGACTGGTGCAATAGGCGAACAGAAAAAACCGCCTCCTAAAAATTGTTTGGGCAATGCTTGTAATAGACGGGTTGCAAAAATACCACCCATTGAAAGTCCAAATGCAGCGATCTCCTGGTAACCTTGTGATTGCAAAAATTTGACGCCTTGTTGACTATCCTGCCACCATTGCTCAGAAGTTTCCTGCAAGATATCCAAAGGATCTGCTGTTCCGTGTCCTGAGTAAAGTGGAACATAAACTGTATAATCTAATTTTTCCAAAAAACGCGCCAGCATCCGCACATCATTCGGACTGCCTGAATAGGCATGTAGCAGTAAAACCGCTCGTTTCCCCTGGGGCAGAAACAACGATCCTGGGGCTTGAATCATCTTTCTTCACTCCGATCTCGTAGTTGATCTTCATTTTCTCAAAAACGAAAAATTGATTTCGCTCTTTTTTTCCGTACCTTTGATCTGCCAAAACATCGCAAAAAATCGAATTGGCATCCTCACTCTATCTTAAAGTGTACTTGATTTGACCTAAATACAAAATAAAAAAGACCTCTCACTTGAGAGGCCGGTTTTATTTGCTTGATAAAAACATTAATGCGAAGAGCAGAATCATCCAAACCGCACCTAAAACTGCGGTTGATCGTTGCATAACAGCTTCAAAGCCACGTGCTTTCTGCTTTCCGAACAATTGATCCGCACCACCAGTAAAAGCACTCGCAGCACTATTTTGTTTGCTAGGTTGCATCATGATCGTAATGACAATGATCACTGATAAAACTAAGATAACACCCAAAATAAAATTATACAAAAGCTGATCCTCCTTATTTCCAAACTACCTCATTTTTTACTTTAGCACAATTGAAGTCGTTTGACCAGAGAAGTCAAAAACTTATTTTCTTAAAACATCTGCATAATCCGATTTTTCGTCGAATTCTTTTTTAGCAAATGGGCATAACGGAATAATTTTTTTACCCTCTTTACGCGCTTTTTCTACACCAGCAGCAACCAATTTTTCTGCCAAACCTTGGCCACGATAAGTTGGATCTACAAATGTATGATCAATAATCATGATTTCTGAACCCGCATTCGACCAAGTCATTTCTCCTGCTTCTTCATTCGCATCATTCAATAAAACAAAACGTTCTTTTTCTTCTTTGATTTCCATCACAATTCTCCTTACAGCTTTTTTAGCTTTAATTTTTCACAATATATTTCAAGGCACCGCTAGGACATGTATTTACGACATAACTAGCATTTTCTGCACTGCCGTTATCGGGGATAATCCACGGTCTGCGACCCACCTCAAAAATTTCTGGATTTCCTCTTACACAATTCCCGATGTGCGCACAAATATCTTTGTTGTAATAAATATCAACGCCCTCACCATGATATTTGCGATAACCTTGAACCAATAATTCCTCTTCATTAACTGGTTCTTGATCAAATTTACTTCCATCCATTTCCTATCACTTCCTTTAAGTAAGATTATAATGGGAATCAAAAAAAAATTACACTAAATCGTCTTATCATGCTAAAAGATCTATAAGCGTCTGCATTGCCTGATGAGCATCCATTTGATCCGGAAAGGCCAAAATGAATGTGCGACTTCCTAAGGTCTCAATGACCAACTCAAAAACACCTGCGTTTTGTCTCAGCGCAAAAGGTTTTAAACAATCCGCAGTGAAGTAAACATTTCGCGGCCTCTTTGTTAAATCATCTTCTTCTAATACATGCAAGCCACGACTTGAGAAAATCAGAATTTTCTCCATTTGGTCTTCATAGATCGCTAACTGATGTAGTCCTTCGTTCGGAAACAGTGTTCTTAATTGAGCCTGCAGCAACAGAAAACTAGTCTCCTTCATGAGCGGATCCCTTTATTGGAAGAATCTCCTTGTTCAAGTATGCTTGTCCAAGTTCGTAGTAATGCTCTGCATTCTCGCGATTTTTTTTGATTTCTTCAGGTGTCAATTTGCGAATCACACGAGCAGGAGAACCGAATGCCAACGAGTTTGCGGGAATGACTGTTCCTTCTGTCACTAATGAACCCGCACCGATCAAACTATTCTCTCCAATCTCCGCGTGGTTCAGAACAGTAGCGCCCATTCCAATCAATGCCCCAGAATGAATCGTACATCCGTGGATAATACAAGCATGCCCAATCGTTACATAATCACCGATGTTTGTCGGCGCGCCATGATCTACATGTACGATCGTACCATCTTGCACGTTACTCATTTTACCGATTGCTATCGTGTTGCTGTCACCACGCAAAACACTTTGAAACCAAATGGTCGAACCTTCTCCAAGTGTTACGTCTCCATATACATCTGAACTATTTGCGATAAAATCTACCATTCTTCTCACCTCAATCACTAGTATAGCACGCCTTCCACTCTTCAAAACTAAATAAAAAACAAAGAGACCTCAAAATGCAAAGCCTCTTTGTTTTCAATATAAGAAAAACGCTTAAGCCCAGTCGCCGTTTCTAAAAATCGCTACGCGGCTGCCATCCTTACGAATACCATCAATATTCATCTTGTCTGAGCCAATCATAAAGTCCACATGATTCTTGCTGCGGTTCAACCCATGCTCTGCTAATTCTTTTTCAGTCATTTCTACACCATTGGCTAGATTAAATGCATACGCATTGCCGATAGCTAAATGATTTGATGCGTTCTCATCATATAAAGTACTGAAAAAGGTAATCCTCGATTGTGAGATTGGAGAAGGATCTGGCACCAAAGCCGCTTCTCCCAAATGTTTGGAGCCTTCATCCATCGCTACTAAGCTTTTCAAGGCCTCTTCACCTTGATCAGCCTTCACGTCAATGATCGCACCATCTTTGAAAGTCAATTTTATTCCCGTAATTACTTGTCCCGCATAAGCCAATGGCTTGGTTGAAGAAACAACTCCGTCTGCCACACGCCGATCAGGAGCGGTAAAAATTTCTTCTGTCGGCATATTCGCCATAAACTCAAAACCTTTTTCATTGATGCTGCGGGCACTGTCCCAAATATGATTTTCTGGCAACCCGATGGTCAGATCTGTTCCAGGCGCTTGATAATGCAGAGCTTGGAATTGCTCTTGATTCATCATTGCTGCTTTTTCTTGCAACCGCTTCTCATGCAGCGACCATGCTTCAACAGGATCTGCCTCGTAAATTTTCGTTGCCTTAAAAATAGCATCCCACAATGCATCTACTTGCTCCGCTGCTGGCAGTTCAGGAAAAACTTTTGCTGCCCATGATGCTTCGGAGGCTGCTACAACTGTCCAACTAATTCTATTTGCTGCCGCCGCTTGACGCAGACCAAATAATAATTGACGGTCGTATTGTTGATAAGCCTCGATACGTTCTTTCGCTACTCCAGAAAAAACACCTGGATCCTGCGAGACAACGCTAATTCGACTAATTCGACGTTTGAACATTTCCTCCATTTCAGTTTGCTTATATTCAGGAACAGTACGTAATTCTTCGATGTCCATGTTTTCTACTTGCTCTCGTAAGATTGTATCGTCTGTCCAACGTAAAACAACTTGGCTTGCACCTGCTTCATAGGCTTTTTTAACGATCAGTCGAGCTAACGGGGCTTGGTTAACCGAAATATCTAACTGTACTAAGTCGTCTTTTTGTACATTCACGCCTGTTTTGACGATCAACATTGCATACTTATCTAAATAGGTCATTAAATTTTCCATGTTTTCACCTCTGTACTGTTTTTGATGATAAAATATATTTTCGCTCATAGCGGCTGTACATGACCACTGCGATAATTCCAAAAATAACCGGTCCTAAAATTGAATAAAGGGTTCCAGCAATATCTCCCTGCATCGCTGGCTGAACGATGGTAAAGACATTGGCAAAGCCGACCACAAACGTGACGACTGTTACTGCGATGTTTGCCATTGTTTGTGTCTTATAAATTTCAAACGGTTTTTCGATTTCCTTTTTCTTCTTGAAGCCAATAAAGGCAATCGCTAAGAACATATAAGGAATCGTCATCGAAACATTGGTCATTGAAACCAGCACTTGGAAAAAGTACTTCGCACCGCTGCCGCCGAATGAAACCAATGCGACGATTGCGATCACGATTGCTGCTTGAACTTTCATAGCGTTGACTGGTAAATCATTTTTTGTTTTCGTTAAAAATTCAGGCCAGACCTCTTTTGGTGTCCCTTCAATCAATTGTTTCAATGGAGAAAAAATCAATGTAAAGAACGCTCCGGTCAAAGCTAAAAACATCGACAAGCCCATGTAGCGAGATACCCACACACCCATCGTCACTGAGGCTGCCTCTGAGATATTCAATGCATGACCCAATTGATACCCCATATTATTCATAGCAATGTAGGCTACATTTCCTAAAGTTACTTCCGCATCGGAAAATTGTGTAAAAGCAAAATTCCAGTTCGTAAATGCTCCCATCATAAAGATTCCGACCGCATAGCCAATCGCAATTACGATGGCCGATATTGCTACTCCTCGCGGAAACGTCTTCTCTGCATTTTCGGTTTCATCAACTAACCCGCCTACAACTTCTAAGCCGCCATAGGCAAATATTGCAAATACTAAGAAACCAAAGACTTGGATCATTGTTGAATAATCCGCGTTTGGTGATTTGAAAAAGGCGCCTGGACTTAACGGCTGTGCCATATGACCATTTAATAAAAGAATAGTTAATCCGCCGAGAAATAGTACAACGTTGATTAAGGCCACCGCTGTTCCACCAATCGAAGTCACTTTTTTGATACTATCCAATCCTCTTGAAGAGACAAATGTGATTAAAATAATCCAAAAAATAGCCAATATCCCTAACGTTTGTACACCCGACAAACCAAACGGTGTCCATTGCTGTGTTTTATCTACACCAAAAATCGCATTTGATAAAGGAATCCAAATTCCGGATCCTACATTCACCATCCAAATAATGTAAGAGGCATACCACATAAATGTGCCGATAAAGGCAAATTTGGGGTTAAATGATTCTGCCATCCAGGAATAAATTCCACCCTTACGATCTTTAAACGCTGCACCGTATTCTGAAAGCATAAATGCAAAAGGCAAGAAAAATGTAACTGCGGCCAACACATACCAAAGTATTGATGCATAACCCATCAAATAGAACGCTCGTGTAATATTAGTGAAGCCAAATACCGAAGTAAAAATCATAAGAATAAGTGAGATCAGTGTTAATTTCTTTTTCTTGGGGCTCGACATAACTATTTCCTCCAATTTGTATTTTTATAACGAACCGATTAGCTCCTTTCTTTCAATACTTAATAAAAAGTGTTTTTTTATTGATTCGTCTTGTTAGGAAAATTGTAGGAATATTTAAAGAATAAAACAACAAAACTGGTGTAGTTTTTAGCAAAGTATCACTCTCAAAAGAAAACGCTTTCTATTTTTAATAAAAATTATCCGTTATTTTTATTTAGGGCAAAAACTAACTGATAGGTTGAAACACTGCGGCTTAGAGAATCTCCCCCTTCTAAACCAGTACAGTTTGCCGTTAAATGATCTGTCGTCAGAAATTAGAAAAAAAGCTGCTCCTCTCATGAATAAATAATGTGTATGGTCCTCGATTCATCAGTTTTAAGCAGTAAAAAAGAGGCACGAAGAAAACTTCGTGCCTCTGATCATATTGTTCTATTCTGCTTCTTCCATAAACTGACTATTATAAAGCTGTTCATAGAAGCCGCCTTGTGCTAATAATTCAAGATGCGTCCCGTGTTCAATGATCTGTCCATCTCTCATCACTAAGATGTGATCTGCATCGCGAATTGTCGATAAACGGTGAGCAATTACAAAACTAGTTCGACCTTCCATCACTCGATCCATCGCTTTTTGGATCAGACCCTCTAGTCGAGTATCTACCGAACTAGTAGCTTCATCTAAAATCAAGATTTTGGGATCAGAGATAATTGCACGAGCAATCGTCAATAATTGTTTCTGACCAAGCGAAACATTATTCCCTTCTGAGTTGATCTCCATCTCATAACCGCCTGGCATTGTACGAATAAAATGATCGACATTGGCAGTCTTGGCCGCATCAACCACTTCATAATCTGTGGCCTCCAGCCGTCCAAAGCGAATATTATCGCCAATCGTTCCTTCATATAACCAAGCATCCTGCAAAACCATCCCGAATAGCGAACGAACATCGGAACGATTCATTTCTTGGGTATTCACGCCATCAATCAAAATTCTTCCGCTGTTGATATCATAAAAGCGCATCAACAAATTGATCAAAGTTGTTTTGCCAGCACCGGTCGGTCCAACGATCGCTACCGTTTCACCTGCCTTAACCTCAAAACTCAAATCCTCAATCAGCGGTTTCTTCGGATCGTAACTGAATTTAACATGATCGAAAACGACATTTCCTTGAACGGGTTCTGGCAATGGCAGATCTTGTTCATTCAATATTTCTTCTGGTTCATCCAGAATTTCAAAGACCCGCTTAGCCGAAGCCGATGCACTTTGGATCATCGAAGACAATTGCGTGATTTCTCCCATCGGTTGGCTGACTTGCCAAATATATTGAATGAAGGCTTGCAGCTGACCAACTAGGATTACACCATGAATCACGTTCCAACTACCTAAAAGCGCCATTGCAATATAGGTTGCATACGCAGTTAATTGAACAAGCGGCTGCATTAAGCTGGACACAAAAGCTGCTCGAAAACCAAATCGACGCAATTCGTGGTTGACTTCACTGAACCCGGCTAAGGTCTCTTGTTCGCGGCCGTAAAGCTTCAAAACACTGAAACCCGTCATATTTTCTTGTACGAAACCATTCAAGTCTCCAAGCGAATTTTGCATTCCTTGGAAATCTTTTTGCGACACCTGTACGATCTTTCGTGAGATCACGATTGATAAAGGAATCATGATCATAGATAAAATTGCCATCATGGGATTAATATAAAACATCATGCCCACTGCTAACAAAATTCCTAAAACAGCGTTGATCGATTTAATAATCGCTTGTTGCATAGCATTACTTACAGCATCCACATCGTTAGTCACCCGTGACAGGATATTCCCTTGCTGGTTACGGTCAAAATAGGATACCGGCAGACGATTGATTTTTGCTTCAATATCATCTCGCAGATCCCGCATCGCGGATTGAACCACATTAGCCATCAACCAACCAGTCCCTAACTGAGTAACACAATAGAAAATACCAACAATCACAATCACGATCAGCCATTTAAATAAATAATCAAAATTGACCGGTTCTCCTTGTGCGATATTTTTACTGACCTCAGTTGTTGGCAAACCTGTTAAATACGGCAGCCACGTTCCTAAAACCAGGGTTCCTACGGCAAGGACTAAAACTAAGATAAATGATTTTTTGTAAGGATTAATATAATGCATCAAACGCTTTAAGGAAGAAGTATATTTTCTCATGCTAATTCCTCCTTCGATAATTGTGATGCGGCAATGTCATAATAAATTGGACATTTTTCCAACAGTTCTCGGTGGGAGCCTATACCCACGACATCCCCTTCGTTAAGAACCACAATTTTATCTGCATGCATGATCGTGCCGACACGCTGCGCGACAATCAAAACAGCAGAATCAGTCGTTTCCTTTTTCAAACGAGCGCGTAATTTCGCGTCTGTTTGATAATCCAGTGCAGAAAAGCTGTCATCAAAAATATATATTTCTGGACGACGGATCACCGCACGGGCGATTGCTAAACGCTGCTTTTGGCCACCAGAGAAATTACTACCGCCCTCTGCCAGCTCCTCTTGATAACCATCTGGTTTTTGTGCGATAAAATCTGCTGCTTGCGCAATCTCTGCCGCCAGCTCCATTTCCTCTTGGGTTGCGTCTTTCTTTCCGTAACGCAAATTATCCGCGATCGTTCCATTAAATAATTGAGCCTTTTGCGGAATATAGCCGATTTTTTCACGTAAATCCTTTAAACGATAATCTCGAACATCCTGACCGTCAACTAAAACCTGGCCCGCTGTCACATCGTAGAAACGGGGAATTAATTGAATTAATGTTGATTTTCCTGACCCAGTACTCCCGATAAATGCTACTGTTTCTCCGAGATTCGCTGTAAAGCTGACATTGCGAATCACAGGGCTTTCTGCATGCCCAGGATAAGCAAAAGTTACATCACGAAATTCCAACGAACTTTTTTTAGTTGGTTCCACTGTCTTTTCAGGATTGTCCTTGATCAGCGGATCCATATCAAAAACTTCTTGAATTCGCTGTGCTGAAACATTTGCTCGAGGATACATCATAAAGACCGTTGCAAAAAGCATGAAAGAAAACAATGCGTGGAAAATATACTCGATAAAAGCAATCAATGTTCCAACTGCCAAAGAGCCGTCACTGATTTGAACTGTTCCATTCCAAATGATCAAGACCATCACAATATTAAATAGAAAGAAAAAACCCGGCTGTGCTACTGCCATTAAGTGAAACAAACTCTTAGAACTATTTGTATATGCATCATTGACTAAACGGAAACGCATTTCTTCAAATTTTTCATTAACAAACGCACGGATTACTCGTAGTCCTGATAAGTTTTCTCGCAATATCCCATTGATATTGTCTAAGTTTTTTTGCTGCTTCGTCGACAATGGTTCTGAATATTTTGCAATCAGAATGACTGCTAACAACAATATCGGCAGCGCCAACAAAACGTAAAAACCTAAGCCTGGACTCGTACGCATAATCAAGTACAAGCTCATCCCAAACATCATTGGGGTCATAAAACCAGTCGTCAAAATATTTTGCATGAACAACATGATTTGATAAGCATCATTTGTTGCTCTAGTAATCAATGAAGGTACACCGATCTGCTCGTACTCTGAATGAGAAAAAGTCTGAACTTTTTCAAAAAGATCATCTCGTATTGCCGCTACCATTCTAGATGTGATTTGAGAACTGAAGTAACGCAATGAGATACTCATGATAATTCCAATTACAGTAATCGCAATCATCACAATACCCATTCTTTGAACATAGTCAAAATCGTTATTTCCAATTCCTTTATCGATCATCATGGCTAAAATCGTCGGCAACCCCAACTCAATCAAGATAAATCCAAAAACACTGATGAAATCAAACAATAATAGCTTCTTGTAACGCAAGGTATACCGCAACATCAACTTCATTATTCTCGCCTCTTTCTATACCGTAATGTCTCCAATATAGCATAAATGAACTTCTTCTGCCCGCTTAGAAAATTGTTTTTTTATTTTGTTTTTTAGACTTTCTGAAAATTTCTTATGAATCCCCATTTCACTTCCTAGTTTCTATACTTCTTATTTATTCTGTGATAAACTACAAGTAATTGTTGTAAGGACAACCCAAAGAACGGTGAAATTATTTTTTCAAGCAAGAAGCAAAGACGAGGCTTCTTCTCAGCGCTTTAGCCAAAGCTAAGTCGTCGAGCATAAGAAAATAGGTGGCAGCCGCCCCTCATTTTGTCGTGGAAAAAATTGCTATAAAGCAAATAAAGGAGATAGATTCATGATTTACAAAGTTTATTATCAAGAAACCAAAGAACGCAATCCAAAACGTGAGCAAACACAATCATTGTATGTGGAAGCGGACAACGAAGAAATGGTTCACAATTTATTACGCGAGAATACCCCATATAACGTGGAATATATCCAACTTTTAGAAGGCAACCACTTAGAATACGAAAAAGAAAATGCCGACTTTAAGTTAACGGAGTTCTAATATGAAACTTTCGCTAAAAAACAATGAAACTGGTGTCTTTGCCATTGGTGGATTGGGCGAAATCGGAAAAAATATGTATGGGGTTCAATTTCAAGATGAGATCATCATCATTGATGCTGGAATAAAATTTCCCGAAGATGATCTGCTAGGAATTGATTATGTCATTCCCGATTTTAGTTATGTTGTCCAAAATATCAATAAAGTAAAAGCACTCGTGATTACTCACGGACATGAGGATCATATCGGTGGTGTGCCTTATTTATTAAAGCAAGCCAATATTCCGATCTACGCTGGCGCACTAGCTTTGGCACTGATCAAAAACAAATTGGATGAGCACGGTTTACTGCGTGACGCAGAATTGCATGAGATCGATGAAGATTCTGTGATTCGCTTCCGTAAAACATCTGTAAGCTTTTTCCGCACCACTCACAGTATTCCTGATCCATTAGGTGTTGTTGTTAAAACTCCTTCTGGAAATGTTGTGGAAACCGGAGATTTCAAATTCGACTTCACACCGGTTGGTCAACCTGCAAACTTGCATCGCATGGCAAAGCTTGGAGAAGAAGGCGTTTTGTGCCTGCTTTCTGACAGTACCAACGCAGAAGTCCCAACCTTTACTAAGTCTGAGCAATCGATCGGTCAATCGATCTTGCGTATTATGGGAAAAATCGAAGGTCGAATCATTTTCGCCACCTTCGCCTCTAACATTTCTCGTTTGCAGCAAGCTGCTTCGGCTGCTGTTGCCACGGGACGTAAAATCGCTGTATTCGGCCGCAGTATGGAAAATGCGATCGTCAATGGACAAAAATTAGGTTACATTGATGTGCCTGATGGTACTTTTGTTGATGCTCACGAAATCAACCATTTGCCGGCCAATGAATTGATGATTTTATGTACCGGATCTCAAGGTGAACCTATGGCGGCTCTATCACGGATCGCGAACGGAACACACCGTCAGATCCAGATTCAGCCAGACGATACCGTGATCTTTTCAAGTTCACCCATCCCTGGAAATACTACCAGCGTCAATCATTTGATCAACTTGCTCTCTGAAGCTGGTGCCGAAGTAATCCATGGAAAAGTTAACAATATCCACACTTCTGGTCACGGCAGTCAGCAAGAACAAAAATTGATGCTCCGTTTAATGAAACCAAAATATTTTGTTCCGATTCATGGTGAATTCAGAATGTTGAAAATCCATGCCGGCTTAGCACAGGATACTGGTGTTCCTGAAGAAAATTGTTTCATCATGGAAAATGGTGATATGCTTGCGCTAACCGCGGACAGCGCTCGGCGTGCAGGTCATTTTAACGCGAGTGATGTATATGTGGACGGCAGCGGTATCGGTGATATCGGAAACGTCGTCTTGCGCGATCGCCGTATTCTTTCTGAAGAAGGCTTAGTCTTAGCTGTCGCTACAGTTGATATTGAGAAGAAAGAAATTTTAGCTGGTCCAGACATTTTGTCTCGAGGATTTGTCTATATGCGTGAATCTGGCGAAATGATCAATGAAGGACAACGAATCTTATTCCATGCCTTGCGAGAAGCTCTGAATGAGACTGGTTGCACTGAAACAAAATTGAAAAACGCAATGGTCGCTGCATTACAGCCGTTTCTATTTGATCAAACTGAACGTCACCCAATGATCTTGCCTATGATCATGACACCAGATATTTAATAGTATTAAAACGTTAGTCAAAACACCTATCTGAAAGCCAGATAGGTGTTTTTTTATTCAATCCTGCCTATGATGCCTTTTCAGTCCACATAAATAACTAGCGATTTTTTTGCAAAATAAAATATTATTTTCTTGAAATTATCAAAAAATCGATTGACAAATAACCGTATTATTTGCACAATGAAGATTAGTTAGAAAGAGCTGATAACTATCACTAGTTATTTTATAGTTTCTTGAATTTAGGATAAAGGAAGATTGATTATGGTAAGAACACAACGCGTGCAACGGAGCCACATTATTGACGGCGCTTATCAACTAATTATTAATGAAGGTTTTAAAAAATTTCATGCCCGCAACATCGCCCAGCATATCGCCTGCTCGACCCAACCGATCTATCGCGAATTTGCCAACTTGGCTGAATTGAAGTCAGTATTGACTAATCGCATCTTAGTTAAATACACCGACTTTTTAGAAGACCAAGAACCAAAATCACTGCAGGCTATGTCAACGGCCATTACAAACTATGCAACGGATTATCCAGATGAATTTCATCGTTTTTTCTTACAGGACTCAGACACGATTCAATTAGTTAAGCAAGTAACCAGAGAGGTTTTTGCTACTATTCATCCAGAAAAAAGTGATTGTTTCTTTTTTGACTTTTTCTGGCAGTATTGCATCGGAAAAGCCGCCTTAGCGATCAATAACGCTAACCATACCGAAGATTTAGAGGAAGATCGTTTCTTTGAATTTTCATTAGAAAGCTAATCTCAGGATTACTCAGAATCGGCATCACATGGTAAAATCGAATGCGCAAAAAAAGCCTTAGAGAAATTCTCTAAGGCTTGTCGTTTTATTGTTTAACTACGTTAGCTGCTTGAGGTCCACGATCGCTTTCTTCAACGTCAAAAGTTACTGCTTGACCTTCTTCGATTGTTTTAAAGCCGTCACCTTGGATAGCTGAGAAATGTACGAATACATCGCTGCCATCTTCGCGAGTAATGAAGCCAAAACCTTTTTCTGCGTTAAACCATTTTACTGTTCCGTTTTCCATGAATAAAATCCTCCTCGTGCCTAAGCACTAATTGATTGTAACATTGCCGGCCTACGAAAAGGGAAACATACGTATACCAACTCGCAACTCAAACAAAATTACAATAATAGTTTAACACTGGTTTTATCTAGCGCGCAAGGGTTTTCAATTGCTACTTTAAGTATTTTTCTTCACGTAAACTGAAATATTTGGTTTCTCCGACAATAATGTGGTCCATCAGCTCAATTCCCATCATTGAACCGCACTCTTGAACGCGTTTCGTGAAATCCAAATCGTTTTGCGAAGGCGTCGGATTTCCGGAAGGATGATAACTTTTAAACCTTCATAATTAGCATTCAACTCAAATGTTGCAAGAAAACAAAACCATTCAATGATAAAATGAAATTGTAAACATTATTTTACCGAAAGAAGGGGAAATTTTGAAAAAGACATTAGGGTTAATATCTGTTTTCGCATTAGTAATTTTATTAGCTGCCTGCGGTGGTGGGAATGACAAGAAAACTGATGGCTCGTCTGCATCAACTGAAAAGAGTTCATCAACGAAAAAATCTTCAAAAAAAGACTCCAGCAGCACATCAAGTTCTGAATCAGTTGAATCCAATCAACAAGATAGTTCAGCTTCTCCAGAACAAAATGCGGCCGAACAACAGGCTTCTTTAGAGGCTGAGGCTGAAAGGCAAAATGCCGAGTACCGAAGACAAGAAGCCGAGGCACAGGCATCAATGGAAGCTGAAGCGGCAAGAGTTAATGCTGAGTATAGGCAACAGGAAGCTAATGAAAGAGCAGCCATGGAGGCTGAAGCCGCACGCCAAAATGCTGAGTTACAAAGACAAGATGCTGAACAACAAGCATCTATTGAAGCTGAAAACGCTCGTTTGGCAGAACAAGATAAAGCAAACGGATACTAAACAAAGCCCTCTCAACCAATTAAGGTAGAGAGGGCTTTGTTTTACTTAATATCGTGATACCAACGAGTTTCCGTGAAATCTTGGAACCCTCCTGCAATATTTCCTTTCGGATCATTTGTCGCTCTCATCAAAACAACAATTGACCTTCCTTTTAGCGGTTTCAAGTCAAATGTTACATCAAATCCAACATTCCCCTTTGTGTTGTAGGCCTTGTTTACATCTGGACGAGCCACCCCTTTGGCTATTTGCCGTGTAACTTCTTTTCCAGTCACCCGATCGATTAAAATGATACATTCATATTTATAGTTTGCTATATGCCACCCACGAACTTTAAGCTTAGAACCAGTTGGTCCATATTCGTCTAAGTGTCCTTTGTTCCCTTTTCCATCAGCTAAAACAGAATAACCAGAGCCTGCAGTTAGCGGATTCTGCGGCTTGTTAGGTGTACTCGGCGCTGATGGGGTAGCGGAACCGCTATTCACACGATTTTTAATTTCTGGCAGACGAGGATATAACGACGGTCCCGGACAAACAGTCGAGTTTACCTATAAGTGCTGAGTATCTTGTTTTGTCCATCATTTTGATATCTTTCAGCTTTTCATACCCATGAACATGAGCCACTGAAATAACTTCCTTGATATTTTTCTTCATGAAATCCTCCTTTATTGGCGACGTTAGCGGATCTCTTTGACATACTCCTCAACTTCTTTCCAGTAGTGCTTA